>NZ_JBSFNF010000007.1:0-285359 GCF_053586955.1 Nocardia sp. NPDC003726 | reverse complement strand
GTCCGAGCGACCGAGACTCGCGACTGCGTCGCATGCGCTTCGGTCACTCGGACGCGAGACGGGCCGCGAACGGCGCTCGTAAGACTCGCACCCGCCGGGGTCGGGAGCGGCCTGAGTGCGCGATTCAACGCGGGGGCTACCGCTTCGACCGAGTGGTGGGGATTCGGCTCAGGAGGCTGTGCGTTCCTCGGTGAAGCCGGGCATCCAGGTGCGGACCAGTTGCATGAACGGCAGTTCGGCGTCGAGTTGCGCCAGGATGCCGACGGAGCCGCCGAGTACGCGGAAGATCATCACGTATTGCGCCGGGAGTTGCAGTGCGCGTGCGGTTTTCATCTCGGGGCTGGAGATTTCCGAAGCCTTGCCCGCTACCCGCTGCATCCACCTGCGGGTGAAGTGGAACGAGTCGGCCTGGATCGGGTCGGTGAACGGCCGCAGGTAGTCGGCGATCTCCTGGTGGGTGACCACTCGGCCGGGAATCACCCAGCCGTGGTCGTAGAGCAGCTCGGTGAGTTCGGCGAAGCGTTCCTCGACCGCGAGGGCCAGCATTCGGCCCAGCACCGGAGGGAAACCGTCCGGCATCGGCGCGCAGGCGCCGAAATCGATGACCGCCAGCTTGCCGTCGGGCAGCATCATGAAATTGCCCGGGTGCGGGTCGGCGTGCAGGAGTCCGACGACCTCGGGGGAGGAGAAGTGGAACCGCCCCATCAGCCCCGCGACGCGATTGCGCAACGCGCGGGTGCCCTCCGGATCCTCGGCGCCCTGCTTGATGATCGTGGAGACGGGGACGCCGTCGAGCCATTCGGTGACGATCACCTTCGGCGCGCTCGCCACCACCTTCGGCACGACGATCTCACCGTACCCGTCGAAGCCCTTGGCGAAAGCGCGCTGGTTGGCCGCTTCGTTGCGGTAGTCCAGCTCTTCTTCGGTGCGTTCGGTGATCTCGGCGAGGATCGGTTTCACATCCGCGCCGGGGATCACCGAAGCGACCAGACCGGACATGCGGTTCAGTGTCTTCAGGTCCGCGCGCAGCGCCTCGTCGGCGCCGGGGTACTGCACCTTCACCGCGACGGTGCGGCCGTCCGACCACACCGCCCGGTGCACCTGCCCGATGCTGGCCGACGCGGCCGGAGTGTCGTCGAACTCACGGAAGCGGGTGCGCCACTGGGTGCCGAGCTGCTGGTCGAGCACGCGGTGCACGGTCGCGGCCGGCATCGGCGGCGCGGCGGCCTGCAGCTTGGTGAGCGCCTCGCGGTAGTGCTCGCCGAACTCCTCGGGGACCGCGGCCTCCATCACGCTGAGCGCCTGCCCGAACTTCATCGCGCCGCCCTTGAGCTCGCCGAGCACTGTGAACAGCTGCTCGGCGGCCTTCTGATTGAGCTGCGCGTTGATCTCGGACCTGTCGCCTCCGGCGAGCTTCTTGCCGAACCCCACGGCCGCCCGTCCGGCTATGCCGAGCGGAATCTTGGCCAACTTGGCGTTGCGGGACGAGCGACGGCGCACGATCTCAGACACGTACCCATCATGGCGGAAGGACCGGCCGGTCGGCCACGGCAATCTTGATCACGCCCGGATTCGGGTGCCGTGTCCTGCGGAAACGTGCGTAGATCCGGGTGCGGGGTGAGGGGGCCCAACCACGCCGATCTTCGATCACCTCCGGATTCCGGCGTCATGTTCGGCCGAAACGTGTGCGCACCCGCAGGCGGGGTGGCGGTCCCATCCGCGGCGGTCGAGGGTGTGGGAATCCAGGTCCAGTTCGAGGGTCGCGTTCAAGGTGGCGGGGGCTCGCCGGGGTGAGCAGTCGATGATCGTCTCTAGTTCGGCCAGGGCGATTGCCGTGGTGGCGGCTATTCCGGCGGGGGAGGCGTGGCCGACGCGGCCGAGGAGTTGGGCGGCGAGGTGGGGCCAGTCGGTGTCGTTGTGCGCGCGGATCAGGTCGGCGCAGCGCAGGCAGCTGGTGACGCCCGGGAGCACCAGCGGGCCGACGACGCCCTTGCTGTCTCGGATGCGCAGCTGAAGATGCGGTATCCGGTGCAGGACCAGGTCGCTCACCAGACGGGGATCGGGCATCAGCGTGTCGGCTAGCACTACGAGATCCGCTCCCCAGGACCGCACCGTCGCCGGACCGGACGGGTAGTCCCGGGAACGGCTCGGCCGCATACCGAGCGCCCGCAAACCGGCCGACACCGCGTCCGACAGCGGGCCGAGACCGTGCACCCGCACCGTTCGCACATGCCCGGCCCGCTCCTCGGGGTGGTCGAGCAGTCCGGCTTCGTCGACCAGCGTGAGCAATGCCACGGCGCGTTCGGCATCGATGCCGCATTCTCCGGCACGCCAGATGATCTGCGGTTTGGTGCGCAGACCGTCGAGCAGACGCAGGAAAGCGACGACGGTCTCGGCGTCCATGCCGTCCGGATCGAGCACCACCGCGGTCTCCGGATCGCACCCGAGCTGGACGACACCGGTCGGGCGGACCAGGACGGTCACCCTCGGGCGCAATCGCGGACCGCGACACATCGTTGTCATGTCATCAGTATGCGGATCGCGCGATGTGCTACCGGTGCCGAAATCCTCGGTTATCCACAGGATTTCGCGTCATCCACAACCCGGATCAGGACGATGCGCCGCCCTCTTCGCCCTGGTCGGCCCCGCTGTCGTCGTCCTTGCCCTCGCGGGCGGCGCGCTCGCGAGCCTCGGTTTCGGCCAATTGCGCCAGCGGGTCGTCGAAGACGGTGGCGGCGCCGCCGATGACCGAGTCGATGAAACCGGCGGGGGAGTCCAGGTCGTCGGAATCCGGCAGCAGGTCCGGGTGCGCCCACACGCGGTCGCGGGCGGTCATGCCCGCGTCGCTGGTGAGCCTGCGCCACAGCGCCGCCGCCTCGCGCAGCTTGCGTGGACGCAACTCCAGCCCGACCAGCGTCGCGAAGGTCTGTTCCGCGGGCCCGCCGGTGGCGCGCCGCCTGCGCAGCGTCTCCGCCAGCGCTCCCGCGCCGGGCAGGCGGTCGCCAACGGCGTCGGCGACGACGACCTGAACCCAGCCCTCGATGAGCGCCAGCAGCGTTTCCAGTCGCTCGAGCGCCTGCTTCTGCTCGGGTGTGGTCTGCGGCTCGAAGGTGCCCTGGGCCAGGATCTCCTCGAGCTTCGCCGGATCGGTCAGCGACATCGGATCGATGTTCTGCGCGGCTTGCTCCATCGCGGAGAAGTCCATGCGGATGCCGCGCGCGTAGTCCTCGACCGCGCCGAGCACCTGCTGACGCAGCCACGGCACGTGCGCGAACAGCCGCTGGTGGGCGGCCTCACGCGCGGCGAGGAAGACCAGGATCTCGCTCTCCGGCTGCTCCAGCCCGGCGCTGAACTCCGAGATCGCCGCGGGCAGCAGCGCCGCGGTGCCGGTGGGGCCGAGCGGCAGACCGATATCGGTGGAGGTCAGCACTTCTTTGGCGAGCTGGCCGAGCGCCTGGCCGAGTTGCGATCCGAAGGCCAAGCCGCCCATCTGGCCCAGCATGCCGACCATCGGCGCGGCGAACTGTCTGGCCTCCTCCGGCAGCGCCGCGGTCCACATGCCCGAGATCTGCTCGGCGACCGGGTCGCACAACCGCTGCCAGGTGGACAGGGTCTGCTCGATCCAGTCGTTGGCGGTCCACGCGACCGTCTTGGCGGCGCCCGCGGGCAGGGTGGTCGCGCTGTCGAGCCAGAGTTCGGCGAGGTGCGCGGCGTCGGCCACCGCGCTCGCGGCGCCCGAACTCACCGGGGCGACGGACGAGCCGAGCTGCTGGCGGGCCAGCCGCTTGGCGACGTCGTAATTCACCGGCCCGGCCTGCGCCGAGCCCGGTTGCCCCATGCCACTGAGCATCTGGCCGAGCGAGGTCAGCATCTGGCCGAGTTGCGCCGGGTCGAATCCGCCCGCGCCGGACCCACCGATACCGAAACCGAACGGGTCGTTCGGGCCGGGACCGCTCGGCTCGTCACCGCGCTTGCGATCGTCGTCGTCGCGGTTGGAGAATCCGAAGGGGAGGTCGTTCATGTTCTTTACGTTACGCGTGTAGCACAGCATCCCTCTGTTCGCGCGGCGCGAAATCGGCGGCGGCGCGGCGGGCCGAAACGACCGCCTCCGGCCACTCGCGCCGCGGGCTGTCACTACTGTGGTCCAGGTGAATCGTCGGATCCTCACCCTGGTGGCCGCCCTGATCCCGGTCCTCGTGCTCGGTGTCGTAGGCAGTGTGCTGACTGTGCCGTACGTCGCACTCGGGCCCGGCCCCACCTTCAACACCCTCGGCACGGTGGACGGCAAGGACGTCGTCGACGTGCGAGGCACCGAGGTCGATCCGACCACGGGCCATCTCAACATGACCACGGTGTCGGTGCGCGACGGGCTGAGCATCTTCGAGGCGTTCGGCTTCTGGGCCAGCGGCAAGCACGGCCTGGTGCCGCGCTCGGAGGTCTACCCGCCCGGCGTCTCGCGCGAGGAGATCGACAAGTCCAACCAGGAGGACTTCAAGGACTCCGAGGGCAACGCCGAGGTCGCCGCCCTGCACTATCTGAACCTGCCCACGGTCGTGCTGCTGCGCAAGGTGGCCGACGACGGGCCCGCTCGCGACGCGCTGCGCGCCGGTGACGAACTGATCAGCATCAACGGCACGCCGGTGACGACGCCCAAGGACGTCGTCACCGCGGTCGGATCCCAGGCGCCGGGCAGCACGCTGACCGTGGTGTTCCGCCGCGACAACGCCGAGCAGACCGCGACGATCGTGCTCGGCGCCCGCCCCGACGACCCGGCCAAGGGCTACCTGGGCGTGACGCCGGGCGAAGGCGCGCGGCCGCCGCTCGAGGTCGCGTTCAACCTCGCCGACATCGGAGGTCCGTCGGCGGGCCTGATGTTCAGCCTCGCCCTGATCGACAAGCTCACCCCCGGCGAACTGGACGGCGGCAAGTTCGTCGCGGGTACCGGGACCATCGATCAAGACGGCAAGGTCGGGCCGATCGGCGGTATCCAATACAAGATGATGGCCGCGCGGGAGGCGGGCGCGGAGACCTTCCTGGTTCCCGCGGCCAACTGCGACGAGGCCAGGCAGCGGACTCCCGACGGCCTGCGGCTGGTGCGCATCGAGAACCTCACCGGCGCGGTGCAGTCGCTCAACGAGATCAACACCGGCAAAGAACCGGTCAGCTGCGGGTGACGCCGGAGCGGTGATCCGCACCGGAAGCCGCGCGCATCTGCCCGGGCGCTCACCGCGGCCACGGCGTGATCCCCGCGCAGGCGAACGACCCGCGTTGTCTGCGCGTGATGCAGCGGCGTCGTGCCGTGGTCTGCGAGGCCGGTAGTTCATTCGAGCGTGTGGTGCAGTGCCTCGACCAGATTCGGCGCCAGGTTCGGGTAGGTGCGCAGGTCGAGGTCGCCGAAATCGTCCGCGTCGTCCTCGGGGCGCAGCTGCAACAGGCACAGCGACGCGCCGTCGCGCAGCACCGCGGCGAACAACCTGGCCTCCCTGCGTTCCGGGTGGGCTTCGGCGGCGGCGCGCGCGGCCGCGTCGGCGGCTTCGTGGTCGGCCAGCAGCGGGGCGAGCGCGTCGTCGAGCGTCGACTCGGCGTCCGGCGGGAGCACTACGATCTCCTGCACCAGCACGCAACCGCGGACGGCGGGCGGCCAGCTGGTGGTGGCCAGGAATTCGTCCAAGGCGATCGAGCCGCCGGTGATGTCGTCCGGGAACGCCTCTTGGGCGACCGGCGTCAGCTCGCCGCCCTCGTCGAGTTGCTCCTCCAGTTCCGGCTGCGCCGCGACCAGGTCCGCGGTCGGCACCAAGGCGAACATCTGCGGGGGACGGCCCCACCCCTCGGCGTCGACGAATTCCGCCACCTCCCGGACGGATCGGGCGAGGACGAGTTCGGCGTGCAGGTCTGGGGTCACCCGAACATCCAATCAAACCGCCGGTGAGCGCAGCCGCAAACCCGGGCGAACGGTTCCCCGGCGCGGCAAGCGCAACCCTGCCAGCTGCATGGTGTCCGATTTCCGTAGAGTGGGCCGGGACGGTCCGGAAGGACCACCCGCAACATCGGACTGCGGCGCATCGGCCGGGCCTCTCGGTGCGAGCGTCGCCGGACCTTGGAGAGTGGCATCGTGGGCATGCGGCCCCCCACCGGCTTACCTTCGCTGTCCCGACGCAGCCGTGTGCTGCTGGTGGCGGCCATCGTGCTCGCGGCGCTGCTGCTGCTCGGGCCGCGGTTGACGGACGCCTACACGAATTGGCTGTGGTTCGGCGAGGTCGGCTTCCGCAACGTGTATCTCACGGTGCTGCGGACCCGGGTGCTGCTATTCCTCGTGGTGGCGGCCTTCGTCGGACTGGTGGTCTGGCTGGCGCTGCTGCTGGCCTACCGCTCCAGGCCGGTGTTCGTGCCGGTGGCGGGCCCGAACGATCCGATCGCGCGCTACCGCACCACCGTGATGAGCAGGCTGCGGCTGTTCGGCGTCGGCATCCCGGTGCTGCTCGGCCTGCTGTCGGGCCTGGTGGCGCAGTCGAACTGGGTGACGGTGCAGCTGTTCCTCAACGGCGGATCGTTCGGCGAGAAGGACCCGGAGTTCGGCCTCGACGTCGGCTTCTACGCCTTCGACCTGCCCTTCTACCGCATGGTGCTGAACTGGCTTTTCGTCGCGGTGGTCATCGCGTTCTTCGCCAGCCTGGTCACCCACTACGTCTTCGGCGGGCTGCGCCTGAGCGGCCGCGAGGGCACGCTCACCCGCCCGGCGCGCATCCAGCTCGCCCTGCTGGCCGGGTTGTTCGTCCTGCTCAAGGCCATCGCCTACTGGTTCGACCGGTACGAATTGCTCTCCAGCAGCCGCAAGGAACCCACCTTCACCGGCGGTTCGTACACCGACATCAACGCGGTGCTGCCCGCCAAGCTGATCCTGCTGTCCATCGCGGTGATCTGCGCGCTGGCGTTCTTCGCCGGCATCGTGCTGCGCGATCTGCGGGTGCCGGCGATGGCCGCCGCCCTGCTGGTGCTGTCCTCGATCCTGGTCGGCGCGGTGTGGCCGCTGGTGGTCGAGCAGTTCTCGGTGCGTCCGAACGCCGCGGACAAGGAGAGCGAGTACATCGAACGCAACATCGCCGCGACCAGGCAGGCGTTCGGCATCACCGACGACAGGATCGATTACAAGGACTACAAGGGCGAGAGCAGCAAGAGCCCGCTCGAGGTGCCGGTGGACGCCGCGACCATCGGCAACGCCAGGCTGCTGGACCCGAACATCCTCTCGCCCACCTTCACCCAGCTGCGCCAGCTGAAGAACTTCTACGGCTTCCCGGAGTCGCTGGACATCGACCGCTACAACCTCGACGGTGACGTGCAGGACTACATCGTCGCCGCTCGGGAGCTCTCGCCCGCGGCGTTGAGTGGCAACCAGACCGACTGGATCAACCGGCACACGGTGTACACCCACGGCAACGGATTCGTCGCCGCGCCGGCCAACCGGGTGAACAAGCCGCCGTCGGACGATCCGAACGCCGCGGGTGGCAGCGGCGACGGCGGCTATCCGATCTTCATGGTGAGCGACCTGTTCACCCCCGCGGACAAGCAGCGGATCAAGGTGGACCAGCCGCGCGTCTACTTCGGCGAACTGATCTCGCAGGCCAACCCGGACTACGCGATCGTCGGCGCGATGGACGGTCAGCGTCCGCGTGAGTACGACTCCGACACCGCGCAGTACACCTACACCGGCAAGGGCGGCGTACCGATCGGCAACTGGTTCAATCGCCTGGCCTTCGCGGCCAAGTACGCCGAGCGCAACATCCTGTTCTCCTCGGCCATCGGCGACGACTCGAAGATCATCTTCAACCGCAGCCCGCGCGAGCGGGTGCAGAAGGTCGCGCCCTGGCTGACCACCGACGGCAACGCCTACCCCGCGGTGGTCGGCGGACGGATCGTCTGGATCGTGGACGCCTACACCACGCTGGACAACTACCCCTACGCGCAGACCACCTCGCTGGAGGGCGCGCTGGAGGACAGCATCGACAAGAAGACCGGGCGGCTGCTGCCCCGCAAGGCGGTCAGCTACATCCGCAACTCGGTCAAGGCGACGGTCGACGCGTACGACGGCAGCGTCACCCTCTACGAGGTCGACTCGTCGGATCCGGTGCTGAAGGCCTGGCGCGGGGTGTTCCCCGGCGCGGTGAAGCCGGAGAGCGAGATCTCGCCGGAACTGCGGGCGCACTTCCGCTATCCGGAGGATCTGTTCAAGGTTCAGCGCGAGATGCTGTCGAAGTATCACGTGGACGATCCGCGAGAGTTCTTCACCAACAACGCTTTCTGGTCGGTTCCCGCCGACCCGACCACCGAGGGCGGGACCACCGCCAACCAGCCGCCGTATTACGTGCTGCTGGGCGATCCGAAAACGAACAAGCCCACGTTCAATTTGACCAGCGCGATGACCGGCTACAACCGGCCCTATCTCGCGGCCTATATCTCGGTGCGTTCCGACCCGGACGGCTACGGTAAATTCACGATCCTTCGATTGCCAACGGACACACAGACATTGGGTCCGCAGCAGACACAGAACCGGATGACGACATCGCCGGAGGTGTCGCGGGAGAAAACGCTGCTGTCCAATTCGAACAAGATCAAATATGGCAATCTGCTGACCCTGCCGGTCGCCGACGGCGGCATTCTCTATGTGGAGCCGTTCTACAACGAGCGCAACACCGGCCCGAACACCGCGACCTTCCCGCAGTTGCTGCGGGTGCTGGTGAGCTATCGGGACGAGGCGGGCAACGTCAAGGTGGGCTACGCCTCGACCTTGGCGGACGCGCTGAACCAGGTGATCCCCGGCGCGGGCGCGCTGGCGACGCCGTTCGGCGGCGACTCGGGCACCAGGCCCAAGCCCGGCACCACTCCGGCGCCCGCCGAGCAGGGCAACAACGGGACGAGTAACGCCTCGACGCCGCCGCCCGCCTCGGCGCAGCCGCCGGCGACGGGCTCGTCCGCCGCAAAGGACGCCGCCGCGGCCGAACTCAACCGCAAGATCGAGAATGTGCGAAATGCGATGCGCAGCGGGAATTTCCAGGACTTCGGCCGGGCGCTGGACGAGCTGGAAGCCGCCGTCAAGGCCTACCAGGACGCCGGTCGCTGAGTAGCGCCGTTTCCACGGGCACAACGAAAGACGCCGCCATCATCGCGATGGCGGCGTCTTTCGTTCGGCGCGGAACGCGTCAGCGACCGAGGGAGTCGATCAGCGCGCTGTTCTGGCTCAGGATCTGCTCGACCTGACCCTTGAAGCCGTACTGCTCGGCCAGCTCGCTTGCGGCGGACTGGGCCTGCTCGACCAGGGACTGCGCGGCGCTCACGGCGGGCTGGGCGGGCTCGGGCACGGTGGGAAGTTCCTCGGCCCGGACCAGCGGCTCGGGCTCGGAGGTGCCGGGACGCAGGTACTTGCCGCACGTCGGCCACGCGCCGGGGCCCTGGGTGGCGAGCACGTTCTCCGCCACGCGGATCTGCTCTTCCTTGCTGGCGGTGTGGGCCGAGCCCCTGCCGCCGTTGGCGGCCCAGGTGCTCTGCGAGAACTGCAGGCCACCGTAGTAGCCGTTTCCGGTGTTGATCCCCCAGTTGCCACCGCTCTCGCACTGCGCGACGCCGTCCCAATCGTGGGTGGCCGCAGAGGCGGAAGCGGTGGAGAATGCGAACGGGACGGCAACAAGAGCGCCGGTGATGGCGGCGAAGCCGATGGCGCGGGTGCTGATCTTCCGGTTCTCGGTCATGGTCGTTTCCCTCCCTGCGCCCGCCGGCACGGCGATCGAAGCTTTTGCCGTGCCCCTGTCCCCAGGTCGTCGGGGATCCTCGAACCGCGGGACAGGGTCACCGGTGTTCGGCGGTTCGAGTTCGAGCCCGTCTCGGATGATCCGGGCCGTGGAGTGACGGTAACGAAGAATTCTCAGCAGATCACATCTTGATAACGCCGGAATTGCATGAAGCGAATAACCCGAATATCGGTGTTTTACCAGCTGGGAAACGCTGTCAACACGCTGAATCTTGGTGAAGTTATCGCATCGTTATGTGAGTGAGATCACCACGATATGGTGAAATAGGTCACGTTTGAAGTGGGTATTCAGTGGTGAATCTTGTGGGCGCGGTGCCGTGGCGGGGAATATCGCCGCCATCGGATTGCCGCAGGGCCTTTCCGGCTCGGAGATGGGGCCGCGGGGATGTCGCGTGGTCTGTTCAACTCCTCGAAACCGTCCCTGAGCTGGCGATTTGCAGACTTCGCGAACCCGTGTGTAATGTTGTGTTCACCGACGCGGGGTGGAGCAGCTCGGTAGCTCGCTGGGCTCATAACCCAGAGGTCGCAGGTTCAAATCCTGTCCCCGCTACTAGGAACGGCCCCGGAACACTGGTTCCGGGGCCGTTTTGCGTTTGATCTGGAAGTGCGTCGTCTTGTCTCGGCGGCGGCGGATCCGGTGTCGATGGCGGGGTGGTTGCGGCGGGTGTGCTCGGACGCGTCCCCTGCGTCGAACCCGAAGGGGGAACGCATGCCGTGAAGCCTCCGACGGGACGGCCGGCGAACAGGGCGGCATTGGTAGGCGAGATGGCGTACCTGTCCCGCGCCCTCGGTTGGGATGCCGAGCGCGCACGGCGCGATCCGCTGTGCTGAAGGATGTCCGCGCTGCCGTGGGTGGCGCCCGCTCCCCGCCGGAGAATTGGCCCCGCCGACCTCTTGACTAGCGGAAAATGTGGAGGAAACTGGTCATTACACCGGAACAACGGTCGGTGAGCGCACTGTCAGCTGAGACGTCGGCAGGCAGTGAAGACACCGATACGGGATCCGGCTAGGCCCCCGGCAAGCCAGTCGAAGACCGGAGCCGTCAGCGACGACTGAGGCTCACGGAACGACGAAGACTACCGGGGACTGATCTGTGTAGGGGGTCTTTCGCCTGGGTTTCCAGGCTCGCGAACTGGACCGGAGTGCTCGGCCGAATCGCCCACTCCAACGGAATGCTGATGGTTGACTAGCCGTGTGCCGGCTGTCTCGGCCGGACATCGGCAACCCGTATCAGGAGGCACCCGCAATGCCCACTCATGACGGAAGCTGGCCGCAGGGAACACCGTGCTGGGTCGACTGCCAGGTCGACGACCCGGCACGCGCCCGCGAGTTCTACGGCGAACTCTTCGGCTGGGACATTCAAGACAGCCCGCCCGAGGCGGGGGGTTATCTGATGGCGATGCGCAACGGCCGGGCGGCCGCGGGCATCGGGCCCAAGCCGGAAGGCATGCCGATGCCGTCGGTGTGGACCACCTACCTCGCCGCCGACAGCGCCGACGCCATCGCGGATAAGGTGAACGCCGCGGGCGGCTCGCTGATGATGCAACCGTTCGACGTGCTCGATGTCGGCCGCATGGTCGTCGGCGCCGACCCCACCGGCGCGGTCTTCGGCATCTGGGAGGCCAAGGCCCACAGCGGCGCGGGGATCTACAACGAGCACGGCGCCTACTGCTGGAACGAGCTGCACACCAGCGACTACAAGCAGGCTCAGCAGTTCTACGCCGAGGTGTTCGGCTGGCACTACACCGAGATCGGCGACGGCGAGAACTTCGTCTACTCCACCTTCAGCCTGGCGCCCGACGGCGACGCCGTCGGCGGCATCAACGATTCGACGAAGATGCCGGGCGACAATCCGTCCTATTGGCTGGCCTGGTTCCAGGTCGGCGACACCGACGACGCGCTGGCCAAAGCGCGCGATCTGGGCGCCACCGTCATGACCGGGCCAGACGACAGCCCCTTCGGCCGCATGGGCATCGTCCAGGGGCCGCAGGGCGAGGTGTTCGGCGTCATCGATCCGACCAGGACCGTCGGGGAGCCGCCGACCGGCGCGTGAGTCGTCCGGCGGCGACACCCGAGCCGCCGCGCTCGGTTGTCGCCGCCGCGGCAATCGTGGTTTCGGCGGGGGTGTCGACGGGCTCCGCGGCTCGCGGCGAGAGAGCGTAGGGCGCGGTCGACACGACTCGTGCACGACGCTCGTGCCGACGGGTGCGGCGATTGGTCGAGGTCCGGGCGACGGCCGGTATACCCGGGTCAGTCGGAGCGCGCCGATCCCGGCGCCACCAGGCCGTGCTGATGGGCGTAGACCACGGCGTGGATGCGATCGCGGACGCCGAGTTTGGCGAGGATACGGGAGACGTGGGTCTTCACCGTCTCCTCGCCGACGCCGAGCTGCGCGGCGATCTCGGCATTGCTGCGCGCGTCGGCGAGCAGCAGCAGCACCTCGAGTTCGCGGGCGGTGAGCTGCTGGACCTCCGGCGGGGTGCGCGGCGGTGCGAGCGTGTTCGCGAAGCGGGAGACCAGGCGGCGGGTCATCGAGGGGTCGATCAGCGCGTCGCCGCGCGCCGCGATCCGGATGGCCGTGACCAGTTCTTCCGGCGGCAGGCTTTTCAGCAGGAACCCGCTCGCGCCCGCTTGCAGGGCGCGATACAGGTTGGCGTCGCTGTCGTAGGTGGTGAGCACAAGGACGTGGGTGCCCCCCGCGGCGACGATCGCGGCGGTGGCGGCGAGACCGTCCAGCTTCGGCATCCGCACGTCGAGGATCGCGACGTCCGGGCGCAGCAGGGCGGTCTCGCTGATCGCGGCGCGGCCGTCGCTCACCTCGGCGACGCAATCCAGGTCCGGCTGGCTGTCGACGACGGCGCGCAGGCCGGAGCGGAACACGCTGTGGTCGTCGGCGATCAGGACGCGGATGGGCGGGTTCACGATCCTCCGATCGGCACCGACACGGTGGTCTGCCAGTGCGTGGCGTCGCGGCCGTAGTCCACTTCGCCGTCGAACAACTCCGCGCGGCGGCGGATGCCGTTGAGTCCGCGCGGCACCGAGGTGCCGGTGGTGACCGGTCCGGGAGCGAGGGGGTTGGTCGCGCGCAGCACGACCCGCTTCGGCAGGTACTCCACCTCCAAGCGCGCGTGCGTGCCGTCCCCGTGCCGCAGCGCGTTGGTCAGCATCTCCTGCACGATCCGGTACAGGGTGATGTTCAGCGAATCCGGCAGTTCCACCGCCTCGCCGCGCACGTTCGTCTCGACGTCCAACCCGGCGGCGCGGACGTGCTCGATCAACCCGTCGATGTCGGCGAGGCCGGGCTGGCGCTGCCCCTCGTCCTCGCGGCCGTGCAGCAGGTCGAGCTGGCGGCGCAGATCCACCATCGCGGCCCTGCTGCTGGACTCCACCGCGGACAGCGATCGGGCGGCGGCCGCGTTCGCCGTGCCGCCGAGCGCCAGCCGCGCCGCACCAGCGTGGATGCCGATCGCGCTGACGTGATGGGAGATCACATCGTGCAGGTCGCGGGCGATGGCCGCCCGTTCCTCGGTGACCGCGCGCTCCACGGCCGTCCGGTGCTCCTGCTGCCGCAAGCGCGCCCGCTGCTCCAGATCGGCGATGTAGGAGCCGCGCGCCGCCGTATAGCGGCCGACCAGCCAGGGCACGCAACCGGCGGAGACGGTCGTGGCGAGCAACAACCTCCAGTCGTGCGCCGCGGCGCTGTCGGTGAACAGGTGCGCCCCGGCGACTCCCGCGCACAGCAGCAGCATGGTGAACACGGAAGTCGGCCCGGCCAGCCATGCTCCCGCGCGGTATCCGGCCACCAGGAACCCGACGTCGGCGAATCGCACCGGGAATCCGTGCCGGTACAGCAGCAGCGCGGCCAGCAGGCGCACCAGCACCTGCACGACCGCGACCACGCCCGCCGTCCGGGGCGGCGCGGCCAAGGCGAGATCGGCGGCGACGATCGCGATGATGGCGGCGACCGTCTGCCACGGCGCCACCGCGAACACGCCGCACAGGCCGAGCACCACCGCGTCGATGGCGGCGGCCACCACGGCGACGACCACCGACTGACGCGCCAGCGACCTGCTCACGTCCAACAGTTCGTCACCGCCTCCGTCTGGTTCCGGTGCCCGTCCTGAGGGTGATCCTAATGATCGGAACCTCCCCGGAAGACGACGCACGGTCGACAACTCTGCCGGTGCGCCTGCGCGCCCGCGTCCCCCGCGCGGGGGACGCGAAGTCCCTCGGCGGCGCGATGTTTTCCCAGGCACGAGCCCGTAGCGTCGGAGGCCGACGGCAGACGACGAAGGAGTACCCATGGGCCGTGTGGAGTTCGAGTTGCTGAGCTATGCCATACCAGCATTCGCGGTGCTCATGCTGGTCGAGTGGATCGCCTACCGGCGTGATCCCGACCGATCCGGCAACGGAGGTTCGGCCCGCGACACCGCCTCCAACGTGGCGACGTTCACGTTGGGCCGGTTGACCAAGCCGCTGATGCAGTACGTGGTGCCGTTCTCGGCGGTGGTCGTCGCCGCGGCGGTCACGCCGCTGCACCTGTCGCCGCGATCGTGGTGGGTCTGGGTGCTCGGCCTGATCGTGACGGATCTGTGCTACTACTGGGCCCACCGCGCCGATCACCGGGTGCGGCTGATGTGGACCGCGCACAACGTGCACCACTCCAGCGAGCACTTCAACCTCTCCACCGCGATCCGCCTCTCCTGGCTGCATCCGGTTCCGAACATCCTGCGCGGCCTGGCGTGGGTGCCCGCCGCGCTGCTCGGTTTCCCGGCCTGGATGATCTTCCTGCTGCAAGGCATCGGGCTGCTCTACCAGTTCCCGATTCACACCCAGCGGGTCAAGACGCTGCCGCGCCCGATCGAGTTCCTGTTCAACACCCCCTCGCACCACCGTGTGCACCACGGCTCGAACAAGCCCTACATCGACAAGAACTACGGCGGCATCCTCATCATCTGGGACCGCATGTTCGGCAGCTTCGCCGCCGAGTCCGAACCGGTTCGCTACGGCCTGACCAAGAACATCGGCACCGACAATCCGCTGAAGGTCAACTACCACGAACTCGCGGCGCTGATCCGCGACGTGCGCGGCGCGAGCACCTGGCGCGGGCGGCTCGGGTACATCTTCGGCCCGCCCGGCTGGACCGAGCACCCCGCGACGCCCGCCGCGGTGGCGGAGCCGTCGCCCGAGGAGCGCGTCACAGCCGTGCAGCTCGCGTCCTGATCGACCGCTGTGGAGCCGGGCGGTGCGAGCCGTCCGGCTCCGGCGTGCCGAGCGCGTGCCGCAGGTGACCTCAGCCCGGATCAGGCGGGATCGAGGTAGAACCGCAGACTCGCGATGCCGTCGCCGCCCTGAGCGAACTCCACGACCGCCACTCCGGATACCGCGCCGAGCCGCACACTCGCCGTGACGGTACGCCCGGCCGCGATCACCTTGCTCCAGCGCATGCTGCGAGCTCGATTCGTGAATTCCTCCACCGACACCGGTGTGCCCGCGGGCAGTTCGATGTCGGCCCGCTGCCCGAGCAGCTCGCGCACACGGCTCAGGTCGGTGCTCGCCGCGGCGGCGAAAAGCCTTGTCGTAGCCCGCTTTCCGCGACCACCCACGCCGCCGAGCGCCCGCAGCATGCCCAGTGCTCCGCCGACGCCCTGATTGACGACCAGTTGCGGCCCGAGCTTCACCGCGGCGGCGATGCCGGGTAGCCCGGTGCGCAGCAGTTGCCGGATCATGCCCGCCAGCTCCCAGTGCGCGGCCAGGTAGGCGATCTTCCAGACGCCGTCCTGCTCGACGAGCCGGTAGCGCAAATGCATCGGGACGAAGACGGTGGCGCCGGTCGACATCGTGGTGACGATGGTCAGGTCGCGCACCACCATCGGCGGATGGACCAGGTCGCGGTCTACCCGGAACGCGATGGTATTCGGCCCGATGAAGGTGTCGTAGAAGCGTTCGATGGCGGCGCGCCCGATGTGCGGGCGGGAGCCCACCGGGTCGTTGACCTCCGCGTCCGGGGCGAACAGGCCGACCCACGCGGACTTGTCGTGCGCCGCGACCGCTCGTGGCGACGCTTCGACGGCCGTCAGCAGCGCTGCGCCCGAATGATCCAGCGGCATGGCGGAACCTCCGTCGACGTGATCAGGTCTGGACCAATGGTAGAACAAGTTCTAATTCCGGCGTCTCGACGGCGAGAAACGATGCGGGAACGCTGCATCGAGTCGGGTTCGGACTACAGTCGGGACATGGGTATCGAGTACGCGAGCGTCATCGATCTACCCCGCTCCGAGGTGTTCGCCTGGCACGCGCGCCCCGGCGCTCTCACTCGCCTTGCCCCGCCATGGCAACCGGTGTCGCCGCGCGCGGAAGCGGACTCGCTCTGCGACGGGCGGGCGGTGCTCGGACTGCCCGGCGGGCTGCGCTGGGTGGCGCGGCACGACTCCCGCGAGTACGACCCGCCACGCCGGTTCGTCGACGCGGTGACCGTCGACGGCATCGGGTCGCTGCCCGCCGGACTGCTCCCGTGGCGGCACACCCACGATTTCGAGGTCGTCGACGAGACGCGCACCCGGGTGGTGGACCGGGTGGACGCGCCGGTGCCCGCCGCGGTGCTGCGGCCCATGTTCGCCTACCGCCACCGTCAGCTCGCCGACGATCTCGCGGCGCACGCGCGGGCGGCGCGGGAAGGTTTCGTGTCCAAGACCATCGCGGTGACCGGAGCGTCCGGCATGGTCGGTTCGGCGCTGGCCGCGTTCCTGTCCACCGGAGGGCACCGCGTGCTGCGGCTGGTCCGGCACCCGCCCCGCGCCGGGAACGAAAGGCGCTGGGACACGGCCGATCCCGCGCCGGACCTGCTCGACGGGGTGGACGCGGTGGTGCATCTGGCCGGAGCCTCCATCGCCGGCCGGTTCACCGAGGGGCACAAGCGTGCCGTCGCCGACAGCCGGATCGGCCCAACCCGCGGCCTCGCCGAGGTAGCGGCCGCGGCGGGGGTGCCGGTGTTCGTGAGTGCCTCCGCGATCGGCTACTACGGCGCCGACCGGGGCGACGAGGCGCTGACCGAGCAGTCGGCGCGCGGTGCGGGCTTCCTCGCCGACGTGGTCGACGGGTGGGAGGCGGCGACGGCGCCGGCGGCGGAAGCGGGGGTGCGGGTGGTGCGTGTGCGTACCGGGATCGTGCAGTCCCCGCGTGGGGGCACGCTGCGGTTGTTGCGGCCGTTGTTCGCGGCCGGGCTCGGCGGGCGCATCGGTAGCGGTCGGCAGTGGCTGTCGTGGATCGGGATCGATGACCTGATCGACGTCTACCATCGGGCGCTCTGGGACACCGGATTGTCGGGCGCGGTCAATGCCGTTGCGCCGCAACCTGTCCGGAACGCGGAATACGCCGAGATCCTCGCGGGCGTGCTGCGCAGGCCCGCGCTGTTCCCGGTTCCAGGTTTCGGTCCGGCGCTGTTGCTGGGCCGGGAGGGCAACCGGGAGGTGGCGTCCGCCTGTCAGCGCGTCGTGCCCGCGCGGCTGACCGCAGCCGGTCACCGGTTCCGTACCCCTTCCTTGGAACCGGCGTTGCGGCATCTGCTCGGCAGGACTGCGGACTGACCACGGCGATGATCAGGGGTGGAAGCCGGATGCGCTGGACGAAGGGGCGCTCTGGATTCGGCCGGGCGTAGCCGGACAGCCGGCGGAAACTATCGGCGGGATTCGGCTGTGTCCGCGTGAGTTGCTGGGGCATGGGCCATCGAGCCGACTTGCGACGACGATGTCGCAGCGAGACGTCCGGCGGTCGTTCGGCCCGGCGTCATCCGTCGGACGCGCGCACAGCGAGCAGATCCGCGGCGTCGAGGAGACTGTCGACGCGTTCCACGCCGTCCGGGAGGAAGACCGCCTCCCATCCGGGGCCGCCGACCAGGACGCGTGCGCCCGCGCCGAGGCAGGCGCGCACCGCGGAGGTCAGCGCGGTGGACTCCTGCTGCGACCACAGCAGCACGGCGGCGGGGCGGTCGAATCGGGCCAGGGTGTCGGCGAGCGCGGCGGCGGGCACGTCGGCGCCGAGCATCCGCGCCCCCACACCGCGTTCGGCGAGGGCGGCGCGCAGCACCTCCAGCGGAAGCGAATGCGTTTCTCCGCTGGTGCAGGCGAGCACCACCGGCGTAGTCCCGGCGGGCGCCGACGGCGGATTCGTCCGCTGCAGCACCGAGATCACGCACCAGGACAGCAAGTGCTCCACATCGATGCAGCCCTCACCGCTGAGCTGGCGCTCGACGATGTCGGCGAAAGCGGGACGGCACAACAGATTCCAGGTGTCCACCACGCCGAACGCGCGGACGTGCGCTTCGATCCGGTCGGATACCGCGGTGGTGTCCAACGCGAAGGCCGCCTCCAGCAGCGCTTCGCGGCGGCCGAGAGCGGGTGCGGGCCCGCGCACCGCGGCGGCCGCTCCCGCCGGGCTCGCGCCCGTGCGGATCAGCGTGAGCATCCGCTCGAGCATGGCGATGTCGGCCTCGGTGTACAAGCGGTGTTTCCCAGGGCGATGCTGCGGCGGGCCGATGTCGTAGCGGCGGTTCCAGCTGCGCAGCGTCGCGGTCGGGATGCCGAGACGTTCGGCGACCGCGCGCACCGTGTATCCGGCCGCGTCGGACACGGGGACGGGACCGGCGGGCATCGCCCCATTCTGCCCGCCGCCGACGAGATCCGTTCCACCCGGCCGGTCGGTGGGCCCGCGCGGCGGCGTCACGTCACCCTCGCTCGCGCGGCGAGCCGTTGCGCGCGAATGCGCGGCGGCCACCGCGGTTCACGGCAGTGGAGTGCGGCGGCGTCCCCGGTGCGACGGCATCCGAGCATCGCAGCGACTAGGACCGGCGACTTTCGGTGGAGAACGGTCCTCGCGCCGACGCGGCGCCGCCGGAGAACGGTGGATGGCCGACGGGGTGGCTGCGGTGCGCCGAGGTTGTCGGCCTGCGGCGTGGCGCAGCGGCGCGGGCGTCCGAGCCCGGCCGTGCCCGCGAGACGGGGCGCTGCTGTCGGCGTCATCGTTCCTCCAGAAGGACTGGATGCATCAATTATGCATCGTTTATGCTAGTGTGGTCAGCGTCGCCGATTACGAGGAGTCAGCGTGCACCGTCGCAACCTGCTGCGTACGTCGACCCGCCTGCTCGTCGGGGTGGTGTCGGCGCTGTCCGTCACGGCGCTGGCCGCGGGCGGCGCCTCCGGTGAACCGGGCGCGGTCGCCGGGCCCGCGCCGGTGCCGCGCCTGGAACTGGACCGGTACCTGGGCACGTGGCGTCAGCTCGCCGCCGTCCCGCAGTACTTCAATCTCGCCTGCGCGCGCGACACGCAGGCGAACTACGCGCTCGATCCGCAGGGCAACATCGCGGTGCGCAACACCTGCACCACCTGGTCGAACACGCGGAACGAGATCACCGGCACCGCGGTGGTCAACGACCGGGAGACCGGGGCGCAATTGCACGTCAGCTTCCCCGGCGTGCCGACCCAGGACCGCCTGGACGGGCCGACGAACTACATCGTCACCGCGCTCGGCCCGGACTATTCGTGGGCGGTGGTCACCGACCCGAGCCGGATATCCGGATTCGTTCTCGCGCGCGCCGCGTCGCTCGACGCGGACGCATGGCAGCAGGTGCGCGCCGCGATCGTCGCGGCAGGACAGAACCCGTGCCTGTATCTGACCTCCCCGACCACGGGCGGTGAGTCGCGCATCGTCCCGCTCTGCGCGAGCTGATCCGGCGTGCTCGGCGCTCGCGAGGGACGCGTCGCAGACGGTAGGGCTGAGCCGCCCGATGCCGCCGCGGCGCGGCCCTCACGGGCGCCGAGCACGTTCCGGCGAAAGGACTTGCTGATGACCATCCGGGCCGTGCTGCGGAAGCGTGCGCGATGACCGTCACGATCGCGTTGTTCACCCGCGATCTACGGGTGCGGGACAATCCCGTGCTGACCGCCGCGCACCGGGCGGGCGCCGCGGTGGTGCCGCTGTTCGTCCTCGACGACGCCATCCTCTCCGGCCGCTTCGCCGCGCCGAACCGCGCCCGGTTCCTCGCCGCCGCCCTCGCCGAACTGGACGACGAATTGCGCGCCGTCGGCGGCGCCCTGGTCCTGCGCCGCGGCGACGTGGCCGCCGAGGTCGATCGCCTGGTGGCGCAGGTGCGCGCCGAGAGCGTGCACGTCGCCGCCGACGTCAGCGGTTACAGCCGCAGGCGCGAACGCGCGCTGCGTGAGCTTCTCTCCCGCCGCGGCTGCCTGCTGCACACCCATCCCGCCACCGTCACCGTCGCCGATCCGGCGACCCTGCTGCCCGCCACCGGGCGCGATCACTTCGCGGTCTTCGGCCCGTATTTCCGGCGCTGGTCCGACGCGCCGCGGCGCGAGCCGCTCGGTAGGCCGCGCCGCCTCACGGTGCCGCCGGTGGCCGGCCTGCCGCTGCCGGACGCGGCCGAACTGTGCGCGGGCCCGACGTCGCCTCGACTGGCCGTGGGCGGTGAGACGACGGGCCGCAAGATCGTGCGGGACTGGCTGTCCGGGCCGGTCGAGCACTACGCGCGCGACAACGACGACCTCGCCGCCGACGCCACCTCGCGGCTGTCGCCGTATCTGCATTTCGGTTGCGTGTCCCCGGTGGAGCTGGCGCACCGGGTCGACATGGCCACCGAGGGCGGGCACGCGTTCGCCCGGCAGCTGGCCTGGCGCGACTTCCACCATCAGTTGCTGGCCGCTCGCCCGTCCGCGGCCTGGTCGGACTATCGCCCCCGCTCGATCCGCTGGCGCGACGACCAGCAGGCCGTCGACGCCTGGCGGGAGGGACACACCGGGCACCCGGTCGTGGACGCGGGGATGCGGCAGCTGCGCGCGGAGGGCTGGATGCACAACCGGGCCCGCCTGATCACGGCCAGCTTCCTGACCAAGTCGCTGCGGATCGACTGGCGAGTGGGCGCGCAGCACTTCCTGCGCTGGCTGGTGGACGGCGATCTGGCGAACAATCAGCTCAACTGGCAGTGGGTCGCGGGCACGGGCACCGACACCAGGCCGAACCGGGTGCTCAATCCGCTGCGCCAGGCGCAGCGCTACGACCCGGACGGCGCGTACGTCCGGCGCTGGATCCCCGAGCTGGCGCATCTGCCCGGGGCGCGCGTCCACCGGCCGTGGCGCGAACAGGTCGATCCGGCGGACTATCCGGCGCCGATCATCGACGTCGCCGGGATGTGACGGCCCCGGATCACCTTCGCGGCGCGCTCGGTCGCCGCACGGCGTCGGCGACCGACTCGAAGGCTCGCACCACGTTCTCCAGTTCGTCGCCCATGTCGCGCATCCCGGCCACCGCCGCCGGATCGTCGGTGTCGAAGTACCACCGTGCGAACAAGCGGCGGAACGCGTCGTCGGCATCGCGGGCGAGTCGCAGGATCTCGGCGCGGTAGCGTTGCGCGCCAACGGAATCCAACGGCGCCGCGAACGATCGGGCCGTGCTCCGGCCGCAATCCTCGACGATGCCGATGAGCTCGGCGAGTTCGTCCGCGAGCGCTGTCACACTGTGCCGGTGTGTCAGCTCGGCTGTCGTCCCGAGATGGACGACCACGGCGCGCAGAGCGCGGGTGAGATCGCAGTCCGGCTCGCACGTGTCGTCCTCGGCGAGTGCCGCGAGCCCGGCGTAAACGGCGGCGTGATCGGCGGGAACGAGATGGAGCATGCCGAGGATCGCCGTGGCTTGCCCGACCGTGCTCGCCGCATGCCGAGCGCAGTCGTGCGAGGGTTTCCGGGCCAACGGTTGCGAGGACGTCACAGGTGCTCCTGACGGTGGATCGAAAGGCGTGCGCGCGGCGATGATCGGCCCCACGGTCGCGGCAGGCGCCGCGACACAGATGATTCGAAGAGCACGGCCGCGCGGATCAACCCTCCTGGACCACACGTGTGGCGGCGTGAGCTTGGCGAATACCGTTCGCGCGGGTTTGAATTGAGATGTCGAGGATTTGCCGCATCGGAGGAAAGGGGCCTGTCATGGGCACCGTCGAAATCGCGATCACCATCGGCCGCATCGTGGACACTCTGCAGAAGGCGCTGATTCTGCTCATTCTCTGAGCGACCCGTGCTTCCCGGGCTCGCCGGCGGAGGTTGCCCGGGAATTACGGAGCTTCGCCGGATCGTCCTCCCGATCGATCAGCCGCCGTAGCCCGACCGGTGGAAGTCCCATGCGTCGGCGACGATGTCGGCGAGGTCGGGACGCTGTGGCTTCCACCCGAGCCGGGCGCCCGCCTTGCCGCTCGCGGCCACGCAGACGGCCGGGTCACCCGGCCTGCGCGGGCCGTAGTGCACCGGGAAATCGCGCCCGGTGACTTCGCGCACGGTGTCGAGCACCTGCCGGTTGGAGTACCCGCTGCCGTTGCCGAGGTTGTACACCTCGTACTCGCCGGGGCGGATGGCCTCCAGCGCCAGCAGATGCGCGGCGGCCAGATCGGCCACGTGCACGTAGTCACGGATGCAGGTGCCGTCCGGCGTCGGGTAGTCGGTCCCGTAAAGAGTGAACGAATCACGTTGTCCCGCAGCGGTTTGCAGCAGGATCGGGATCAGGTGCGATTCCGGCTCGTGCCGCTCGCCCAGCCGCGCGTCCCCGGTGACGACGGCGCCGGAGGCGTTGAAGTAACGCAGCGACGCCGCGCCGAGCTCGCTCGCGCCGCATTCGCCCGCGATCATCATGTCCACCGTCGCCTTGGTCGCCGCGTAGGGATTGGCCGGACGCACTTCGGCGTTCTCGTCGAAAGGTGTGCTGCCGTCGCCGGTGTACATCGACCCGGTGCTGGAGAAGATCAGGCGCGGGGTGCCGGCGGAGCGAACGGCGCGCAACAGCGCGAGCGAGCCTTCGATGTTGTTCCACCAGTACTTCTCGGGGTTGGCGACCGATTCGGCGACTTCGATCTTGGCGGCGAAGTGCAGCACGCCGTCGAAGCCTGCCGCCGGGGTGAGCACGTCGGCGACGCGGTGGATCGACAGCTCGTGGAACGTCGCGCGCGGCGGGAGGTTCGACGCGAAGCCGGTGGACAGGTCGTCGAGTATCTCCACTTCATGGCCTGCTTCGACGAGCTGGTGCGCGACGACGCTGCCGATGTAGCCGGCGCCGCCGGTGACGAGAAGTTTCACGGGTGTCCTCTCCTTGGATGGCTGGCCGAAGACCTCAGAGTAGGCCGTGGCGAGCGCGCCGACGGCCGGGTCGGTGTTCGGATTCATCATCGCGTCCGGATCCGCCCCGGCGGCTCTGCCGAGCCTGTGCGTTGGCTCGAGATACCGGCCCCGGTTGTCAGCTACTTCTCAGCGCACTACCGGGATCTCTCGAGATCCCGCGCCGAGGATCGTTCTCACGGTCGAAGTCCGGCCGGCGGCCCGAGGGGCCCGGACCTAGGAGAACGAGTATGAAGGCGTTGAAGTCCAAGGTGGCGAAGGCCGCGGCGGTCGGAGGCATCGCTCTGGCGGCGGTCGGCGTCGGCGCGGGCGTCGCGAGCGCGGATCCCGGTCACGACGACCGTGACCGCGGCCGCGGCCCGGTTCCCGAACAGCACCACCAGGACCCGCAGCCGAGCCCGCACGGATTCTGGTTCTTCAACCAGTGGATCCCGCTGCCCTGAGTCCGTCGACTCGCCGCCGATCAGGTCGATTACCTCGCGGGTAATCGACCTGATCGGCGTTGTGGGCCAGGCTCGGGACCATGGTGACGAACAGCATGCGGCAACACCGCTCGGCGCTGGCCGGTGCGCTGCGCGGCCTTGCGCTCGGACGGGTCGCGCTCGGCTCGGCCGCGCTCGTGGCTCCGCGGACGCTGAGCAGGGCGCTGGGCGTGCGGCCGACGCCCGAACTCGACTACATGACCCGGATCTTCGGCGCGCGGGCGATCGCGCTCGGCCTCGGATATCTGACCGCGCCCGCCGAGGAGCTGCCGCGCTGGCAGCGCCTGGCGTTGCTGGTGGACATCCTCGACACGACGCACGGCGGGGTGCGCCTCGTGCGCGGCGACGTCCCCCGGCCCACCGCGGTCGCGCTGGTCGCTCTGACCGGCGGGTACATGCTGGTCGGCGCGACCAGGCTGGCAAGGGACCTCGTGTGAATGTCTTTGGCACACTGTTGCGATGGCGACCGTTGTGGCATTCCACGCGCACCCCGACGACGAGACGCTGCTGACCGGGGGGACGCTGGCCGAGCTGTCCGCCGCCGGGCACCGCACCGTCATCGTGGTGGCCACCGACGGCCACATGGCCGATCTGGACGGCCGGAAGGCGCTGCGGCTCGATGAGCTGGAGGCCAGCGCCGCCGCCCTCGGCGTGCACCGAGTGGCCCACCTCGGCTACGCCGACAGCGGGCACGGCGCGGTGCTGTACGCCGACCCGCCGGACCGGACGCGTTTCGCCCGCGCCGACCCCGAGGACGCGGCGCGGCGGCTGGCCGCGATCCTGCGCGAGGAGAACGCGGAGATCCTGCTCAGCTACGACGCCAACGGCGGGTACGGGCATCGCGACCACGTCCGCGTGCACCAGGTGGGCAAGCGCGCGGCCGAACTGGCCGGGGTGGCGCGGGTTCTGGACGCCACACTGCCCCGCGATGGCTACACCCGCCTCGTCCGTTCACTGACACGGCTGGGCTTTCCTTTCCGCTACGACTCATCGGTTCTGGACTCGCTCTACAGTCCGCGTGCGGCGATCACCCATCGCATCGACGTCTCCGCCCACGCCGCCCGCCGCAAGACCGCCCTGGCCGCCCACCGGTCGGTCATCGAGGGCTCCAGCCGCTTCGCGGCCATCGCCAAGGTGCTGCTGCGCATGCCGACCTCGGTGCTGGCCCGGGTCATGCGGTGGGAGTGGTACGCCGAAGAAGGCGCTACCCCTACCTCCGGCCCTCCCCTCGACGACATCTTCCGGCCCGCCTCCCGCTGAGCGGTTCGCGTGCGGAGGTTCGTGACGAGCCGACCCGTGTGCCGAGACCACCCGCGACCCACCTCGCTACGCGCGCGGTGCCGAGGGGTCGGTGATCCAGGCCGATTCGACTACATCGCAGGTCGCGATGCGATCGCGGTCGCCGATCCGAGCCGTACGATCGTCGGCGGGTCCCGGTGGGCCGGGTCGTTCTGCGGCGGGCCTGCGCGTTCCTGTGGTGGACCGGCTCCTTCCGCGGTGGACCCGGGCGGACCGGCGCCTTTCTGCGGTGGACCTGCGCGTTCCGGTGGTACCGATGGACCACGCCGGCTGGCCTGTGGGCCGACAGGGAAGCCGACCGGTCCTCGACGGCGACACCTGGCGAGCACGGGCTCGGCGGCGGGCTTCGGCGCGGAAGCTCGCCTACCGCGCCGGCACCGCGCCGGCGGTGTCGACGGGCTCCCGAGGCAGCACCACGGTGAAGGTCGCCCCGCATCCCGGTTCGCTGTCGACCGACACCCGTCCGCCGTGGGCGGTCACCAAGGCTTGGACGATGGACAGGCCGAGGCCGGTGCCGCCGCTGGCGCGGGTGCGTGAGGCGTCGGCGCGGTAGAAGCGTTCGAACACCCGGGCCGCGGCGTCGGGGGACAGGCCGGGGCCCGCATCGATCACGTCGATGCGGACGCGATCGGGCGCTGGGGTGAGCCGCACCGTGATCGGTGTTTCCCGCGGAGTGTGGGTGAGTGCGTTGCCGATCAGGTTGTTCAGTACTTGGCGCAGGCGGGCCTCGTCGCCGACGACGTCCATGGTCCCCTCGCCGTCGCCGAGCGCCAGCGTGATCGGACGATCCGGCGCGTCGGGGGAGGGTTTCTGGCGGGCGGCGATGGCCCTGGCGTTGTGCACGGCGTCACCGGCGAGCGCGAGCAGGTCGACGGGTTTGCGCTCCAGCGGCCGTTTCTCGTCCAGCCGCGCCAGCAACAGCAGGTCTTCGACCAGCAGTCCCATTCGCTCGGCCTCGGCCTCGATCCGGCCGACCACCATCCCCGCGTCGCTGCTCGCGCCCTGGCGGTACAGCTCGGCGAAACCGCGGATCGTGGTCAGCGGCGTGCGCAGTTCGTGGCTGGCGTCCGCGACGAAGCGGCGCATCCGCGCCTCCGATCGGCGGGCCGCCTCCTCCGAGGCCTCGGTCGCGGCCACGCCGTGCTGGATCTGCGCCAGCATCTCGTTCAACGACCGCGCCAGATGATCGACCTCGGTGTCGACGCCGCGCACCGGCACGCGCCGGTGCAGGTCGCCGCCCGCGATGGCCGCCGCTGTCTGCTCCACCTCGCGCAGCGGCCGCAGGCTGCGCCGGATGACCAGGTAGCCGACGGCGCCGAGGGCCAGCAGCGCCGCGGCTCCCGTGCCGATCTCGAAGAAGATCAGCCGCGAGACCGTCTCCTGGTTGTCGGTCAGCGGCAGGCCGATGGTGGTGGAACCGTACTGGTTGGTGGTGGTCAGGACACGCCAGCGCACCGAGGAACCGTCGGCGGAATCCACCGTCCGCGGCGTGCGGGTGTTCGCGCCGTCGAGTTCAGGGGTGCCCGCGGCGTTGTTGGCGCCCGGTAGCTCTTGGTACACCTGCCCGTCGGCTCCCGTGCGCAGTTCGAAGAAGCGGCGCGGCTGCTCGCCCGCCGACCTCGGCTGCACCGGCACGGCCGGGAGGTCGGCCGGAATCCATTGAGTGCGACCGTCGTTCGTGGTGACCTGCCGCATCGGGCGCGGCTGCGCCCAGGACCGCGCCGCGTCGTAGAGCTG
Source organism: Nocardia sp. NPDC003726 (assembly GCF_053586955.1). Taxonomy (NCBI): domain Bacteria; kingdom Bacillati; phylum Actinomycetota; class Actinomycetes; order Mycobacteriales; family Nocardiaceae; genus Nocardia; species Nocardia sp. NPDC003726. The sequence goes on along the minus strand of NZ_JBSFNF010000007.1, from coordinate 258,879 downwards.
CTCGTCGGTGCGCTGGGTGAGCGACCGGCTCAGCGCCGAGGTCACCGCCGCGCCCGAGGCGAACAACGCCGCCGCCGTCAGCAGCAGCAGCACGATCACCAGCCCGATTCGCAGCGGGACCGCCGAGACCCGCCGCGCGAGTTCCTCCCGTGCGCTCACGTCCGGCTCGCCTGGGGTTCACGCAGCACGTAGCCCACCCCGCGCAGCGTGTGCAGCAGCTTCGGTTCGGTGGTGTCGATCTTGCGCCGCAGGTAGGACACGTACGACTCGACCACACCCGCGTCGCCGCCGAAGTCGTAGCGCCAGACGTGGTCGAGGATCTTCGGCTTGCTCAGCACCTTGCCCGCGTTGACCATGAAGTACCGCAGCAGCGTGAACTCGGTCGGCGACAGCGACACCGGCGCGCCCGCCTTCCACACCTCGTGGCTGTCGTCGTCGAGCACCAGGTCGCCGACCGCGATCCGGTTGGCGCTCTCCTGGACGGACTGTATTCCGCTGCGGCGCAAGATGACTCGCAGACGCGCGATGACCTCCTCCAGGCTGAACGGCTTGGTCACGTAGTCGTCCGCGCCGAGGGTGAGGCCGGTGAGCTTGTCGTCGACGTCGTCGCGTGCGGTCAGGAACAGCACGGGGGCGCTCACCCCGTCGGCGCGCAGCCGCCGCAGCATCCCGAACCCGTCCATGCCCGGCATCATCACGTCGAGGATGAGCGCGTCCGGCCGGAAGGTGCGCACCCGGTCCAGCGCCTGCGTGCCGCTGAGCGCGGTGGCCACCTCGAAGCCCTGGAACCGCAGGCTCACGGCGAGCAGTTCGATGATCATCGGTTCGTCGTCCACGATGAGGACGCGGGCTTCGGGTTCGGTGCCGGTCATGCACCCATGGTTGCGCCGCAAGCGCTGAGCAACCTGCGAGCAAGCTGGACGTTTCCTGTGAACGGGGATCACCGCAGACGTGCGTGGGCAACGCCCGGCTGGCCTTGCCGGGCGGTCGTGGACAGTGATGCCGCGCGGCCCTCGAACCCGCGGAACGCGATATCGCCGCGTCGTGGGACGCGGCGATATCGCGGACCGGAATCGTCAGCTGGTCGGTGCGGTCAGGTCGTAGACCGTGACGCCGCCGACTGTCTTCGCGGTGTAGTGCGCCTTCACCCACTCGGTGATCTGGTCCGCGGCCGACTTCTCGCCACTGGAGCCGGGCCGCATGCCCTGCCCCTGCGCGATGAAGTAGTGCACCTCGCCGTTCGCCACGTACTGCTGGAACTGGGCCAGCGTCGGCGCGTCGTCGCCACCGCTGAAGCCGCCGATCGCGATCACCGACGTGCCGGTGCGCAGTTCCAGGCTGGAGGCGGTGCCCGAGCCGATGCTCGCCGCCGACCACCGGTTGTCGGTGTCGGCCAGCAGGGCGTCCAACTCGGCGTTGTCGGCGCTGCCACCAGGTCCGCCGCCGCCGGGACCGCTCGCGGGAGCCCCATCGCCGGTCGGCAGGCCGCCGTCGGCGAGAGCCGCGTCGCCGGTCGGCTGGCCGGTGGGGGCCGCGTCGCCGGTTGCTTGGCCGGTGTCGGTGGGGGCCGCGTCGCCGGTTGCTTGGCCGGTGCCGGCCGAGTCTCCGGTCGGCCGACCGGTCCCGGACGCTCCGTCTGCGGCCTGGGCGCGGCCGTCGTCGGCTCCCGCGCCCCGGCCGGGTGCACCAGGCCCGCCCATCGACCCCGTCTGCGCGGGTCCGGAGGTGGGGATGCCGCCGCTGTGCGCGTGCGTGACCGTCTCGATCGCGTAGGCCGTCGATCCGGCGAATCCGGCGAGCAACGCCGTGGCCGCGATCACGACGGCGATCCGGCGCGATCGGTGCGCGCCGAGCAGCAGCGCCACCGCGGCGATCGCCGTCACGGCCACCACCGTCCAGCGCAGCCACGGCAGCCAGTCCGGCGTGCGGTTCAGCAGCACGAAGGCCCAGGCGCCGGTGACCGCCGACAGCAGGGCCAAAGTGATCCTGGCCGCCACGTGTCCGCGCCGCCGCCACAGCTGCGTCACCGCGATCGCGGCGACACCGGCTACGCCGGGCGCGAGAGCCACCGTGTAGTACGGGTGGATGATGCCGCTCATGTAGCTGAAGACCAGGCCGGTGCCGACCAGCCAGCCGCCCCACAGGACCATCGCCGCCCGCAGCCGATCGGTGCGCGGTGCGCGGCCGCTCAGCCAGAGCCCGGCGACCAAGCCGATCAGCGCGACCGGAAGCAGCCAGGAGATCTCGGTCGCCATGGTGCCGCTGAACAGCCGGGCCAGTCCGGTCTCGCCGCCGAACGCCCCGCCCATGCCGCCACCGCCCGGGCCGCCCGAGCCGCCGCCGCTCGGATTGCCGCTGCCGCCGAGCAACCGGCCCATGCCGTTGTAACCGAGCGCCAGTTCCCACAGGCTGTTATCGGTCGATCCGCCGATGTACGGGCGCGAATCAGCGGGCCACAACTCGACCAGCAGCACGTACCAGCCGCCCGCGACCACCATGGCCGCGCACGCGGTGATCAATTTGCCGACGCGCGACCAGAATCCGCCCGCCCCCGCGACCAGGAACACCAAGCCCAGCGCTGGCAGCACCAGGAACGCTTGCATCATCTTGGTCAGGAACGCGAACCCGATGGCGGCACCGGCCAGCGCGAGCCAGCCGGTACTCGCCGAACGCCAGCGCGGGGCGTCCGAGTCGATCGCCCGCACCGTGCAGTAGGCCGCCGCGATCAGCAGCAGGGTCAGCAGCGCGTCCGGGTTGTCGAAGCGGAACATCAACGCGGCGACCGGCGTCGCCGCCAACGCCGCACCCGCGAGCAGGCCCGCGCCGGGCCCACTCCACCGCCGCACCGCGGCATACAGCAGCGCCACCGAGCCCACGCCCATCAACGCCTGCGGCGCCAGCAGCGACCACGAGCCGAACCCGAGCAGCCGCCCCGACAGCCCCATCACCCACAGCGCCGCGGGCGGCTTGTCCACTGTGATCGCGTTGCCCGCGTCGTGCGCGCCGAACAGCAGCGCCTTCCAGCTCTGCGTGCCCGCCTGCGCCGCCGCGGCGTAATACTCGTTCGCCCAACCGGACACCGTCAGATTCCACAGATACAGCACCGCGGTCGCGACGAGCAGCGCGAGCAGCGCCGGGCGCGCCCACCGCGGTTGCGTCGCGGGCCCGAAGAACACGCGATCCGCCCAGGACCGTCCGGCCGGGGCGCGATGGGCGCCGACGAGTCGCTCGTCGGCCTCGACGCCCGGCGGGACGCTCGTGATCAGCGCCATGATTTCGCCTTCCTTTCGTCAACCTCTGCTCGAAGGCTAGGAAGGCGGGCTGCCCGCAAGCTGGGGCAAAGCTGGGAGTGCGCTGTGCGGCCGGGCAGCGCTCGCCCGGATCACACCGTGCTGACGACCTCCGCGTACTCGAGTCGCGGCGAACGCGGGAACCAGGCGTTCGGACCGGGTTTGCCGATGTTGACCACGACGAGGCCGGTGTGTTCCCCGCCGGGGAAGAAATCCGCGTCCAGACCCGCGCTGTCGAAGCCGTTCATCGGCCCCGCCGCCAGCCCGGCGGCGCGGACGCCGAGGATGAAGTAGCCGATCTGGATCGACGCGTTGAAGCGCGCGGACTCGGCGCGATAGCCGGGGTCGGCGAAGTAGTCCTTGGCCTCCGGCGCGTGCGGGAACACCTTGGGCAGGTGCTGGTGGAAATTCAGGTCGGCGGCCAGGATCGCCGACAGCGGCGCGGCGGCCGTCTTCGGCTTGTTGTTGTCGATCATGTGGCCGACCAGCCGTGCCCGCGCCTCGGGACTGCGTACCAGGACGATCCGCAGCGGCTGCTGGTTCATCGACGTGGGTCCGTATTTCACCAGTTCGTAGATCTCGCGGATCTGCTCGTCGGTGACCGGCTCGTCGGTGAACGCGTTCGCCGTGCGGGCCTCGCGGAACAGCAGGTCTTGAGCGTCGGCGGCGAGTGTGAGCAAGGCGGGCTGAACGGAGTTCACGGGTTCTCCTCGAAGGGTGGTCGGATCAGTCGTGGACGACGCGCCGCGACCGGGTCAGCAACCCGCCGTCGGTGCGGACGAGCACGTCGTGCACGACGCAGCTCGGCGCGATCTCCGGCTTGCTGTTCGGGCGGATCTTCACCACCAGGCAGTAGGCGGTGGACACGATGGTGCCGTTGTCCTGCGGTTGCAGGTTGATCATGTTGAACCAATGCCTGCGCTGCATCGGGTCGGTGTCGAAGCGCTTGTGGAACTCGACCAGGTCGGCGATGATCCCCGCCCTGGTCCGGGCGGGCGGAATGCCCGGCGTGTGCTCGAATTCCGCGTCCTCGGTGAAGGTGGCGGCGTAGCCGGGGATGTCGCGGTTGTCCAGCCGCTGCATCTGCTCGGCGTAGAACTGCTGGACCTCGGCGTACAACTCGGTGCGGCTGGCGACGGTGGTCATGGTTGCTCCTGTGGTCGCGGCGGGGCTCGGCTGCACGCCAGCGTGGTGCACGCCGCTAGAGCCTCGGTTGAGCCGAGGCACGGGCGCGGTTGACCGGATCTATAGGACGCGGGTCGACCCTGGTGGTCGAGAAGCCCGGCGGGTTCGGAAGTTCGACCGATGGAGGAGTCATGGCGGAAAATCGGCGCGTCGCGCTGGTCACGGGAGCGACCAGCGGAATGGGCCTGGAGATCACCAAAAGCCTTGCGGCCAAGGGCATCGCGGTGTTCCTCTGCGCTCGCGATCAACAGCGGGTGACCGACACGGTGAAGAGCCTGCAGGACGAGGGCCACGAGGTGGACGGCACCGTCTGCGACGTCGCCGACGCCGCGCAGGTGCGCGAGTACGTCGACGCCGGTGTGCGGCGTTACGGCCCGATCGACATCCTGATCAACAACGCGGGCCGCAGCGGCGGCGGCGTCACCGCGCAGGTGCCTGACGACCTGTGGTTCGACGTGATCAACACCAATCTCAACAGCGTGTTCCTGATGACGAAGGCGGTGCTGAACGCGGGCGGCATGCTCGAACGCGGCAGCGGCCGCATCGTCAACATCGCCTCCACCGGCGGCAAACAGGGCGTGGTGCACGGCGCTCCGTACTCCGCGTCCAAGCACGGCGTGGTCGGCTTCACCAAGGCGCTCGGCCTCGAACTGGCCAAGACCGGGATCACCGTGAACGCCGTGTGCCCCGGCTTCGTGGAGACGCCGATGGCCGAGCGGGTGCGCGAGGTGTATTCCGGGCTGTGGGGCGTCGACACCGACGAGGTGCACGCGCGGGTCAGCGCGCGGGTGCCCATCGGCCGCTATGTGCAGCCGTTCGAGGTGGCGGCGATGGTCGACTATCTGATCGGTCCCGGGGCGGGCGCCGTCACCGCGCAGGCGTTGAACGTCTGTGGCGGACTGGGCAATTACTGACGAGGAGTGACGGCGATGACCGCAGTGGAGGAGAACGCTCCCGCTACCGGACACGAGGACTATCTGCGTGTGCTGGAAGCGATCCAGTCCGGCGCGTTGCAGTTGCTCGCGGGTTTTCCGCGGCAGCCGAGCGCGCTGCGTTTCCAGGTGGGGGAGGTGACCGTCGAGGCCGAGTGGGCCGAAGCGAGCCCGGTCGGGACCGCCCCGCTCGCGGTGGCCGGGGTGGAAGCCGTCGCCGCTCCGGAGGCGCTCGGCGCGGTCGTGCGCGCGCCCAGCGTCGGCGTGTTCTATCGATGCCCCGAGCCGGGCGCTGACCCGTTCGTGGCGGTCGGCGACCGGGTGAGCGCCGGGCAGCAGGTCGGCATCGTTGAGGCGATGAAGCTGATGATTCCGGTGACCGCCCAGGCAGGCGGCGTGATCACCGGGATACTGAAGGAAGACGGCGAACCGGTTCAATTCGACGAGCCCTTGTTCTCGTATACCGCGGAATGACGGTCGGATTCCGGCGGGCGGCCGCGACGCCAGGTGAGCACCCGGCGTTGTGTCCGCCCGCCGACCTGTGCGGCGCCGATCAGCGTCAGCACGTCACCGTTCAGCGACATCTGCCGCACCTGCTCCGTCCGCGCCCACGCCGGGTTGGAGCACACGCTGATCGCGTGCACCACCTCCGCGCCGGTGCGCCGCCAGGTGCCCGCGTATCCCATGAACGGGGTGGCTCCCGTGGCTGCGTCCGTGCGCATCATGCTCACGGACATGTAGCCGTGCGCGCCGTAGATCAGCAGGCCGCGCGGGGCGTCGCCAAGTGGTCCCTCGCTCGTGACGCCCTGCTCGTCGATGTCGTAGTAGGACACCAGTTCCCAGGTGCCGACAAGATCGGATGCGTTCATGACACCGACGATGGCGGCCGCCGCTCTAATCACGCTGTAGCCGGTCGGGCGGCGAAGCGGTGACTGATCCGCACCAGCTGCCAGACGACCTCCAGCTCCGCGTGATCGCGCGGCCCGTACACCATCACCAGCGTCCCCGGCAGGTAGCCCTGCCGCGCCATCGGATGCGCCTCCGCCCATCCTCGGGAAACCGCGTGTGCCACCACGTCTTCCGGCAGGCACATGTGCAGGCTGCCGTCTCCGTGCCCGTGCAGGTGGGCGAATTCCGTGCCGGCGAGGTACGCCGCACGCGGCCCTCGGGCGATCCCCGGTCGCAGGTGCAGCGCCCGGGTGTCGGGCAGGGAGACGCCACTGCGGCCGAGCAGGACGCCGTCGAGCGTGGTCATCCGCGACCACAGCTCCTCTTGCAGCTCGGGCGGCGCGATCTGGTCGAGCTGCTGGTGTGGGTTGTGCTCCCGGGTGCGCGGCCGCTCGCCGGAGCGGCGCGGCAGGTCCAGGCGGCCGTCCACTGTTGTCGTCATGACTGTGCTCCCTTCGGTTTTCGCGTACTCGCGACCCCTGGAAACACATTACTTTCCAAAGTATAGTAGTAACCAAGGGGAAAGTGACTTACCAGGAGGACGTATGCCAGCCGTGCCGGAGCCCGTCGATCCTTGTCCGATCACGCCCGTCATCGACCTGGTGTTCGGCCGCTGGTCCACCCAGGTGCTGTGGGTGCTTACCCACGACGGCACGCTGCGCTTCACCGAACTGCAACAGCGCATTCCCGGCCTGACCCCGAAGGTCCTCACCCAGCGCCTGCGTCAGCTCGAACGCGACGGCCTGGTCGCGCGCACCTATTACCCCGAGGTCCCGCCGCGCGTCGAATACGAGGCGACCCCGCTGGCCAGAACGCTCACCCCGGTGTTCGGCAGCATCGTGGCCTGGTCCGCCGAGCATCTCGGCGAGGTTCTCGCGGCGCGCGCCGCCTTCGACGCAGGGGAGCGAGTGAGCTGATCCGCGGTCAGCGGGCGGATGCCGGGCGCGGCGCCACGGTGAGCAGGAATCCGGCCAGTTCGCGAGGCATCGTGATCATGCAGTCGTGCCCGGTGGGGAGGACGTGCAGGCGATCGGCGGGCAGATCGGCGGGTGGCAGGGTGCGGGGCATGGCGGCGCGCATCGCTTTGAAGTCGTCGCCGCCTTCGCCGCAATGGACGTGCCGCGCCGGGATCGCCGCCAGCGCCTCGGGGTTCGTCAGAACCATCGGCTGCTGGAAGGTCTTCAGCGACTGCGGCGTCTGCATGGACGCCAGCCAGCTGAGATCGGGTTCCTCCGTGACGCCGTACAGTCCGCCGTCGCCGGCCGGCTCGGTCTGCGGCGGCACCAGCCAGCCGTCACCGGTCGCGGCCGCCGCGGCGGCGAAGGCCTCGACCATGCCCGGCATGATGTCGGCCACCGCCTCGCCGTCGCGAGGCACGAAGGTGTCGATGTAGACGAGTTCGGCGATGCGGTCGGGCACGGCGTCGGCCAGCGCGGTGACGACGATGCCCGCGTAACTGTGCCCCACCAGGACGATGTCGGTCAGATCTTCGGCGGTGACCAGGTCGATCAGATCCTCGACGTGGGTGTCGAGGCCGACATCCGCGGTGAGCAGGTCCGCGCGGTCGCCCAAACCGACCAGCGACGGGGCCAGGACACGATGCCCCGCGTCCTCCAGCAGCGGAGTCACCCGCTGCCAGACCCAACCGCCGTGGAAGGCGCCGTGAATGAGCAAGTAGGTCGACACGATCAGTTCTCCCTGAGTCTCGTCAGTGCGGTGACGGTTCCGGTCGCGGGCGGCACCGGCTCGGGCCGGACGCCGAGGCCGATCACCCGGGCCACCAGCCGGGGCAGGCGCGGGAAACGGCGCAGCAGCCGGACCAGCAGCGGATTGTCGGTTCCTGGCCGTCCCGCGCTGGGGTAGAGGTCGGCCAGCAAGTGCAGCTGCGCGAATTGCACGACGCGCATGGGCAATTCACGGCGGCGCTGAATGGTGCGCAGCTGGGCCGTTGACGGGTTCACGCCCGCCGCGAGGACAGGCGCCAGCAGCCGGGCGGTCGCGATGGCATCTTGCACCGCGAGATTGATGCCGACTCCGCCCGCCGGGGACATCGCGTGCGCCGCGTCCCCGATCGCCACCAGTCCGGGGCGGTACCAGCGGCGCAGCCGGTCCACCCGCACGTCGAGCGGTTTCACGTCGTCCCAGTCCAAAATCTCCGCGTCCAGCCGTGGCGCGAGCACGGGATAGATGGCCGCCAGATCCGCACGGAACCGCGCCGGCCCCGCCGCCCGGATCGTCGCGAAACCGCCCTTCGGGATCATGTAGGCGACTTGCAGATAGTCGCCGCGATCGATACAGACGATGAAGAAGCCCTTCCCGCTGCGCACCGTGGGCAGGCGCTCGCCCTCCGGCTTGCCGACCCGGAACCACAGCACGTCCATGGGCGCCGCGGCGGCGGCGACCTCGAGCAGCCCCGACCGGCGCACGATCGAATGCCGCCCGTCGGCCGCGATCACCAGATCCGCGGCGACCTCCAGCGGGCCGTCGGTGGTCTCGGCGCGTACGCCCGTCACCTTGCCGTCGCGCAGGATGAGCTCGGTGACCTCCGCTTCCTGCACCAGCCGGAAACCGGGATAGCGGCGACCGGCCTCGGCGAGGAAGTTCAGCACGTCCCACTGCGGCATGAAGGCCACGAACGGGAACGGGCCTGGCAGCGCGCTGAAATCGGCGAACACCACCGGCCCGGTGGCGGTCGCCATCGGCAGCCGGGGCAGCTCGACGTGCGGCAGCGCGAGGAATTCTTCGGCCAGGCCGAGTTCGTTCATCGCGAGCAGTGTCGAGGTGTGCACGGTGTCGCCCCGGAAATCCCGCAGGAAGTCCGGATGCTTCTCCAGCACGAGCACCTGTACGCCGGAGCGCGCCAGCAGCAGACCGGTCATCAGCCCCGCCGGACCGCCGCCGATCACGCACACCCGCACCGATTCGGTGCTCACGCCAGGCATGCCGGCACCTGCCCGCCGTTGTAGAGCACCATCTCGTCGAAGATCGCCAGGACATCCAGCGGCTCACCGGGCTCGCCGCCGGACAGTTCCGCGTCCGCGCGATACAGATTGCCGACCAGCCGCTCCTGATCCACCAGGTCGGCGAACTCGCCGTGGTCGGCCTCCAGCGCGATCGCCAGCGGCGTCAGCCCGAGCGCGCGTCCCTCCACCGCCAGGTCCTGCACCCAGCGCAGATAGCGCAGCGTCTGGTCGAAGATCTCCGGCCCGGTGACCGGGCCGTGCCCGGCGACGACCGTCTCCGCGCCCAGCGCGGCCAGCCGCCGGACGGCGGTGATCGCCCCGCTGACCGACCCCATCAGGCAGAACGGCGCCGCGCCCGACATCACCAGATCCCCGGCGAACAGAACGCGTTCCTCGGGCAGCCACGCCACCACGTCATTGGTGGTGTGCGCGGCCGTGCCGAAGTGGAGCAGTTCCACCCGGCGCCGGCCTTGATGCAGGGTGAGGTGATAGCTGAACGTGATGCTGGGCAACGTGACCCGCACATCGCCCCATTCGACGTCCGGCCACAGCTTCGTCAGCGCCAGGCCGGTCTCGATCATCTCCGGCCGGATCCGGTCGTGGCCGACCACGACCGCCGCCGGTCCGAACAGGTGGTTGCCGAAGTTGTGGTCGCCGTGGTGGTGGGTGTTCACGATGGTGCGGGCCGGGCCGGCGCCCAGCCCGTCGACGAACTCGACGAGCGCCCGGGTGCGCCCTTCCGTCGCCAGCGTGTCGATCACCACCGCGCCGTCCGGCCCGGTCAGCACACCGGCGTTGCTGACGCACCAGCCGCCGCGGCTGTGGGTGTAGGCGTAGACGCCGTCGGCGATCTCGTGCACGCGCGGTGCCGCGGCCGTCTCGGTGGCGGTCATGTCGGCGACTTCGTCGACGCGGCATGGCGTTCCGCGCACCGCAACGTGTTGCGGCTGTTGCTGGAAAGGGCCTCGGTGAGGTACGCGCGGGCATCGGCGAGATCGGTGTTCGCACCGAGGATCTCGCGCGCGGCCGGGGGATCGATCGCGACCGTGTGCCGCGCGGTCACCACCGCGCCGCCCGGTCCGTCGGCGAACTCCCACCCGCCGCTGTGGCCGAACAGTATCGCGGGCGGCACCAGCTGCTTGTAGTCGATCCGTTCGCCCGCAACGCATACCCGGATCGATTTGGTGGTGTGCGGGAGGCCGCCCGCCGTCACCGTGTCCATCTCCATCAGCTGCACGCCGTCGGCGTCCTCGGTGAGCTCTACGCGGCCGACGTGCGGCACCTGCTCGGGCCAGCGTTCGCTGTGGTAGACGAAGTCGTATGCCTCGGAGGCCGAGCAGTCCAGCGTCACCGTGTCCTCGAAGGTGTGGACCACCTCGCGCGCCGGGTGACCGAGTTCGGCGATACGGGCCAGCGCCGCGAGCTCGGACACGCTGTTGCGATCCACCGCGGCGGCGACCTGCGCGGCATCGGCCCCGTCCACCACCGTGAAGTGGTGGTCCAAGACCACCTTCGTCGTGCCGGGGCCGAGCTCGCGGAACGACCAGCCGCCGCCCATCGACGCGATCGGCGCCTGGCTGCGCTCCTGCTGGAAGGCGATGCGGCGCTGTCCGGCGTCCAGCACCCGCCGCGACGTCCAGTTCCGCACCGCGCCGCCGACGGTCGCCCACAGCCGGAAGCGTTCCTCGTCCGGCCCGCGGTGCAGATGCCGCACCAGCACGCTCGGCTCGAAGATCACCGGCCACCTGGTGACGTCGGCGACCAGGTCGTAGACGACGTCCGGGGCGGCCCGCACCACCCTGGAGTGGGACATCACTTCCGCGCTCATGCCGCACCGCGCAGTTGGGTGTTCACGATGTCGACCAGCTCTTGTGGCGTCTTGACCTCGATGAGCTGTTCCTCGGGGATTGTCACGCCGAAGTCGCGCTGGATGCGCGCCGCGGTCTCGATGAGCGCGAGCGAGTCGTAGCCCAGCTCCTCGAATTCCACGCTCGCGATGTCGCCGCCGAGTTCGGCGAGGTCTTCGCCGCCGGCGCAGTCCACCAGAATGCGGCGTAAATCGGTGATGGTCATGGTCATGATTCGCTCCTCGGCAGATCTCGATCGGATACGGCGCGCACGACGACCGCGGAGTTGAAACCCCAGCGCCCGCGTGCAAGGACGAGCGCGCCGCCGACGGTGGCGGAGCGCGGGGCGCCGAGAACCAGATCGATCCGGCAGTCCTCGGCGAGGGTGGTGGTGTGCGCGGTCGGCGGGAGCACCGAGTCGCGCATCGCCAGCAGCGCGGTGACGACGTCGAGCGGGCCGGAACCGGAGAACAGGCGCCCGGTCAGCGGTTTCGACGCGGTGACCGGAACGCCGCCGGGCCCGAACACCGCCTCGATGGCGGCGGCCTCGTCCCGATCGCGATCGGGTATGCCGGAGGCGTCGGCGAACACCACGTCGATGTCGCCGGGCGTCATCCCGGCGTCCGCCAGCGCGAGCTCGGCGGCGCGGCGCAGGCCAGAGGGCCGGCCGGAACCGGGCGGCGGGTCGAAGGTCGATGCGTACCCAGCGATCTCGCCGTGTACCTTCGGCACGCCACGAGCCCGCGCGGCGGCGGCGTCCTCGATCACCAGCATCGCGCCGCCTTCGCCCGGCACGTACCCGGCGGCGCGGGCGTCGAACGGCAGATACGCGCGCTCGGGGTCGGTCGCGGTGCTCACCGCACCGCTGGACAGATGCGAGGCCCACCCCCACGGATCCAGCGCCGAATCGACGCCGCCGGTGACCACCAGCGGCGTCCCGCGCCGCACGGTGCGCCGCGCGTGACCGATCGCGTCCAGGCCACCCGCCTGCTCGGCGACCAAGGCGCTGCTCGGTCCGCGCATGCCGTGCCGGATGGAGATCTGGCCGGTGTTGACCGCGTAGAACCACGCGAAGGACTCGTAGACGCTGACGTGCTCGGAGCCGAGCGACCACAGCTTGTTGAACTCCCGATGGGTGAATTCGAAGCCACCGGAAGCATTCCCGGTGACCACGCCCATGTCGTAGTCGGTCATCGCCGCCGTGTCGACCTTCGCGTCGTCCAGCGCCCACTGCGCGGCGACCAGCGCCATCCGGGTCGAGACGTCCGTCTGCGGCAGCAGCCGGCTCGGCAGGTGGGCACCGGCGTCGAAATCGGCCACCTGGCCGGCCAGGCGCGCCGCCGAGCGGCTGGTGTCGAACCGGGTGAGCGGCGCGACCCCGCCGCGCCCGGCCAGCACGGCGTCCCAGAAACGCTCCACGCCGGTGCCGTTGGGCGCGAGCACGCCCATTCCGGTCACGAGGATCATGCCGCCACCGCTTCCGCTTTGCGCAGCACCATCGCGCTCTGGAAGCCGCCGAACCCGCTGCCCACGGTGAGCACGGTGTCCATCCGGTGGTCGCGGGCGACCAGCGGCACGTAGTCCAGATCGCATTCGGGGTCGGGTTCGTGCAGGTTCGCCGTCGGCGGCACCACCTGGTATTCCAGCGCGAGCAGCGAGGCGGCGATCTCCACCGAGCCGATCGCGCCGAGCGAATGCCCGACCATCGACTTGATCGAGCTCATCGGCGTGGCGTAGGCGTGCGCGCCGAGGCTGCGCTTCACCGCAGCGGTTTCGTGGCGGTCGTTCTGCCTGGTGCCGGAGCCGTGCGCGTTGATGTAGTGCACGGCGGTGGGATCGATCCTGGATTCGTCGAGCGCGACCCGGATCGCCTCGGCCATCTCGCGGCCGTCGGCTTTGAGTCCCGTCATGTGATAGGCGTTGCACCGGGTCGCGTACCCGGAGATCTCGGCGTAGATGTGCGCACCGCGCCTGCGCGCGCTCTCGTACTCCTCCAGCACGAACATCGCCGCGCCCTCGGCGAGCACGAACCCGTTGCGCGAGTTGTCGAACGGCCGCGAGGCCACCTCCGCCTCGTCGTTGCGCGGGGTGGTCGCTTTGATCGCGTCGAAACAGGCCACCACGATCGGTGTGATGGGCGTGTCCGACGCCCCCGCCACCATGACGTCGGCCGATCCCTCGCGGATCAGCTGCACCGCGTGGCCCACCGAGTCCAGTCCCGACGTGCAGCCGTTGGAGACCATCGCCACCGGTCCTTCGGCGCCGACGCTCCAAGCCACTTCGGCGGGCATCACGCTGGGAATCATGTAGTCGAACATGTGCGGGGACAGATACGTCTCGTCGACCAGCCAGTTCTTCCCGGAGTCCGACAGCACCAGGTACTCACGCTCCAGGCTGGTGGCCGCGGCGACCGCGCTGCCGAGGCTCACACCGAGCCGGTGCGGATCGACCGCGGCGAGGTCGATCCCGCTGTCGGCCACCGCCTCCCGCGCGCAGACCACGGCGAACTGCACAGCACGGTCCATGCGCCGGATCTCTCGGGGGGACAACCCTTCCCGCACCGGGTCGAAGTCCGCTTCGCCGGCCACCTGGGACCGGTACGGCGAGGCGTCGAAGAACGAGATCCGGCGCGTCGCGGTGCGGCCTTCCGACAGCAGCTTCCAGAACTCGTCCTTGCCCGACCCCCCGGGCGCGCGGACGCCGAGCCCGGTGACGACGACGCGGCGGCTCATCGTGGACCACCGGATGCGTTGAGGTTCATGGCGTTCTCCCTTCGATGGTGCGATCGAGCATCGGCGACGGCCCTCGAACCTCGCTCGAGCGAAGGAGTCGAGCTGTTCTCTAGCGGTGCGGCGCAGGCTGTCGCAGTGATCATTCGGCCGGCGCCGCCCGGATCGATCACCCGTTCCCGAGCACAGGAGACACGCGTGATGAAGTCAGCACACGGCCGAGACGGCGCCGCGGACTGGGTGCTCTGCCCGGCATGCCTGATCCCGCTGTACGGCAAGCGGTTCGCCCGCGACCTCGGCGTCTGCGGCGAATGCGGCAGGCACACGCCGATCACGGCGCGCCAGCGCATCGAGCAGCTCGCCGACCATGGCCGCTTCGAGCCGCTGCCGGTCCCCGCCACCGACGAAGACCCGCTGACGTTCACCGACACCAAGCCCTACCTCGACCGGCTGGCCGCCGCCCGCGCTCATACCGGCATGCACGACGCGGTGCTGTGCGCGGTGGCCACGATCGAGGGCAGGCCGGCGGTGATCGCCGCCATGGACTTCCGCTTCCTGGGCGGCAGCCTGGGCACCGCCGTCGGCGAGATGATCACCGCGGCCGCCGAAACCGCGCTGGCCCGGCGTCTTCCGCTGATCATCGTCACCGCGTCCGGCGGCGCCAGGATGCAGGAGGGTCCGCTGTCGCTGATGCAGATGGCCAAGACCAGTGCGGCGCTGGAACAACTCGACCGCGCGGGCATCCTCACCGTCACCCTGATCACCGACCCCACCTACGGCGGTGTCGCGGCTTCCTTCGCCACCCTGTCCGACGTGCTGATCGCCGAACCGGGCGCGCGCCTCGGGTTCGCCGGGCGGCGGGTGATCGAGCAGACCATCCGCCAGGAGCTGCCGCCGAAGTTCCAGACCGCCGAATTCCTGCTGGAACGCGGGCTCATCGACCTGATCGTCCCGCGCGCGGGTCTGCGCCAGGCGCTCGGCTCGCTGCTGCGGGCCGCAAGTCCGGTCGATCCCGCCGACACCTTCGTCCCCGCCGACGCGGGAACGATCACCGATCCGGCCCGCGTCCCCGTGACCGATCCCTGGACGCAAGTAGGCCGGGCTCGATCACCGCGGCGGCCCACCGCGATGGACTACTTCGCCCTCGCCTTCGACGAATTCCGCGAGCTGCGCGGCGACCGGATCTCCGGCGATTGCGCCGCGGTGGTCGGCGGAACGGCGTGGCTCGGCGGGCGGCCGGTCATGGTGATCGGCCACCAGAAGGGACACGATCCCAAGGAACTGATGGAACGCAACTTCGGCATGCCGACCCCGGCCGGGTATCGCAAGGCGGCGCGGCTGATGCGGCTGGCCGAGAAGCTCGGGCTGCCCGTCGTCACCTTGATCGACACGCCCGGCGCATATCCGGGTGCGACCGCCGAAGAGCAGGGGCAGGCGATCGTCATCGCGGAGAACATCCGGCTGATGTCCGCCCTGCGGGTGCCGGTCGTCAGTGTGGTGATCGGCGAGGGCGGCAGCGGCGGAGCCCTGGCGCTCGGTGTGGCCAACCGGGTGCTGATGTTCGCGAACGGCACGTACTCGGTGATCAGCCCGGAGGGCTGCGCGGCGATCGTGTGGAACGATCCCGCCGCCGCGCCCGACGCCGCCGCCGCGCTGTCGCTGACCGCCTGGGACCTGTTGCGTCTCGGGGTGGTGGACGCGGTGCTGCCCGAGCCGGACGACGATGTGGGCGCGGCTCCCGTGGCCGCGGCCGACCGACTGCGCCGCGCCTTGGCCGCGACCCTCGGCGAACTCGCCGGTCGCGGCGGCGCCGAGCTGGCCGACGAACGCCGCGCCCGGTTCCGGCGCTTCGGCGCGCGGCAGCAGGTCCTGGTCCGGTCGGTCGCGTAGGAGTGGCGTCGTGTTCGAGAAAATCCTGATCGCCAATCGCGGCGAGATCGCGCTTCGCGTCGCGCGCACCTGCCGCGAACTCGGCGTGCGCACCGTGGCGGTGCACTCGGTCGCCGACGCCGAGTCGGCGGTGGTGCGTTTCGCCGACGAGGCGGTGCAGATCGGCCCGTCCGCGGCCAAGCGCAGTTATCTGAACGCCGCGGCGATCCTGGCCGCCGCCGAGCTCACCGGCGCGGACGCGATCCATCCCGGCTACGGATTCCTCTCCGAGTCGCCGGATTTCGCCGACGCGTGCCGAGCGGCGGGCAGAACGCTGATCGGGCCGCCCGCCGACGTGATGGCCCAGCTCGGCGACAAGCAGTCGGCGCGCACGCTGATGGCGAAGGCCGGGCTGCCCCTTCTGCCGGGCAGCCTCGATCCGCTCGAACTCGACGAGGCGCACGCGCTCGCGGATTCGATCGGTTATCCGGTGATCGTCAAAGCGGCCGCGGGCGGAGGCGGGCGCGGCATGCGGGTGGTGCACGAGAGCGCGGCGTTCCCGTGCGCATATCAGGAGACGAGGGCGACGGCGCGGATGCTGTTCGGCGACAGCCGAGTGTATCTGGAGAAGTACCTCGCCGCGGCCAGGCACGTCGAGATACAGGTGCTGTGCGACGCCTTCGGCAACGGCGTGTACCTGGGTGAACGCGACTGCTCGGTGCAGCGCAGGCACCAGAAGCTGATCGAGGAATCGCCTGCGCCGCTGTTACCGGACGGCCTGGCCCGGCGAATGGGCGAGTCCGCCGTGCACGGTGTGCTCGAAGCCGGGTACACCGGCGCGGGCACCGTGGAATTCCTGGTCGATCGGGACGGCGATTACTACTTCATGGAAGTGAACTGCCGAATTCAGGTGGAACACCCGGTGACCGAAATGGTCACCGGTATGGATCTCATCGCCGAGCAGATTCGCGTCGCGGCGGGAGAACCGCTCGGCCTCGCGCAGGAGGATATTGTCCTGCGTGGCGCGGCGATCGAATGCCGGATCAATGCCGAAAATCCTGCGGCCGAATTCGCGCCCGCTCCCGGCATCCTGACGGAATTCACCCCGCCGGGCGGTCCGTTCGTCCGTGTCGACACCCATGCCCACGCCGGCTATTCGATACCTCCGAACTATGACTCGCTGCTGGCCAAATTGGTGGTTTGGGCACCCGATCGCGACCGGGCGCTGGCCAGGATGCGCAGGGCGCTGGCGGAATTCCGGATCTCGGGCGCCCACGTCGCGACCACCCGCGATTTCCTCTACGAGGTGCTCGACCACCCGGCCATGCGCGCCGCCACGCACACCACCGGGTTGGTGGACGAACTGCTCGGACGGGAATGAGCGCACCGGACCGTTGCCCGGCCCCGCGTCATCGAGCGTGGCCGGGCTCGGACGCGGCCGCGTCATGCGGGCTCGGCGGCGGCGCTGAGCTCGGGGGAGTGCCAGCCGATCAGGTAACCGGCGTGACAGCTGTTGAGCATCGCGCTCACCGAGTCGTCGGAGGCGGCCAGGATGTCCTGGTGCAGCTTCCGCAGCTTCTGGCACGGGTCGAGCCCGAGCTCGTCCTGCATGGACCTGCTGAACTGCTGATAGGAGGCCAAGGCGCGGGCGCGCTGTCCCGACCGGCACAGGGCGAACATGTAGTACGCCTGCAGCCGCTCGTGCAGCGGATGCTGCATGGTCAGCCGCGCCAGATCGGGGCACACCTCGCGGTGCCTGCCCAGCCGCAATTCCGCCTCCACCCGCAGCTCGATGTTGGCCAGACGCAGGTGGTCCAGATGCGAGATCTCCGCGGCGAGCGGGATGCCGCCCTCCACGTCCACCAGCGCCGGACCGTTCCACAGCGCTTCCGCCGCGCTGAACAGATCCACCGCGCGCTCGTCGTCGCCGGTCTTGGCCGCGCAGCGGGCAGCAGCGGACATGGACTGATAGTCGCGCAGGTCGAACACACAGTCCCGCACGTCGAAGGAGTAGCCCTTGCTGCACGTGCGCAAAAAGCGTTCGGCTACCTCGGCCTGTCCGATCCCGAGCTGCTCCGCCATCTTCTTACGAATTCCGAGCACATATGTCTGCACGACGGTCACCGCGCTGCGCGGCGGATCGTCGTTCCACAGTTCTTCGATCAGGGCCGTCACCGGGACGACGGTGTCGTGCCGAACCAACAGTAATGCCAGCAACTGCCGCTGCTTCTGCGCAGTCGGCGTCGCGTTGTGATTGTTCAGAGCAAGCGTCAACGGGCCTAGCACGCGAGCGCATACTGGATACTTCACTGGGAACTCTCCTACGGGCGAATGTCCCCCCGACCGACGTGAGATTCTCGATTGCCACCGCGTTGTAGGCTTCGTCCACAGTAGCGAGAAAGCCGTATCGACGCCATGAATCCTGAGTAATATCGGAGTTAATTTCACCCGCTGTTTCGCCGAATTTCCCTCGGCCGCAAGGAGATTCGCCCGTTATTTGCAGACCTGTCAGCCGCGGCGAATTCGTAGGATGTTGTCTTTTCTGGTGCCGGGCTGGCCCTCCGGTCCGGCGTGTTCGCGCTCGACCTCCTCCTCCACTTCCACCCGCCATTCGGCCGGGTCGAGCGCGAGACCGGCGCGCACCTCGGCCGTGGTCGGGAAATGCACGTCGGCGGGTGGTTCCAGCACCCAGGAAGGCCATTGCGCGTGCCCGACGATCAGCAATACCCCGCCGGGGGCCACCGCCTCGGCGGCGCGGCGCAGGATTCGCGTCCGTTCGCCGTCCTCGGCCGCCGGTGAGTGCAGATACTGCGCCGTGACGAGGTCGAAACGTCCGGCGGGGAAGGTGTGATCCAGATCGTGCCGCTGCCAATCGATTTCGCCGTCGAGGTCGTGCCGGGCCGCGTTGGCCCTGGCGCGGGCCAGCGCGGTCTCCGACACGTCGACCGCCGTGACCCGCCAGCCGCGCTCGGCCAGCCAGATCGCGTCGGCGCCCTCGGCGCAGCCCAGATCCAGCGCGGTGCCGGGCGCGAGCGCCTCGATCTCGCGGACCAGCAGGAAGTTCGGCCGTCCCGACCAGACCCGCTCGCGCTCCTGGTAGAAGGCCTCCCAGTACTCGACGGTCGTCGAGGTCGTCCGGTCGGCGTGGTGATGGGGTGTCGCACTCATGTGTCCCACCCTCCATCGGCCCGGCCGAAACGGCAAATATCGTTGCCGCTTCGGCAACCGATTGCCGACCGCGGCCGTCGCCGGCCCGTAGGTCAGCAGTCGTCGAGCGGGTCGCGCAGGATCATGCCCTCGGCCGCACGCAGGCGCGTGGTCATGGTCGTCAGCAGGTCGACGGAGTCCTCGGAGAGGCCGATGGCCGTGTGCAGGAGCCTGCGCAACCGCGGGCTGGCGAGGCGGTCGACGAGGGTGCTGTCGTGTTCGGTCGGATCGGCGTCGAGCTGTCGGTCGAGATTCACGGGAAGGTACTCACAATCGGTCATCGGGCCCCCAGGAAACCATGTGCATGCGACGCTCGTGCCTGGAACGACTGTGTGGGCACGGGCGAGATCGTTCCGGGGCGCAGCGTACATCGCAACTGGTCGGTCGCTGTACCGGGTCGGAATGGGTGCGGGTGATCTCCGTGCCGCAGTCGGGTCGGCTCGTCCGTGCCGTGGCCGCGCCGGCTCCGGCGCGGAGATCGTGCCCATTGTTCCACTGTCCCAGGGCAATTCGGCAATACGGACGCGTCAGCGCAGGTGGTGGTCGTGTTGCGGCGCGCAGAGGCGCCCGCCGCGCCCGCCGTCAGGTCCCGGCCGTTCCCAATTCTGGGAAATCGCGCCTCCGGGCCGCCGACCGCAAAACCGGGAGCTCAGCCGGTTCGTCCGTGACACGATGGGTGACGGCCGAAGCAGGTAGCGACCGACGAAAGGCCCGCCATGGGAAACCTCGACGACCGGGTTGCGGTGATCACCGGCGGAGCCCGCGGACAGGGGCGCGCGCACGCCTTGGCGCTGGCGAACGCCGGGGCCGACATCGTGGTGTGCGATATCGCCGCACCGCTGTCCGGCCTTCCCTACGAGCTGAGCACGCCCGCCGACCTGGCCGAGACCGCCGCGCTGGTGGAGCGGACCGGCCGCCGCTGCGTCGCCGTCCGGGCCGACGTGCGCAGCCTGGAACAGATGCGGACGGTCGCCGAGCGCGCGCTCGAGGAGTTCGACCGCATCGACATCCTCATCGCCAACGCGGGCATCGCGTCCAACTCGCCCGTCGCCGAGATGGACGAGCAGTTGTGGCAGGACATGATCGACACCAATCTGACGGGGGTGTTCCACAGCTTCCGCGCGGTCGTGCCGCACATGATCGAGCGGCGCTGGGGTCGCGTGGTGGCCACCTCCTCCATCGTGGCGAAGATGGGCGTGCGCAACGCGGCGCACTACGCCGCGAGCAAGTGGGGCGTGCTCGGCCTGGTGAAGTCGCTGTCGCTGGAGGTGGCGGAGTACGGCATCACGGTGAACGCGCTGCTGCCCTCCGGCGTGGACACCGACATGATCCAGAACCCGGCGACCTGGCGGCTCATGGTGCCCGGCAAGGAGAATCCCACCAGGGAGGACTGGATGGCGATCATCGAATCAGGGCCGCCCAACGGCGATCTGATCCAGCCCGCCGAGGTGGCCGAGGCCATGCTGTTGCTGGTCTGCGAGCACGGCCGTCACTTCAACGGGGAGGCCGTCACCATCTCCTGCGGCGGGAGCGCGAGCACCTCTTAGGGTCCGCGCCGGAAAACCGGCCGGTGGACCACCGACCCTGGCCTGCGCGTCGTGGCGTTCCGGGTCGTACCCACACCGGTGGCCCGCCGAACGCGTCGTTCGGCGGGCCACCGGTCCTGGCCGCGTCAGCGGCGATGCGACTCGATCGCTTCGCGCGCCGCCTGCGCGGTCTGCGCTCCCCGCTCGCGGGCCACGTCCACCGCGTGCGTCCCGCGCTCTTTGGCGGTTTCGGCGAGTTCAGGTCCGCGCTCTTTGGCGAGGTCGGCCCATTCGGCGCTGCGCTGCTTCGCCAGATCCGCCAGGTGCGCGCTTTGCTCCTTGGCGATCTCGGCCCATTCGGAGCCGCGTTCCTTGGCGATCTCGGCCCATTCCGCGCCGCGCTCTTTGGCGATCTCGGCCCAGTCGGAGCCGCGTTCTTTCGCGATTCCGGCCCATTCCGCGCCGCGCTCTTTGGCGATCTCGGCCCATTCCTGCCCGTGGGTCTTGGCGGTGTCGGCCAGCTCGCTGCCGTGTTCCTTGGCCGCGTCCGCCAACCCCGGTCCGTGCCGCTGGGCGGTTTCGGCGAGTTCGGCCCCCTTGCTCGCGGCTACCGCGCCCAGCGCCCGCGCCTTGTCCGCGGCTTCGTGCGCGTGCTTGCGCAGCGCCGCGCCGGTGGTGTCCGAGGCCGCGCCGAACGGCAGCGCCGCGGTCACCGCGGCCGCGGCGTCACGGGCGGCGCGGCGGCCGCGCCAGCCCAGCGAGGGCTTGCCCTCGGTGTCGGCGGCAGCGATCATCAGTCCGCCGAGCAGCCCGATATCCTTGAGGAACGCGTTCCGCTTCGCCGACTTGCGGGCCGGATCCTGCTCGTTCCAGAAGTCCTGCTCGGTGACGGCCGCGGGCACGACGGTCGCGGCGAGCACCAGCGCGGCCAGGCGCGGCGCCTTGCCGAGGGCCAGCAGCACACCGCCGCCGACCTGAGCGAAGGCATTGACCTGCACGACGGTCGACGGATTGGACGGCAACTTCGCGGCGATCTCTTCGGGGAGCTGCCGCTGTCCCCGTTCCAGTAGCGCGTTCGCGGACTTGACCCGCTCGTCCGGGTGCCGCAGCGTATCGACCCCGTCGACCACGAACGCGGTGGCCAGTAGCGGCCGGGCCAGTCGGCGCAACAACATGACGAAACCCCTTCCATTGATGGCGTCACAATTCGGATTCCCGCGCGGTTCGGGGCCAAACACGCCGGTCCGCCGCCGTGTGAAGGCCGCCTCATCCGGGTAACAGCTAATCGAGAGAAATCGATCTGGGGGGTGAAGGCGCCGCCGCACCGCTCGTTTTCCCGCCCTGCTCCGCCGGAAGGTATCTGCTGTGAACACCCGTACGGCCGCAACGGCGTTCGACGCCGTCGTCGCCGAGTTGCCCGCCGCGCCGAAGTGCACGTTCCGCTTCGATTCGGTGCCCTGCCGTCATCGGGCGGAATGGTTCATCCGTAAACGGTCCTGCTGCCATCCGGCGGGCGTGGATTTCCTGTGCGAGACCTGCCATACCCGCATCCATTGGATGCTCGACATGGGTGTGGTGTTCGAATGCGTCGGATGCGGTGTGCACTCGGCCAGTTTCGCCGAACTCTGCCCGACCGCGGCTCCGCTCTGAGCGCGGTTCAGCCGCCGGTGGGCTTCGGCAGGGGCGCGTCGATCGCGGCGAGGAAGCCGGTGATGATCGACGCGACCCGTTCCGGGGCCTCCACCATCGGAAGATGACCGCAGTCCGGTAATTCCACCGCCGTGTGCGGGCGCAGCGCACGGTTGAGCCGCCCGCCCGCCTTCGCCGACAGGATGCGGTTGCGCCGCCCCCAGATCGTGCAGATGGGCGGGAAACCGGAGGGCGGTTCGAATGTGTCCAACGCGCGGTAGGACGGGAAGTCCTGCACCAAGCCGTGCAGCGCTTCCAGTCTGCCCCGATCGGTCCAATGCGCCCGCACCCGCGGGTCGTGCTGGTCGCGCTTGCCCCGGCCGCGGGGGCCGAGCTGATTGCCGACGATCAGCGAGACCACCGGGTTCGGCAGGCTGATCCGCCGGGCCAGCGGAGCCAGCGGCAACCGCGCGTCCAGCCAGGCCAGGCCCGCCGACTGCCCCGAACTGACGGTGTCCAAGGTGAGCGGATTGATCAGCACCAGCGCGCGCACCCGGTCCGGTCGCTCCATGGCGTAGCGCAGCGAGGTGGCGCTGCCGAGACAGTTGCCGATCAGCACCACGTCGGTGAGCCGGTGAGCGTCCAGGAACGCCGCGAGCATGTCGGCGTAGTCGATCAGGCGGTAGCCGGTCGCGGGCCGGTCGGATTGCCCGTAGCCGGGCAGGTCGAGCGCGAAGACCTCGTGTCCGCCCCGCAGCGCCGCGACCTGGTCGTCCCAGATGCGGCGTTGTGTGCCCGCGTTGTGCAGGAGCACGACCGGTGATCCGCTGCCGGTCCGGTCGAAGACCACGGACCTGCCCCGATGTTCGAATACGCGCACGCCGACTCCCTGCGAACCACCGGCGAGCGAAGCGCCGGGTAGCAGCGATTTTACGTGGGCGGGGCCGGCCCGAGCGGGTGATTGGGGCTATCCGACGGCGGTCGAGGAGCGCAGGAACCGGCCGGTCCGCTGGGCGCCGAGCACCGGAGCGGGGACGCCGTCGCGGAATACCGGCACGCCGCCGACGAAGACCGCCGTGACGGTCTCGTCGTTGCGGTTCACCATGCGCGACAGGTTGTCGAACGGCGCGATCGGGGATTCGTGGTAGGCGTCGAGCGAATCGTCCAGGCGCGCCGGATCGAGCACCACGACATCGGCTCGATCGCCCACCCTCAGGTGCCCGGCGTCCAAGCCGTACCAGTCCGCGAGTTCGCCGGTGAGCCGGTGCACCGCCTGTTCCACCGACAGGAACGGACGGCCCGCGTTCGCGGCGTCGCGCACCCGGCGCAGGAAGCGGAGCCCGAAGTTGTAGAACGCCATGTTGCGCAGATGCGCCCCGGCGTCGGAGAAGCCCAGTTGCACGCCGGGATCGGCGGCGAGCCGGTCGAGCACCTCGGGTCGATGGTTGGAGATCGTGGTGCGCCAGCGGACCTTGGTGCCGTGCTCGACCACGAGGTCGAGGAACGCGTCCACCGGGTGCGTGCCGCCGCGCTCCGCGCCGACCTCGCCGAAGGTCTTGCCGATCACGCCCGAATCCGGGCACTCCACGATCTGCGCGTCGAAGAAATCACGGTGCCAGACGCGGGGACCGAACTTCTTGTCGTAATCCTTGCGGAAGCGACGGCGGTACCGCTCGTCCCGCAGCAGTTCGCGGCGCTGGTCCACCTGGTCGGCGAGGTGCAGTGCTTCGGCGCCGGAACCGAACTCCTCGAACACCACCAGGTCGATGCCGTCGGCGTAGACCTCGAAGGGCACCGGAAGATGCTGCCAGCGGAAGTTGCCGCCCAGCGCGTTGAGCACCCGCGCGATCAGCGGGAACAGATGCACGATGCCGGGAATGGCCTTGAGGTCGGCGGCCGAGAGCAAACTCACCTTCAACGGCCTGCGGAACAGGCCGAGGCTGCTGGCCGCCATCGTGACCAGGCTGTGCGGCCGGGACACGTCGGGTCCGCCCTGCAGCGCCCCGCCGCGCCGTCGCAGAATGGCGTTGAGCCTGCGCCTTTCCCGGGTGGTCGCGTAGGTGGACGGCAGGGTGCGCGACCGGCACACCGCACCGTCGAGTTTGTCGAACAGCAACTGCTGGGAGGACATGCCGACGAATCCGGCGTCCAGCGCCTCGATCAGCTTCGCCTCCATCCCCGCCAGTTCGGCGGCATCGGGCCGCACGTCTGTGCGGGTCGCGCGATCCAGACCCAGTTCGGCGGCCCGGATGTCGGAATGACCGATGAACGCGGCGACATTCGGCCCCAACGGCAGCTGTTCCAGCGCGGCGGCGTACTCGTGCGCCGAGCGCCAGGTCTTGTGCTCGCCGACCGCGGCTAGGACGTGCTTGCGCGGAATCGCCTCCACCCGTGCGAACAGGTCGCCCGCGTCGGAGGCGTCGACGTGGACGGTCGACAGCGAGCACGAGCCCAGCAGCACCGTGGTGATGCCGTGCCGCACCGATTCGGTCAGCGCCGGATGCTGCAGCACTTCCACGTCGTAATGGGTGTGGATGTCGAGCATGCCGGGGATCACCCATTTCCCGGTGGCGTCCACGACGTCCGGGCAGTCGGGATCCTCGATCGGGTCGGCCGAGACGGTCGCGACGCGCCCGTCCCGGATGCCCAGGTGCCGGATCGCCGAGGGCGCTGCGGTGCCGTCGAACCACTGGCCGTTCGCGATGATGGTGTCATACATGGCTTTACACCTCGAGATCGGCGCGCACGACCTTGCCGGTCGCGTTGCGCGGGAGTGCGGTGGTGGTGAGCCGCCAGCGGGCGGGCACCTTGTAGTAGGCGAGGCGCTCGGCGGTGAACGCCCGCAGCTCCTCTTCGCTGGTCGCCGTGGCGCTTTCGACCACGACCAAGGCGGCGACCTGCTGTCCGAGGTCGGCGTCGGGCACCCCCAGCACCGCGCATTCCCGCACCGCCGGATGCTCTTCCAGGCACTGCTCGATCTCCGTGGGATAGACGTTCTCCCCGCCGCGCAGAATGAGATCCGAACGGCGCCCGGACAAGCGCAGCCTGCCGTCCTCCAGCACACCGATGTCACCGGTGCGCAACCAGCGGTCGGCGGTGATCGCCGCCGCGGTCGCGGCCTCGTCCTGCCAGTACCCCAGCATCACGTAGGGGCTGCGCACCCAGATCTCGCCCTCGGCGCCGTCGGGGAGGGTGTTGCCCGCGCTGTCGCGGATCTCCAGCGTGACCCCGACCACCGGGCGGCCGACGGTGTCCGGGTACGCCGCCAGCTCGGCCGGGCTCGCCAGCGTCGCGGCCGTGCTGCACTCGGTGAGCCCGTAGCTGGTCACCAGCGCGTTTCGGGCGA
The DNA here is from genome assembly GCF_053586955.1 of Nocardia sp. NPDC003726. Lineage (NCBI taxonomy): Bacteria > Bacillati > Actinomycetota > Actinomycetes > Mycobacteriales > Nocardiaceae > Nocardia > Nocardia sp. NPDC003726. The sequence continues at coordinate 233,408 of NZ_JBSFNF010000007.1, read as the reverse complement.
CGGGCAGCTGATCGCGCAATTTCTGTTGCAGCGCGGCCGACGACGGCGCGGAGTTCAGGGAGAAGGCGGCCAGCGAGGACAAGTCGTAGCCGGACAGGTCCAGTTCGAGCATCCTGGTCGCCATGGTGGGCATGGCGCCCCAGTTGGTGACCCGTTGCGCCTCGATCAGCCGCAGCACCCGGTCGGCGTCGAACGATCCCTGGTGGATCACCGCCGCGTCGCCGGTGACCAGCCGGGGCACCACCAGGTTGTGCAGGCTGGCGATGTGGAACAGCGGCGAGGTGAGCAGGAAACGCCGCCCGCTGGGCAGTTCGGCCGCCCCGGTGAGCGCGGCGGCCAGCGCGTCGTTGAAAGCGTGATAGTCGGTGACCGCCACCAGGTTCCGATGCGAGTGCACCGCGCCCTTGGGTCGTCCGCTGGTGCCGCTGGTGTACAGGATCACCGCCGGATCGTCCTCGTCGATGTCGGCGTCGGGCAGCTCGGCGGTGCGGTATTCGGTCAAGAGCGCGGGTACGTCGTGCTCCATGGTGAGCACCGGGACCCGGAGGTCCAGCTCCGCCACCAGCGCCGCGCGTTTCGCGTCGACGACGAGCACCGTGGGGCTGGTGTGTTCGACGCCGTAGGCGACCTCGCGCGGCGCCCACCACGCGTTGTAGCCCACCGCGATCGCGCCGAGCGCCTGGGCCGCCCAGAACGTGAGCACCCACTCGGGCGTGTTCGCGGCGAGAATGCCCACCCGGTCGCCCTTGCGAACGCCGAAGCGGTCGCGCAGGGCCGTGGCCAGCGCGGCGACCGCGGCGGCGTGCTCGGTGAACGACATCGTCCGGTCCGCGGTGACCAGGTAGTCCCGATCACCGTGCGCGGCCGCGGCGACCAGCACTTCCCGCAGCGAGGACTTGCGACGGCGCACCACCGGCATCGGTGCGCCGAGCACGTCCTCGACCACCATCTCGAATCGACCGCCGGGTCCGGTGAGCCTGCTCGCGGCCTGCGCCACGAACGCCTGCTGGTCGATGGCCTTTGTCATATCGGATACTTCCTCGTCACTGCGCAGGGATGATTCGTCACGGCTCGGGGACCAGCACCGCGCGCCCGGTGACCAGCCCGCGCTCCAGCCGGTCGAGGGCGGCGCGTGCTTCGGCGAGCGGGTAGCGCTCCACCTCGGCGCGCAGCTCGCCCGCCGCGGCCAGCGCCACGGAGTCGATCAGGTCGGATCTGGTGCCGCCGTAGGACTTGCGCACCGTGGCGCCCCACGGCCAGCCCGTGCCGGTGGCGGGGGCCGCCGTGATCTCCGGCGCGCCGCCGCCGAGGCCGACCATCCGGTAGGCTCCGTTGGGCGCTACCGATTCCACCGCCAGGCGCGCGGTCGCGTCGACGCCGACGAAGTCGAACACCGCGTCCGCGCCCCGCCCCTCGGTCCGCGCGAGAATCTCGCTCGCGGTGCCGTCGCTCGCGATGAGTCCTTCCGCCGCACCGCAGCGCGCGGCGAGCTCCAGCTTCTCGGCGCTCACGTCCACGGCCAGCACCCTCGCCGCGGTGGTAGCGGTCAGGATCTGCACCGCGAGGTGGCCGAGCCCGCCGATCCCGACGACCACCGCCACCGACCCGGGCCCCAGCCGATCACGAGCGTCGCGGATGGCGTGATAGCTCGACAGCGCGGCGTCGGCCAGCGGAGCGGCCTCGGCGAAGTCGAGGTCACCGATCGGCACGAACGAACTGGCAGGCACCCGCACGTAGTCGGCCATCCCGCCGTCCGGTCCGAGCCCGGGGCACGGTGGCATGGCGGTGCGTCCCGCGGCCAGGCACACGTTCTCGTTGCCTGCGGCGCACTCCCGGCAGACGCCGCACGACCAGCACAGATACACGATGCCGCGCTCGCCGGGCCTGCGGCCGTCCACTCCGTCGCCGACGGCTTCGATGGTTCCCGCGATCTCGTGGCCGAGGGTCAACGGCTCCTCGCGCATCCGGAAGGGGATGTGCAGCACGTGCAGATCCGAATGGCAGATTCCCGCGGCGCCCACGCGCAGCAACAGATCGGTGGGACCGATCCGCGGTATCGGCACCTCGCGCAGTTCCAGCACACCCGGCTCGGTGAGCTGGAGCGCCCGCATCATCCGCGCACCGCCGCGAACGTCGCGCGCAGATAGGCGTCGGCGCGGTCGGAGCCGATCAGACCCGGCGCCATCCGGTTCATGGCATAGGCGAACGTGGTGCGGTGCTCGAGGTCGTTGACCACCATCGCGCCTCCGTACCCGGCCCACCAGCACACCCGGCCGTCGGGCACTTCCGGGGCGGTCTGCCGCTGCGGCAGACCGTAACCGATGCCGAACCGCAGCGGCGTCAGAAGCGCCAGATCCACACCGTCGGACTGCTGTTGGAAGATCAACTCGATCGTCCGCTCCGACAGCAGCCGCCGCCCGTCGAGTTCGCCGCCGCAAGACACCAGCGATTGCACCCGCGCCACCGATCTGGCGTTGCCGTGGCCGTTCACCGCGCCGATCTCGGCTTGACGCCACTCGGCGCTGGCCGTCGCGGCGATGTCCAGCAGCGGGCTGGTGAGCGTCTTGACCAGCACGCTGTCCTGGTCGAGCGCGGCCAGGTCGAATTCCGGCATCTCCGGCGGAATCAAGGTCGCGATCCGCCCGTGGTGTTCGGGCGCGGTGCCGATGTGGAAGTCGGCGCCCAGTGGCCCGGCCAGTTCCTCGGCGAAGAACTCGCCCAGCGACCGGCCGGTGACGCGGCGGATCACCGCGCCGATCAGGTGGCCGTAGGCCAGCGCGTGATAGCCCGACGCGGTGCCCGGCTCCCACCACGGCGGCTGGCTCGCGAGGCGGGCGGCCGACGCTTCGGTGTCGTAGATGTCGGCCAGCTCGATCGGCGGTTGCCATCCGGAGACGCCGGAGGTGTGCGCGAGCAGATGGCGAATCTCGATGCCGCCCTTGCCGTTCGCCGCGAACTCCGGCCAGTACCTGGCCACCTTCGCGTGCACGTCCAGTTCGCCGCGCTCGACCAGGAGCAGAGCGCTCAGCGCGGTCATGGTCTTGGTGATGGAGAAGACGTTGACCAAGGTGTCCTCGGTCCACGGCGCGGCGCGTTCCGGGTCGCGGTGGCCGCCCCAGAGGTCGACGACCGTTTCGCCGTCGACCGTGACGCAGATCGACGCGCCCAGCTCGTCGCCGGAGGCGAGCCGGTTCTCCAGTTCCGTGCGCACGCGCGCGAATCGTTCGGCGCAGAATCCCGAGGTGGCGGTGCCCGTGGTGGTGGTCATCGCCGCCTCACACATGTTCGGGCGTGCGAGCGGGAACGGGCAGCGCGTTCCCCGCGGCGGCGGCGCGTTTGGCTCCGCGTGCCAGCTCCCGTCGCAGGTCGCGCACGTACGGTTCGAATTCGATCTGGATGGTGTGCCGTGGCGAGTCGTAGTAACGGCCCGACCTGGCCGATTCCGCCGACCGCATGGCCGCCCGCATCTCCTGCGCCGACGGCAGGTGGTAGCGGCCGGTCAGGTAGGCGGCGACCAGCTTGCTCTGCTGCTCGGCGAAGTTCACCAGCGTGGGCAGCGGCTGGGCCAGACCGAGGAAGAACAGATTGTCGATGCCGGGCTTCACCATCTGCTTGAACAGCGGGAAACGGTTGTCGGCGTCGGGCAGCAGTTCCGGATCGGAGAAGAACGGGAAGCTGATGCGGTAACCGGTGGCGCAGACGATCACGTCCACCTCCTCGGCGCTGCCGTCGGCGAAGCGCACCCGCGCGCCCTCCAGGGCGGTGATCGCGGGCTTGAACGTGATGTCGCCGCAGCCGGCGCGGTGCAGGAACTCCTCGCTCGCCGACGGATGCGCCTCGAACGGCAGATGGTCGGGCTCGGGCAGGCCGTAGTCCTCCATGTTGCCCCGGAACTTGCGCACGAAACGCTGCTTGAGCTTGAGACCCAGCTTCGGCGGCATCCACCGCGGCATCGAGCGCTTGTCACCCACCTTGCCGTTGACGTACTTCGGCAGCACCCACACCCCGCGCCGGGCGGAGACGTAGAGCTTCGCGGCGATGAACCGCTGCGACAGCTCGGAGGCGATGTCGAGGCCCGAGTTGCCCATGCCGACCACGACGACGCGTTTGCCGCGCATGTCGACCGGGTCGAACGGGTCGTTGTAGGCGTGGCTGTGCAGCAGCGTGCCGTCGAATTCGCCCGGATAGTCCGGGACGCGGGGGTCCCAGTGGTGTCCGTTGCAGACGATGAGCGCGTCGTAGTCCTTGGTGCTCCCGTCGCCGGTGGTGATCACCCAGCGGCCGTCCGCGTCGCGCTCGGCGGCGGTCACCTTCGTGTTGAACACGATCCGATCGCGGATGCCGAAATGGTCGACGTAGTCGCGGAAGTACTGGAACAGCTGCGAATGGTGGGGGAAGTCCGGCCACTCCTCGGGCGCAGGATAGTCCTCGAAAGCCAAGCGGAACTTGGACGTGTCGATGTGCAGGCTCTGGTAGCAGGCCGACATGCCGTTGGGGTTCTTGAAGTACCAATTGCCCCCGACTTCGTCGGAAGCCTCGTAGCAGTCGAACGGGATGCCGTGGTCGTTCAGGCGCTTGGCGGCGGTGATCCCGGACGGGCCCGCCCCGATCACGCAGACGCGGGGGAGTGCGGTTGACGTCATTCACTGTCCTCGTGCTGGAGGCCGTCGTCGGTGACGGCCGAACCGTCCGGCGCGGCTCGCGCGCCGGAGTGACGTAGGCAACAAAATAACAGTCGGTAGACAGTACGTCTAGTGAGTGACGCACTGTCCATCGAGATCGTTCGCGCGTAGACTCGGTCGGCGCAGCCGCACGTCGAGCCCTCTTTTCAACGGATATGAGGTACCTGTCCACCATGCGTACGAACGCGAGCACGAATCTGCGGGACGAGCAGAAGCAGCAGACCAGGGCCCGGCTGATGGAGGGCGCCAAGGAGCTGTTCGCCACCCGTGGCTACGCGGCCGTGCGGGTGGACGACATCGCCGCCGCGGTCGGCTGCAGCCGCGCCACCTTCTACTTGCACTTCGCCGGGAAACAGGAGATCTTGCGCGCGATCGCCGAGCAGGGCACCGTGCCCACCGTGCTGCACTTCTATCAGGATCTCGACCGGGTGCTCGAGACCGGTTCGCGCGCCGAGTTCTCCGGATGGATGACCCGCGCCATCGAGTGGTTCCACGAATACAAGGACCTGTTGCCCGCCTGGGACGAAGCGACCGCGCTGGAGCCGGAGTTCCGCGAGATCGCCCGCACCGGGATCCTCGCGTTGCCCAATGCGATGACCGCCTACCTCGCCGGGTGGCCCGACGACCGGCGCGACGAGGCGCGGCTGCGCGTGGAATTGCTGGTCGCGCAACTGGAACGATTCTTCACGCGATGGGCGATGCAGGGCACCATCGATGTCTCGGTGGACCAAGCCGTCGAAGTGCTCACCGACATCTGGTTTCCCGCGCTGCGCGCGCCGACGACGGCGAGCTGAACCGAGCGCGGGCCGACCGCGTATGTTGCCCATCGTTCGCTGAGAGCTCGAACATTGGCGTGGACGGGCCGTATTCGATGGTGGCCCGCGAATGTGTCGGCGTCGTGCGGCATCATCTGTGCACGCAGCCAACCACGAATCGCTCGGAGTTACCCATGCCGTCCCCACGAACCAAGCCGCAGCCCTTGTCCGACAGCGAGATTCAACAGATCGCCGCGGAGATCGCCGGCGGCCGCCCGCCCATGGTGTGGTTCACCGCCGCCGCGGTCGGCGTGCCGGAGGGGCGCTCGGGCAAGGTGATCTCGCTCGGCGACCCTGCCGACGGTGATTTCTTGCAGGTCCGGCCGACCGGATCGAAGGATGTACTGTCCTTCTCTCCCACCGAGGTGACCTTGACCAAGCCGCCGCGAGGGGCGGCGGGCGCCACCGCCCAGCCGAAGCAGTCAACCAGGAAGGAATCCCCTGTGACCCAGTCGTCGACCACGACGAGCGCCACGACCGAGCCCGCGCCGCCGAGCGCGCCCGCGCCGTCGGCCGCCCCGAAGCCGGCGCAGGCGGCCGCGGAAGCGAGCCGAGCCGACAGCGCGGCCAAGCAGGCCCCGGCGCCGAAACCCGCCAAGGCGGCCGCCGCCCGCAAGGCCAAGGCGCCCGAGGTCACCGTGACGCTCACCGGCACTTCCGACGGCGAGTGGTCGATCGACGTGGTCAGCGGCAAGAAGCGCACCCTGCGCGGCCTGCCGGTGGCCGGTTCGGCGGTGGCGCAGGCGGCGAAGATCCTGCATCCGGAGGTCGCCGAAGTGGTCGCGGGCGTCCTAGAGGCGTTGCGCGGGGTGCAGGAGGCCAAGGTGCAGCAGTTACAGGCCGAGCTCGAGGAGGCCAAGCGCCTGCTGGACGAGCTGAGCGACTGAATCACACGGCAGGAGTGGCGGATCGGGCGGCCGTGCGCCAGATCCGGCGCTCGGTGCCGGGTGGTGTGCGCCGCATGTCGTCGTGGAACGCGTAACCGAGCGAGTGCTGCTTCGCGTGGTACATGGCCGCGTCCGCCTCCCGGAGCAGGCCGTGCATGTCGGTGTCCGAGCTGCGCGGACCGACGCACGCCACGCCGACGCTCGCCGTGATCGGTATCTCCCCTGCGCTGAGCCCGAACGGCCGGACGAACGCGCCGAGCAGCCGTTCGGCCAGCACGGCGGCCTCCGGCCGGGACAGCCGGGCGAGGACGACGAATTCGTCGCCGCCGTAGCGGGTCACCACGTCCTCGTGGCGCGCCACCCGCCGGATCCGGCCGGCCGCCGTCGCGATGAGCTCGTCGCCGACGGCGTGCCCGTAGCTGTCGTTGACCCGCTTGAAGCCGTCGAGGTCGATGAACAGCAGCGAGATCGGTTGCTCCGCCCACTGTTCGCCGCGCTGCCGCAGCGCGCGCAGCAGCGCGGCCCGGTTCAGCAATCCGGTGAGTATGTCGTGGTCGGCCTGGTACTGCGCGCGCCGCTCGCTGCGGGCGCTGCGCACGATCGCGCGTTCGCTGCGCACCAGCATGCCGATCAGCAACAGCGCGAACAGCGACGACACCACCACGCGGTCCAGCGGACGCAGGCTCGACCCGACCACCGGCACCAGCGAGGCCACGATCAGCGCGATCGCGATGAGGCTGGCGCGCTGCCTGGAGTGGTGCGGATGGATGCGCCGCGGCGCGCCGAGCGAGGTCATGGTGGGGTGCAGCGCCGCGACACCGACGGTGGCGTAGGCGGCGAGCAGGGGAGCGAGCAGCACTCCGCGCCCGAGCGCGGTCGCGCCCGCCGTCTCCAAGCTGTAGCCCAGGTCGCCGAGCAGCACCGCCACGAGTCCGGCGTGCAGCAGCCACAGCGAGGTCTCCGCGCGCGTGGAGGTCGCCATCGAGTGCGCCACCAGGGTGAGCAGCAGCGCGTCGAGCACCGGATAGGTCGCCGCCACCAGCGCGTCCGGACCGGTCGTTGTGGCCTGCAGGATCGGGGAGATGAGGAAGGTCCAGGAGGCGAGCAGCGCGCCGAGCCCGATCAGGGCCGAGTCCAGCAGCAGGTCGTAGTCGCCGTGCACGTGGCGCGGCAACAACCAGATCAGCGCGGCGAGCCCGACGCCGAGGTAGCCGAGCAGGGTGAACGCGTCGTCGAGCGGGTGTACCGCGTGGTCGCAGACGTCGCGCAGCGTGGTGCCGGTGGCGAACAGCACCGCCGAGCCGGACAGCAGATACCACGGCAACGGGTGCGCCGGCCGGTGGGTGCGCACGCCGACGGCGATCATGGCGAGGGTCTCGCCGACGATGACCGCCATCGTCACGAACGCCGCGACCTGCGAGTCCAGTGCCAGATAGACCGCGATCGCGGCCCCGCTTCCCCCGAGAAGCGCCGCGTACCAACCCGTTCCGATGCTGCGCCGACAGCTGGTCTGTGGCGGTTCGCTGGGTGTCATCAGCCCCCCTTGGTCGCTCCATCCCCGGTGCACCGGGCCGCGTAATAGATCTGGAATCCTCCACCGCGACTTCGACGTTCGCCTGTTCGCCGAGCACCGCCCGGATGCTGTCGGCGAACGAGAACCGAGTGTTGTTGTACGAGCAGATGTCCCAACCGACCGCGGCGCGCTCGGCAACCAATATCTGGACAACTGATTTGATCATGGCACGGAACGCGGCCCCTTGGCGGGCACTTGACGCAACAAGGGGGAATCCCGCGTAGTAGTTCGCGTCCCGGGTTCGGGAGAGCGGGCCGCGAAATGGTCCGGGCCGATCCACGGCACGGTTAGGGTGCGGCCTCACGCGCGCTGCGACCGATCGGCCGCCAGCAGCCAGCCCCATCGCCGCGCAGTTCTCCGGCCGCACCGCGACCCTGACCCCGCACCGACGAACACGAGTGGCACACCACTGCGGCCGGCGTCGCCGCGCCCGGTATGTCCGCCAGGCCGGCGCAGAGGGGGATGGCGACTGCGGGTGGGCGGCACGAACGCCTTCCGCAGCCCAGCGGGTCGAAAGCGGAGTCGGCGCGGCGTGTCTCGTACCCTGGCAGCGATCGGGACAGCGAGGAGCGAGCGTGCGGACATGGGTGGCGCCGGGGCGGGTCAACATCATCGGTGAGCACACCGACTACAACGACGGCTACGTCCTGCCCATCGCGTTGCCGCTGGTGGTGCGGTGCGCGGCGGCGGGGCGCACGGACGGGTTGGTGCGGGTCGGCTCGCGGCAGCGGCCCGGCGAGCCGGTGCACGTCGCGGTGTCCGACCTCGACGGCGCGCGGGCCAGGGTGCCGGGATGGGCGCGCTACCCGCTCGGCGTGGTCGCCGAGTTCATCCGGCGCGGGCACGGGGTCCCCGGCGTGGACCTCGACGTGGACGGCGCGGTGCCGATCGGCGCGGGACTGTCGTCCTCGGCGGCGCTGTCCTGCGCGGTGGCGATCGCGCTGCGTGATCTGTTCGCACCGGAGCTGACCGACCGCAGGCTGATCGACGTGGCCCGCGCCGCCGAGAACGACTACGTCGGCGCGCCGACCGGCTTGCTCGACCAATCGGCCGCGATGCTGTGCACCGCGGGGCACGCGCTGTTGCTGGACATGCGGGCGTTCGCCGCCGACATCGACGCCCCACGCTGCGCCGAGCAGATTCCCTTCGACCTCGGCGCTTGCGGGCTGGAATTGCTCGTGATCGATACCGGCCAACCGCACGAACTGGCCGACGGCCGCTACGCAGAGCGCCGCGCGGAATGCGCGGCGGCGGCCGAGGCGCTCGGCGTAGGCGCTTTGCGTGAGGTGGCAGCGGCCGCGGACACCACCCGGATCGCCGACGACGTGCTGCGCCGCCGCGCCAGGCACGTGGTGACGGAGAACGCCAGGGTGCTCGCGGTTGCCGAAAAGTTGCGCGCGGGCGTGGACCCCCGTGGCATCGGCCCGCTGCTCACCGCGGGACACGCCTCGCTGCGGGACGACTTCGAGGTGTCCACACCTGCGCTGGACACGGCGGTCGAGGCCGCGCTCGCGGCCGGGGCGCACGGCGCGCGCATGGTCGGCGGCGGGTTCGGCGGCAGCGTCATCGCGCTCGTCGACCGGGACCGCACCGAGGCGGTGGCCGAGTCGGTGCGGCGGCGTTTCGCCGACGCGGATCTGTCCGGCCCGCGGACCTTCGCGGTGGCCCCGGCCGACGGAGCCCACCGGGTCGCCTGAGCGACCGGCCGGATTTGTGCGCGAATGTGCCACGCCGGTCGGGCATGATCGCGCAGAGTGGTGTCTGCCGACACCATTCGGCGGGCGACGATGAGGTCGCGCGCGCCGGGCTCGACCAGCACGGCGCAGCTCTCGCACGACGAACGACCTCGCTCGCCGCCCCGGTTTCACCGCCAGGAGGAACGCTGTGCCGCTCGTCGATTCGTCCGTTCTCGCCGCCGTGCCCGGCCCGCACCCGGCCGCATCGCCACCGTCCCTGGTAGCCGCCGAGACCCTCCGCCTGGACGCGCAGCCTGTGGATTACGCGCTGGTGGCGCTGTATTTCGTGTTCGTGCTCGGCATCGGCTTGCTGGCCAGGCAGCGGGTGTCCTCGAGCATCGACTTCTTCCTGTCCGGGCGTTCGCTGCCGGCGTGGGTGACCGGCCTGGCGTTCATCTCCGCCAATCTCGGCGCCGTGGAGATCATGGGCATGTCCGCCAACGGCGCGGAATACGGGTTCCCGACCTTCCACTACTTCTGGATCGGGGCAGTGCCCGCCATGCTGTTCCTCGGCGTGGTGATGATGCCGTTCTACTACGGCTCCAAGGTGCGCAGCGTGCCCGAATTCATGCGCCGCCGGTTCGGCACCGGTGCGCACCTGGTGAACGCGCTGAGTTTCGCCATCGCGCAGATCCTCATCGCCGGGGTCAACCTGTATCTGCTCGGCTCCATCGTGAACGTGCTGCTGGGCTGGCCGCTGTGGGTGTCGGTGATCGTGGCCGCGGTGATCGTGCTGTCCTACATCACCCTGGGCGGACTGTCGGCCGCGATCTACAACGAGGTGCTCCAATTCTTCGTCATCGTGGCCGCGCTGTTGCCGCTGACTCTGGTCGGGTTGCACCGCGTCGGCGGCTGGAGCGGTCTGCAGGACAAGGTGACCGCGTCACCGGGAGGGGCGGCGCAGTGGGAGTCGTGGCCGGGTAACGCGCTGAGCGGATTCTCCAACGATTTCCTGTCCATTCTCGGCATCGTGTTCGGCCTCGGGTTCGTGCTGTCGTTCGGGTACTGGACCACGAACTTCGTCGAGGTGCAGCGCGCGATGGCGACGCACTCGATCTCGGCGGCGCGGCGCACCCCGATCATCGGGGCGTACCCGAAGATGTTCATCCCGCTGATCGTGGTGATCCCGGGCATGATCAGCGCGGTGCTGGTGCCGCAGATGGCGGAGTACAAGGCGGCGGTGACCGCGAATCCGGACTTCGAGAGCGACACCACCTACAACCAGGCGCTGCTGTACCTGATGAAGGATGTGCTGCCCAACGGGCTGCTCGGGGTGGGGCTGGCCGGTCTGCTCGCGGCGTTCATGGCGGGCATGGCGGCCAACGTCTCGGCGTTCAACACCGTCTTCAGCTACGACCTGTGGCAGCAGTACGTGCGGCGCGACCGCCCGGACGGCTACTACCTGCGCGTGGGCAGGCTGGCCACCATCGGCGCGACCGTGGCCGCGATCTTCACCGCGTTCATCGCCTCCGGGTTCAGCAACATGATGGACTACCTGCAAACCCTGTTCAGCTTCTTCAACGCGCCGCTGTTCGCCACGTTCATCCTCGGCATGTTCTGGAAACGGATGACGCCGACGGCGGGCTGGATGGGGCTGGTCTGCGGAACCGCTTCCGCCATCGTCGTTTTCATCCTGCACGAGACGAAGGTCTTCGAGCTGTCCGGCCAGGGGGCGAGCTTCGTAGCCGCCGGTGCCGCGTTCGTGGTCGACATCGTGGTCAGCGTCGTGGTCACCCAGGTGACCCTGCCGAAACCGGCGGCGGAGCTGATCGGGCTGGTGTACTCGGAGACGCCGAAGGAAGTGCGCACCGACCCGGAGGCAGGCACGCTGCCCTGGTATCAGCGCCCGGTCCTGCTCGCGGGCATCGCGCTCGTGCTCGTCATCGCGCTCAACATCCTCGTCGGATAAGGAACCATCGCAATGCTTTTCGATATCCGCACCATCGTCGGTGGCTTGCTCGGCTGCTACGCGATCGTTCTCGTCGTCACCGGACTGGTCCACGACACCGCCGCCGAGCAGGCCAAGACCGGCGGAGTGAACGTGAACCTCTGGGCCGGGCTCGGCATGGGCGTGGTGGCGGTGGCCTTCGTGGCCTGGGCCTTGCTGCGCCCGGTCCAGGTGCCGCCGGAATCGCGCCCGGCGGACGCGGAGGAGGAGCGCGACTCGGCCTGATGCGACGATGCCCCCTGGGAAGACCCAGGGGGCACCGTTGTCGTACGGGTCAGACGCCCGGAGTGCCGGTTCCGCCGGGCCAGGTGCCCGTTCCACCGGCGCCGGTTCCGCCGGCACCGGGAGTGCCGGTTCCGCCGACGCCAGGCATGCCGGTTCCGCCCACACCTGGCGTACCGGTCGTGCCCGGGCGGGGAGCGGCGCCGCGCTCCGTGGCGGTGCTCCCGGCATCGGGACGCGGAATGTCACCGCGCCACGCGCCGGTCTCCCGGCCCTGATGCTCGATGAAGTGCTTGAAGCGCTCCAGGTCACCGTTCACCCGGTGCTTGAGCACACCGAGCTTGTCGGCGACGTTCTCCACGAAGCCTTCGGGATCGACGTCCATCTGCGCGGTCACCCTGGTGTGGGTGTCGTCGAGCCGATGGAACGTGACGACGCCAGCGTGCTTGGGCCCGCTGTCGGACTTCCAGGCGACGCGTTCGTCGGGATGCTGCTCGGTGATGGTGGCGTCGAACTCCCGCGTCGACGGGCCGACATGGACACGCCAGTGCATATGCCGGTCATCGATCTGCTGTACCGCTTCGACACCCTCCATGAACTGCGGAAACGACTCGAACTGCGTCCACTGGTTGTAGGCGGTGCGAACCGGGACCTCGACGTCCACCGTGGCGGCCATTGTGCTCACTTGCTACCCCTTTCCTCGCCTGCCCGCGTCATTCGCGGACGGGCGTCTCTCGGTTGACAAGCGCTCCCTTGTGGGGCGACTCGGGACATTGGTCGCTTACCCGAGGGGTTCGGGCGCAAACAGGCGACGGTCGGGCCACCCGCGCTCTGAAGGGCCGGTCGACGCGCGGGCACGGATCATGGTCGGCCGTATTTTCGCTGGTAGCGACGCTGAAATCCGGACCGATGAGTCACGCGCACCGGAAACTGGCGGAAACGCGAATTCGCCGATGATCACGCCGAACCTGGTGATGTGACTGCGGCGCGCCGTGAAATCCGTCACCGTAACCCGTTGCGCCGAAGCGGCATTCGACACCGGTACCGAAACCGCGCGTCGTGCGATGCCCGTCTCGGCATCGCTCATCGTCCGATGCGCCGGCGACGCGTGGCGGCTGTGAACGGCATCTTTCGCGCACCCGCGGCAGCGGATGCGAGGACCACCCGAAACGTGCGAGGGCACCCGAGAACGCGGAGCGGGATCCTGGCCTCTGCGGCGGTGACGCATTCGTCATGGAGACCGCACGAGACCATCGACCAGAGGACCCCCAGCCTCGAGGAACCGGCATGCTCTGGAGCGTGGCCCCCATGACCTCCTTCGACGGCCACATGTACGAATGCGTCACCGCCCTCCCTGCCCGACTACGGGCGTCCGGCCTGGCCGGATCGACTAGGGTGGAGCTATCTGCTCGCGAGCGGGTCGGGATGCGAGCGAGGCCGTTAGCCAGACAAGTGGTCACGGGACGGCACCATGGATGACGCGACAGTTGATGGCGGGGGCACCGCCCGGGGGCCGGAGTCGGCCGAGGTGTTCGGGCGCTATCGGCTGTTGTCGCTGCTGGGTCAGGGCGGCATGGGCCAGGTGTGGCGGGCGCACGATTCGCTGACCAACCGGGTGGTGGCGCTGAAGGTGCTGCCCGAGCGCTTCGCCGATGACGAGCAGTTGCGCGAGCGGTTCCGCCGGGAGTGCCGCGCGGTGGCGCAGTTGACCGAGCCGCATGTGATCCCCATCCACGACTTCGGCGACATCGATGGTCGGCTCTATCTGAATATGCGCTTGATCGAGGGCACCGACCTGCGCACGCTGATCACGCGCGAAGGCCCCTTGGCGCCGCGGCGGGCAGTGGCGATCATCGCCCAGGTGGCCGGTGCGCTGCAGGCGGCCCACGACGCCGGGCTGGTCCACCGGGACGTCAAACCCACGAACATCCTGCTGGGGGCCGATGAATTCGCCTCCTTGATCGACTTCGGCATCGCGCACGCCGCCGACGACCGCACGCTGACCGCGACCGGCGAGACCATCGGCACCGTCGCCTACATGGCGCCGGAGGAGATCGGCGCGGAGGTCAAGGCCGATGCCAGGGTGGACGTGTACGCGTTGACGTGCGTGCTGTACGAGTGCCTGACCGGTCGGCCGCCGTTCGCGAGCGATTTCGGAATGCAAGGGGTGATCGCCCATCACCTGCACACCCCGCCGCCGCGCCCCAGCGCCACCACACCTGATGTACCGGCTGCGTTCGATGCGGTCATCGCCAAGGGGATGGCCAAAGACCCCGGCGATCGCTACCAGACCGTGCGTGAACTGGCCGCGGCGGCCCGCGCCGCGGTGGACGATTCCTCGGCCGGCGTCACCGTGGGCGTGCCTGCGCGCCAGGGGCGGCGGTTCGGATTGTCGCCCAAGACCGCCGGGGCGCTGGCCGCCGCGGTTGCGGTCGCGGTGGTGGCCGCCGTAGCCGTCGTCCTCGGTGTCCAACGGGAATCGGGCGGAGGTGGCAGTTCACCCACGCTTATCGCCCCGGGCTACTCGTCACAGACTGCGTTGCCGTTCACCGGCATCAGCCTGCCCACCGGTGTGGCGGTCGACCCGGCGGGCAACGTGTACGTCACCGACATGGATAGCGATCGGGTGCTGAAATTGGCGGCGGGCGCGTCGGCTCCGACCCCGCTGCCGATCACGGGCTTGAAGAATCCGCAGGATGTGGCGGTCGACCAGGCGGGCAACGTCTACGTCAGCGACACGAGTAACGATCGGGTGCTGAAATTGGCGGCGGGTGCGCCTACGCCGACCCCGCTGCCGATCACCGGCCTGAAGGACCCCCATGGTGTGGCCGTCGACAAGGCGGGAGACGTGTACGTCGCCGACCGGGGCAACGATCGGGTGCTGAAATTGCCGGCGGGCGCGTCGGCTCCGACGACGCTGCCGTTGACGGGGCTCCAAGGCCCCGATGGTGTGGCGGTCGACCCGGCGGGCAACGTCTACGTCACCGAACTGGGTACCGAGCAGGTGCGGATGTTGGCGGCGGGCGCGCCGGCGCCGACCATGTTGCCGTTCACCGGGCTCAAAGATCCCCAGGGCTTGGCGGTCGACGCGGCGGGCGATGTGTACGTCGTGGACTGGGGTAACAAATGGGTGGTGAGGTTGGCGGCGGGCGCGTCGACGCCGACCCCCTTACCGTTCACCGGCCTGAAGAATCCTCAGGGTGTGGCGGTCGACTCGGCGGGCAACATCTACATCACCGATCTGGGCCACGATCCGGTGGTGAAACTCTCGGTCGGCTGAACTGTCCTACCTTCCACCGTCCCGGCGAGGTAGGCGCAGGAGCCGCCATGCCGGACCTGGACACCCTCGCCGCACGAAGGCGGACCAGGCCCTGTGGAAACGCCCTCGGCACCTGGCTGCTGAGTCAGGGTCTTCACCGGTCGCGCGGCCGTCTTCCTCACGCAGGCCTGCTACCGCCGCTACCGGCTGCCACCAAGGCGGCGGCGCCCGGCCAGGACCGACGCCGAGGACAGGTGCAGTTCAGCGGCAGCAGTTGGGGTCCAGCACCACACACAGCGCCGCCAGAGCATCGCGGCGGGCGCGGTGGAAGGTGTTCATACCGCGCCGTTCGGACTCCACGAGCCCGGCCTTGCGCAACTGGCCGAGGTGATGGCTGACCGTCGACTCCGACAAGCCCACCGCCGTGGCGAGGTCGCCGCCGTTCTCCTCGCCCGCGGCGCTGGTCAGCAGCAGGGACAGCAGCTTCACCCGCACCGGGTCGGCGATCGCCTTCAACCGCAGCGCCACTTCGAGCGCGGCGGCGTCGTCGACCGGCCCCGCCGCGACCGGCGCGCAGCAGACCGGGGCGGACATATCGATCATGGGCAGCGTCTTGGGCATGCGATCGACTCTACCCAGTCCATTGACATATGTCGAAAAGGTGGCAGACTCGGCACCGAACCGGTTCTTCGATATATGTCAAACAAGTGGAGGTAGTCATGTCCCGCATCCAACTCGCCCTCAATGTCGACGACATCGACCAGGCCGTGGCGTTCTACTCGGCCCTGTTCGCGACGGAGCCCGCCAAAAGCAAGCCTGGTTACGCCAACTTCGCCGTCACCGATCCACCGCTGAAACTGGTCCTGATCGAGAACCCCGGCCATGGCGGCAGCGTCAACCACCTCGGCGTCGAGGTCGAAACCTCCGAGAAGGTGCACGCCGAGATCGCCCGCCTCTCCGAAGCCGGGTTGTTCACCGAAGAACAGCTCGCCACGACCTGTTGCTTCGCCACCCAGGACAAGGTCTGGGTCACCGCTCCGGACAAGGAGCGCTGGGAGGTCTACACCGTCCTGGCCGACAGCGAAACCTTCGGCACGGCACCCGAACCGACCTCGTCCGACGCGGTCAAGGCATGCTGCGGCACCGCCGAGGAAGCCGCCGCCGAAGGCGGATGCTGCACCCCCGCTGCGAAAAAGGAAGCCCTCGCCTCCGGCGCCACCTGCTGCGCCTGACCCCGGTAGGCCCCCAACCCCCACCGACGAACACGAGTGGCACACCACTGCGGCGAACCGTGAGTAGAGCTCTCGGTGGTGTGCCACTCGCGTCAACGGGTCACTTGAGGGGAGCGGGCATGGGCGAGTTGATCGTGGAGAAGTTCGAAAAGAGGTGTCTACGTCGTACCGTGGGGATATGCCTCTGAATCCTCATGATTTTCCTGATCTAGTGCCGTGGATCTACGGGCGCAACTCGCAAGACAAGAACAAGGGTCTCTCTGTGCTGGTTCGCCAGTAACTGTGTGAGGCTGCTCAGTACGGGACCTGCACGAAGTCTGCTAGCTCACGGACTTCTGCCGTGAGCGTCCGGCGCTTGTTGATCATGCCCGCCAGGATGTCACGCGCGAATCTTTGTTTCACCAGCCATTCGGGGAGCTCGCGGCGGATCTGTTGAAGTACGGCCAGAGCTTCGGGGTACTGCCGCATCGCTGCGTGTGCTGCTGCGACGTCGAGGCGATGACGCTGCCACGGCCATGGGAGAGGGTATTTCGTTCCCTCCAGCTGTGCGCCGATCGCCAAAGTGACTTGCGGCTTGTCGATCACCATGGCGTTCTCCGCAGCCAGCATCTGTACCGTGACCGGGCCGAATGCGTGCAGTAGGCCGTCTCTCGAGTCGTGTTCGCCATGGCGGATCGCCATCCCGGCTACGCGGGCGAACGCCAGCGCGTCATCTGCCTCCCCAGGTCGGTTGTCCCGTATCGCCGCTGTGGAGACCCGTTGCAGCATCAGTCCCCAACTGGCGAGATCTTCTCGCGATGCCTTGGAGATTCGGCGCGGTTCGAGATCATCCGCCCACTTGGCTGCAACCTCGCGGGCCTTGGCGAGGTCCCCTTTCCGAATCCAGCGCCAGCAATCCGCATCCGCCAACGGCGCAGCTGCCCGCAGATCCGGCGCATCATCCAGCGCCAACGCGATTGCGTGGTCTGCTGCGTCGAACTGCCAGGTCAGGCACATTTGCCAGGCCACCATCTGGCGAATCCGAGACCGCAGCCTGCGTGCATCGACGGTGCCCGAATCCGCCGCAGAGACCAGGTAATCCGCATCGCGCAACATCGGCACCAGGTGCTGGGCAAGCTCAGCGAAACGGCCACCGCGGAACAATGGCTTCACTTCCGCGAACGTTGCGCTGACACCGGCGACGGTCGGCGGTTCGGTGTACTCATCGGCCGGGTAGATACCGGCCAGCGCCTGACGGACATCGGCCCACAGCTCGACATCGGTCACGTCTGGATCGGCGGCATCCGGCTTCACAATCAGAGCAGAGGTTTCGACCCGCAGCGCGTTCGCCAGCCGACGCGCCGTTTCGGTCCTCGTCGACTCCTGCCCGCCCTGCTCGAGCAGCCTGATCAGCTGAACCGACACACCGGATCGTTCTGCTAGCTCGGTCTGAGTGAGCCCACGCCGTTTGCGGATACTGCGCAGGCGGTCCCCTAGTTGTGCGCCCATATGCCAACGGTACGCGGGCACAACGCACTTCGAGACCACTCGCAATTAGTAGTTTCAAACACCGCTGCTCAGTACTGCCATTGTGAGCATTGCCCCACGCGCAGAGCCTGGATTCAGCCCCGACGCCGGGTGTTGCCGGTTCTCATCCCGGCCCTGCTGGTTGCCCGATGATGCGCAGCCGTGCGGTTCGGCCTCGGCGTCGGGTGCACACCAGTGCATCGAGCAGGGGAGTTGTTCGTGAATTCGTCGAAACAGCCTGGGCACACACCGTTGTCGGTGTGTCACTTCTACCGGCAGGTGTGCGATCTGCCCGCTGAAGTCCACCCGCCGCATCTGGGGCGCATCACGCTACGCGCGGGCCGGGTGTGCGGGGTGATGATGCCCGCGTTCATCGGCTCGGAAGTCAAGGTGTGGATGGATCGAACGGGTCAGCCGTCCGGGCCGGTGATGACGCATCCGCGTTCGCAGCGTTGGACGTTTCTGACCGGGCCGGATCTGCCGGAGGACATTCGGTTGTTCGCGGAGATGTCGCGGTTGGGTGTGTCGATCCTGCGGGCGGGGGAGATCGCCTTGCCCGGTCCCGGTCAGCGGCCCGGTTTGTTTCGGGCGTGGGTGCATCCGCCCCGCGATGCCTACCGGCCCTCGGGGCGGGTCGTGGTCGACGCGATCCGGGGATGCGTCGCCCAGCGTGCGCGGCATCGAGGGC
Organism: Nocardia sp. NPDC003726; assembly: GCF_053586955.1. Taxonomy (NCBI): domain Bacteria; kingdom Bacillati; phylum Actinomycetota; class Actinomycetes; order Mycobacteriales; family Nocardiaceae; genus Nocardia; species Nocardia sp. NPDC003726. Next base: position 214,860 of record NZ_JBSFNF010000007.1, on the reverse strand, counting down.
GGGTGATGGCGTATGCCTGAACAACCCAACGCTGTGGTGCCGCACGGGTGTGGTCCGGCATGTGGGCCGTGGATCACCGTCGAGCAGTGCGGCCTGTTCACCTTCGACCAGCAGACCGGGGAAGTGCTGTCGGTCAAATGCCCGTCGATGAACTGCTTCGGGCAGATGGTGACGGTGGTTCGCGGTCGCATGGCCGACCACGATTCCCCCATGGACATCGCGCTCGGTGGCCAGAAATGCCCGTGGATCGGTATCCACGTCGTGTTCGATCCCACCCGCTATCCCGACTTCGCCGCCCAGCCTGCCCCGCCACCAACCCAGCCGTCGGAGGACGGTCGGTGACCGGGGACCAGGACGCCGAGCGCGCCGACGCCGAACTCGACGTTCTTACCGACGTGATCGGCACTCTGGTAGCCGCCACCACAGACGCGGTGCGGGGTGGGATGAGCGACACGACCCGTGTCCGTGTGATGGCGATGGTGGTCTATGAACTGATCAGCAGCGCCCGCACTGCCGCCGCACCGCACACCGGACGCCTGTATGCCGCACCGGTACTCGATCCGATCATCGAGAACATTCCCGCCGCCGACGACATCACCTTTCTGGACCTGTTGATCCCCGCCATCATCGGCCAGCACCTCAACAACACCTGAACCACCCAGACCGCCCCGCACGAAAGCGCGTCCCCTGGTCCCCCCCTTGCACCACAGGGGAAGCGCGCCAGGTGCCGGGGGACCCAAAAGGGGGAAGGCTGCGCGGACGGAACTCCATCGGTGTGCCCAACCGAACCCGCCCGCCAGCCTTCCCCGCCCCACTGAATTCATTGCACCGCAGCGATATTCACGCAAGGGTCAACCCTTCACGGAAGGCTCCCATGCAACCCGCAGACGAACCGCGCCACTCCATACACGGCATGACCTCACCTTTGCCGGACGAACCCGACGTGCACCTGATCGTGCGAATGCGCGGCCACACCCTGCACTACGCGGCGTGCCTGACTGCGGCTCTGGTGTTCCTGCAAGACGAGAGTGTCCGCCGTTGCACCGACGCCGTAGCCGTCGCCAGCGGCGCAACTGGTCGGCTGCCCCGGTTGCCCTGTGAACGGCTGTATGTCGAGAGATGACGGTTCCGGCCGAGCATCCGCGACTGCGACACTTACGCCTGTGTCCCTTGTTTGCCCGGGGACTTGCGTGGGCGCAACACTGTAGTGCATCGATTCTGTGACATCAGACAGTCAGTACGAGGGAAAGGCCCAGCTTGTGGACGACGAACAGATCGGTTTCGATATGGAATTCGATGACAAAACCCAAGCCTTCCTCGATTGGGTTGCACCCGAACGCATGGAATCAGGGGTGCGCGCATTCCTCGTGGCCACAGTCCCGGATATCGCGGAGGATGCGGCCTGGTGGAAGCCGCCGCTTTCGACCCGGATCATGGAAGCGGCGAAACAGCTGTTCGGCGAGGCCGGATTGACTGCCCCCGAAAACCGCGAACTTGCGGACGGGTTCGTCCGATTCCTTGGCGAATGCTATGTGCGGCGTGGCGGCTTGCAATGGACGAATCGCCCCGAGTGGGGTCCACCGCTGTACACCGATTTCGGCCCGGCTGTGCAGGGTGACGGCACTCGAAGCATGGTGTCGATCGCGGAATATCTGTCCGACAGTGATGGCCCTAGGTTGATCGAACACAACATCTCTGAGGCTGTGCGCGACGTCCGGAAATCTCGGACCACCAGATAGCGCTCTGACTCGCTCAATGTAAACGGGGGTGGTGCAGCCGTGCCCGACGAATACGATGCCGTTCGTAGAAGATTGACCAATTACGAGAAAGGGCTGTATTTCGAACTCGGTAGGGCGCACGAACTAGGGGAAACGCCGGAAAAAGGATGGGCTCACCATTTCAGGATAGAAACCAAAGACGGTCCTCGCGTTCTGGATTCAGCACGAACACAAGGTCGAGGTGTTCAAGGTGTCGAACGTAAGTCGGGTCGAGTCAACGAGGTAGATGCTCGCGCTCAGCTACGAAAGGACCGGGATGGACTCAATTCCGGCCGCATTACTCATGCGCGATGGGAAACGGTGGCGGGTGAGAAGATTCCCGACAAAGTCCGCGAAGACCTGCGTGACATGGCACGTGATTTCGGTGACAAATTCCAGCACGTGATCATTTCCCGCGCTGACGCCCTGCGCGCTATGCAACTCGGCCGATCGCTGGCATCCAAGCAATTGGAACTGATCCGGCCTTACGAGCTGCAACGGGCCGACCGGGCGCGGGAACGGCTGGCGAAGATCCGCCAGATTGTGCGTGCGCAAGAACGAGCCGAACAATTCCGGAAGATGCAGCAGTTCCGGGAAGCCGCCGCGCGTGGCCGAGCGGACGCGCCACAGGTCGAACGCGACCGGCAGGCCCGAGCAGAGGCAGAGCGAGCCCGGCAAGCACGCCAGACACCGGAAACCGAGCGGGCACGGATCGAACGAGAAGCCGCCGAACGGGTGGCGCAGGAATTCCCGGTACCAAGCCAGTACCAGGAACGCGAAACCGCCGACACCGCAGAACAAGTCGCCCGAGAATCAGCCGACGCCGCCAGCGTTGAGCGCGAAGCAGCCGAGGCACGCGCAACAGCAGCCGAGAAGGAACGGGAAGCGGCATTCAAGGCGCTGGACGAGGCGCGCAACGCCGCGTTCAAGGAGCTGGACGAGAAAGGTCGTCTCTCGGAGGTCGAACGACTTCTGTGGCTGGGGCAGGCGCATCACCCACAAGCAGCGGTGAGGCACCCACCCGGCCAAGCCCCGAGCGTTGTGCGTGGCGGCACCGGACACGGACAAGACCGCGCACGCGGAATAACTCGCGACCGATAACCATCACAGCCGATCGGCTCACAGCGCGGTCGGCCTCCTGGTTAGGGGTGGGGTTCGGGTCGCACGCTGGGTTGTGCGGCAGCAGTGCCACGCCCTCGCGTCCGCTCGTCCTACGGTGCCAGGGAGCATTCGCGGGTGAGTGGGTGTGCGGGATGTTCTCGAGATTCGTTGTAGCGCAGGGAGAGAAGTTGGCGCGTCCTACTGGGGAGAAGAAAAAGAGAAAAGGGAGGTAGGAAACCTCCAACAGAATTTGCCGAATTTCCCTCTACAGAATCAAGAACGGCGCGGCTACGCCGCGCCGCGCCAGGCACCCCGTCCTCGCTCCGCTGCGGGCGGGGCGCTGCTGGCGCGCAACCAGGGTGGGGACCGAACCACCACACCAGGATCGACCGCATCCAACACATGACACGAAGTGCTGCCGCGCCCCTCCGGAATTAGTCGAGACTTTCCGCTTCTATCCCCCAACGCCCTTCTCCGGCTGGTGCAGCGCTTTGCGCCCTGCGACGAGATAGGCGTGAATTGCCGACGCAGTCACAGGAACGGACCCTTCCCCTCTCCGTCTAACTATTGAGATGAACGCGCCTTCATATTTACCGTCAACGAATGCGCCTTGAACTAAGTACGGCTTTGAGTCCTCCTTTTGAGGCGGAATCATTATCGCCATAATATACCCACCGTCCCGATGTGGAAATCTGTCCACAACCAGACCATCCACAAGTGGATAGACCCTACTATCAATTACTTTTTGGTACTGGGCAATGGACTCGTGTTCGCACGATACCGGAACAATTTTTACGATCGTTTCGGACCCGATCTTTTTCTTGGTCCTAACCCCGATTATCAGCGTACCGCCGTTTTCCGCGTTAGCAAAGCGTGCAACGTCCTGCGCCAATTCGATCTTTCCCGACCATTGAGAAAGGTCATATGCCGCCGATTTAACTTCAAGCGTAGATGACTCTTCTTGCCCCAGTAGCCATTCCGCTTGACCGGTGCGCAAAAGGCTCCAAGCCATTCTGCCGTCAATCCGTACTGCATTGGTCGGAATCTGCGGTGCCAACTGGAGCATGGATTGGCTTAGCATTCCCAGTTGCATAATGTCGCCTACAGAACGACAAGCATCGCCTCCCAGAAGAAGACAGACTTCCCAACCATGTGGAAGCTGACGCTCGTGATCGCGATCATTGTACAAGTCCACGGGGCCAGTACGCCTAATGGTTTCTATTTCACAGTCGAACGGCGACCATATATGCTGAATTAACCGATTGACGCTATCCCTGGTCCAGGAAATCTCGGCGCTCGGCAAACCCATAACCAATCTTAATTTGCCCAGGACATCGCTATCGAACTCAAGCAAAATCCATGGTTTAGCGTCATACATGCAGCCTATCTGCATAGTAAATATCGAGTGACTTCCAGCATGTGGACTACCGCGTACTATTTCAACACGGTCGTACCAATCAGCCGCATCCCCCAGGGCGCTTAGCAGCGCCTCCAGATCGACGTCTTCAACGTCTTCAATGTCAACCGACACCTCATTTCGGAAGCGCTCATCGAGCCTTCCGACTGCCATGCCCTCTGCTGTCACAAATTTCTCATGACGCTCGGACCATCTCAGTTCAGACACACTGTCGAGGATGGCATCGGATCGCGGTATGCGGAACCGCATGGTCTGTCGTTGCCTCTAGGCACCAGATGCTTCGTCCGGCTAAGCATCTGAGGTGTGCGCAACCCGGAGGCGACCGATTCACACAGTCCGGCAACCGACGACGACTGTGCCCGAGGGAGCCAAATGACTCCCTCGGGCAGGTCCCCTTCCGATATGTGCGTTACGTCACACCAATCGCAAACCTCCAGTTCAGACCGGATGCTAGGGCTATTTCCCCAGGTCAGATCATTTCGCCCCGAATGGGGAGTTGATCGTGGAGAAGTACATGATCGCCGCGCCGATGGCGACGGGCGCTGTCACCAGGATCTGGCCCGCGACCGTGCCGAGGGCGCCGACGGCGACGATGCCGCCGAGGCAGCCGACGGCGGCGGCCGGGATGAACGGGCCGAACATGCCGACGATGGTGGCGGCGGCGACGGTCGCGCCGGCGATGCCGCCGAGCACGCAGCCCACCGCCGCGCCGCCGATGCCGCCGACCAGGGTGCCGATGGTGGCGCCCATGGAGATGGTGCTGGTCATCCGGGACCAGGCCGCCTGCTCACGGTCGTACTCGGTCTTCCACGGCGCCTTGTCCTCGAACGGGAGGGCGACCGGCTTGTAGACCGCGTGCGCCATGTCGAACTGCGGGGTCAGGGTCGCGGTGCGGCCGGAGATCTCCGCGGCGATGGGGAATTCGAATTCGTCGACCAGGAAGGTCAACGGCGCGCCCGCGACGACGGTGCCGTCGGCGGCCTTCACCTTCAACACGTGATCCTCGACCACAAGAGAGCCGGAATCGATGCTGATGACGCTGGCGGTCTCGGTGGCGTGGGCGGTGAAACCGACGGCTTCGGCGGCTTCGGTGGACGTGGACTCGACGGACGTGCTGTCCACCGCAGCGACCTCGGGAGCGGCGGAACTCGTGCCGGCGGCGATGCTCACCGCGGCGGTCGTGAACGCGGCGGCCAGGGCTAGTTTCGTGATCTGCATGGGAATCCTTGGTTTTCGAGGCATGGCGAAGCGACGGCCATACCCGTGACGTTCGGTAGGTCGTGGAAGTAACGGGCCGCAGCCCGTGGATATGTGATTAAGCGGCGGCGCGCATCCGTCCGGCGAGGCCGAGCAGCACGTCGATCGCGAGGAACACCAGCAGGCTCAGCCCGACCAACGGGACGAACCAGCCGACCACCAGCGCGGCGGCCACCAGCGGGACGACCAGCCACAGCGAGGTCTTGCGCAAGGCCCCGCGCCGCGGCGCCCGGCCCAGCACGAACCGCCCCGCGTCGCGGGTCGGCCTCCTGCGCCACCACATCAGATAGCCGCGCACGATCACGGTGATCAGGCCGATCATCGCCGCGAGCAGCAACAACTGATTGAGCAGCCCGAACATCAAGCCCATGTGGAACTGGATGCCCCAGTTGGTGAGCTTGGCCATCAGCGGCCAGTCGGCGTAGGGCAGACGATCGGTGACCGCGCCGGTCGCGCCGTCGACGGCCACGGAATCGACGGTGTAGACGCCCGGCATCCGGCGTTCCTTCACCGCGAACGCTCGGCCCGGCGCGGCCGGGACGGCGATCTCGGCCGCCTGTGTGATGCCTTCGGCGCGTGCGGTCGCGTACACCCGATCCAGCTGGGCGATCCGATCGGCCGGGTCGGCGGGCGCGTGCTCGGTGTGACCGCCGCCGTGGTGATCGGAACCCGAATCATGGCTCGGCGCGACGGCACCGGGCAATGCGGTGCTGACCGCCGGTGTGGTCCAGCTGAGCTGCTCGCGCAAGTCGGTGATGTTCTCACCCGCGTGGGTCGACCAGGTCATGCCGGTCGCCGACAGCAGCAGCGCCAGGGGAAGCGCCCACATCCCGACCGCACCGTGCCAGTTCAGGGTGCGGCCTCGCGCACGCTGCGACCGATCGGCCGCCAGCAGCCAGCCCCAGCCGTTGCGGGTCCGGCGGCTGCGCACCCGGCGCACCCAGATGACCAGCCCGGCCAGCCCGACGATCCACAGCCAGGACGCGGCGAGCTCACTGTAGAGCCGGCCCGGTTCGCCCAGGTGCAGGTCCCGGTGCAGCCGATCGATCCAGGTGCGCATCGGCAGCGCACCCGAGCTGCCGTACACGACGGAATCGCCCACCGGCTGCGCGGTATACGGGTCGACGAACACCGCGCGCCGCTCGGATTCGCCCAGCGAGGGGTCGCTGAACAGCACCCGGGTGGTGTCCCGCGCGCCCGCGGCGGGGGCGACGGCGGCCAGCGGCAGGTCCGGCCGGGTGGCGACGGCCGCGCCGACCTGCTCCGACAGCGGCTTCGGCGTTCCGGTCTCGGTGACCGTAAGCAGGTCACGCGACACGATCGACTCGAGCGTCGGCGATATCGCGTAGAGCGCGCCGGTGACGGCGGCGATGAGGATGAACGGCCCGACGAACACACCCGCGTAGAAGTGCAGGCGCATGGCCGGCGCGTACAGGCTGTTACGCGCGCTGGCCCTGCGCGGGCCGGAGGAATCCGACGGCGCCGATAAGTCGGCGTCGGAAATGGTTTCTGTTGTACTCACGATCGTTTCGTTTCTGACGGCGGAACCCGGTCGGGGCCGCACCACCCTTCGATAGCCATGGGCACGGGGTCGCCACGGCGAGAGCGCATACATCGAACGCGCTCGTCGCGGATACGACTGTTCCGACGGCGGGACACGCGCTCCTTCGAGGGAGCCCGATCGCACCGCCGCAGGCGGAGGGATGGATTCGCGACCCGGGACGACACGTCGCGTCCGCGCGCTCAGCGTGGGCACGAGGGTGCGAGGCGACGCGGTGCCGCACGAAAGACCGTGACGATGAGCAACACTCACGCCACGCGTGCACCGGGTGTGGAAAGAATCAGCGAACGACCGCGAATGGCGGAGCACGTGTGCGCAGCGCCTCGGCCGCGAACACACGAAGGACGACCCGGTCGCGATGGACCGTCCGCAAAGGAGCGCGGCCCGCGACGATCGGCGAAGTGTGGCGCACCGGCAGCACGCGGCGCAGCACCGCGGTCGCGATCCGGTACGCGGCCTCCGCGCCCCGGATGACGATGGCCGCCGCGAATGCCGCGCACACGTGCGCGGCGAGCATGGCCGGAGTCAGCTGGGCATCACCGTGATGCAGGTGCCCCGAGTCGAGCCCCATGGTGAAGTGCCCGAGCAGCTGCCCGGCGACCAGCGCCGCGACCAGCCCGGACGACGTCTCGCGCAGCGGGGCCAGGCCCGCCACCATCGCGCCGATCACGGCGGACGCGGCGGCGAGCAGGGCCAGCGCGGTGGTGCCCGGCAGCATGCCGCCGGAAGCCCAGCCGTGCGCCGCGACGGAAATGGCCCCCGAGATCGCACCGGCCGAGCCACCGCGCACCCGCGCGACGGCGCCGCGACGTCCCGCGGCAGACCGGTCGAACTCGTAACTCACCCGCTGATGATAGCGGACCGATTGCACGCGTCCGACCGCATCGGCACGCACCGAAATCCGGTGCGACATGCGGCTGCAACTGGGCCTACTTCGGCCCGCGAGGCTGGCGGCCCGCGCACCGCCGAGCAGACCGTGGACGCGCCGCTCAGCCCGCGTCGACCTCCATCTCGATCAGCGGCTTGCGCAGCAGCTTGCCGGTCGCGTTGCGGGGCAGTTCGTCGAGGAAGATCACCTCGCGCGGGACCTTGTAGCGAGCGAGATTCGCCTTGACGTAGTCCTTGATCTCCTGCGGGTCGCGCTTGCACTCGGGACCCGGGACGACGAACGCGCGCAGCCGCTTGCCGAACTCCCGATCGTCCACGCCGACCACGGCGGCCTCGAAGATGTCGTCGCGCCCGGCGATCAGGTTCTCCACCTCGAGCGGGAAGACGTTCTCGCCGCCGGAGACGATCATGTCGTCGTCGCGGCCGTCGATGTAGAGCAGGCCGTCGGCGTCGAAGTGCCCGACGTCGCCGCTGGACATCATGCCGTCCACCATCTCCTTGGTGCGGCCGTCGGTGTAGCCGGTGAAGGCGAAGCCGTTGTCCACGAAGATGGTTCCGGTCACGTTCGGCTCGGTGATCGGCTTGCGGTCGGCGTCGAGCAGCACGATCCTGATGCCGACCGGAGGCTTGCCCGCGGTGGTGGGCGCCTTGCGCAGGTCCTCCGGCGTCGCGACGGTCATCACGGCGCACTCGGTGGAGCCGTAGAGGTTGTAGAGGCTGTCGTTGAAGTGGTCCAGCGTGCGGGTCACCACGTCGGGCGCGATGGCCGAGCCCGCCGCGAAGATCACCTTGATGCTGCTGACGTCGTACTTCGCCAGCACGTCCGCGTCCAGGTCGAGGATGCGTTGCAGCATGGTCGGGACCACCACCAGCGAATCCGCCCGGTACTTCTCGATATTCGCCAGGGTCTGCTCGGGATCGAAGCGGCGCTGCTGGAAGACCACCCGGTTGCCCAGCGCGAGGCCGAGAGTGAACTGGGACAGACCGGTGCCGTGGAAGATCGGCGCCGCCATGATCATGGTGCCGTCGGCGGGCAGCGGCACCCGGTCGATGAATTGGGCCGAGGCGAACGGGCTGACCCGGTCGCGCGGGGCGCCTTTCGGGGTGCCGGTGGTGCCGCTGGTGAGGATGACGATGCCGCCGGGCTTGGCCGGGGCGGGCAGCGCCGCGCCGGACTGACCGCTGATCAGCGAATCGATGGTCGGGATCGCGGGATCGGCGCCGTCCTTCTCGTCCACCCAGGTGAGGATGCGCGGGATCGCGGCGGGAATGGCGCTCATCAGATCGATGAACTCGCTGTCGTGCAGCACCGCCTTGACGTTCTCGCGCTCGGCCACGTCGGCGAACTGCGGCTTGGCGAAACCGGTGTTCATCAGCACCCCGCGCACGCCGAGCTTGCCGGTGGCCAGCAGGCTCAGCACCATGCCGCGGTGGTCGCGCGCCAGGATCGCCACCACGTCACCGGGATTGATGCCTTTGGCCTGCAACCCGCGGGCCAGGGCGTTGGACTGCTCGTTGAGCTGGCCGAAGGTCAGCTCCCCGCGTTCGTCGACGATCGCGACGGCGTGCGGCCTGGTCTGCGCGGCGTGCATGACGACACCGGCGAACGGACCGAACTTCAAGATGTTGAACGCCGACCGTGCGGCATGGTCGGGGCGCAGCGGATTGAACAGCCGCCGCTTGACCATCACGTTCACGCCAAGGGCCAGATCGCCCGCCTTGCGGGCGGCGCCGCCCAACGCGGGGAGGGAAAGAGACATCGACGACAACCTTCCGGCGGTGGCACCCGGTGATCCTCCGGGTGGTGCGGACCGCAATTCGATATACCCAGTGCTGGTGCTAACACTAGCAAGCGTGTGTAACCGGTTGTGTCACGTATCTCATCGGGTTGATACCCGCTGGTAACGGGCCGGGCGCGGTGGCCCGGCCCGCTGTCGGTCAGGCCTTGACCTCGTACTCCACCAGCACGCGGCGCAGCAGCTTGCCGGTCGCGTTGCGCGGCAGGTCGTCGAGGAACACCACCTCGCGCGGCACCTTGTAGCGCGCCAGGTTGTTCTTCACGTACGCCTTGATCTCCTCACCGTCGGGCGATGAGCCGGGCTCGGGAACGACGAAGGCGCGCAGGCGCTTGCCGAACTCCACGTCGTCCACCCCGACCACCGCGACGTCGAAGATGTCGGGCCGTTCCAGCAGCAGGTTCTCCACCTCCTGCGGGAAGACGTTCTCGCCGCCGGAGACGATCATGTCGTCGTCGCGGCCGTCCACCATGAGCAGACCGTTCTCGTCGAAATGGCCCACATCGCCGCTGGACATGTAGCCGTCGATGATCTGCTTGTGCCTGCCGTCGGTGTAGCCCTCGAACGGCGCGCCGCTGCGGATGAAGATGCGCCCCGTGGTGTTGACGGCGGTGACGCGCTGGTCGTTGTCGTCGTAGAGCCGCACCTCGCAGGTGATCGGCGCCCGCCCGACGGTGCCGGGCGCGAGCGCGAGGTCCTCCGGATTGGCCACGGTCGCCACGGCGCATTCGGTGGAGCCGTAGAGGTTGTACAGCACCGGGCCGAACGCCTCGGTGGCCTTGATGGTCAGTTCCGGCGACAGCGCCGAGCCGGCCAGCACGATCGCCTTCAGCGAGGAGGTGTCGTACTCGGCCCGGATCGCCGGATCGAGTTCGACCATCCGGTGCAGCATCGTCGGCACCGCCACCAGCATGTCGGCCTGGTGCTCGGCGACCAGGGCGAGCGTCGCCTCGGCGTCGAACCGCCTGCGCACCACCACCTTGTTCGACAGCGCCGCGCCGACCAGCCAGGTGGCCAGGCCGGTGCTGTGGAAGATCGGCGAGACGATCACCTGGGTGCCGCGCCGGGGGAACGGGATGCGGTCGACCATCTGCGCCGTGGACAGCGGAGTCACCTTGGTGCGCGGGGCGCCCTTCGGCAGGCCGGTGGTGCCGCTGGTCAGGATGATGAAGCCGCCGGGCTTGCTCGGCGCAGGCAGCGGCTCGGTGGAGTTGGCCGCGACCAAGTCGTCGAGCGTCTGCGCGCCCTCGGGCAGGGCGGTGCCCTCGTCGACCCAGGTGAGGTAGCGCGGCAAGTCGGCGGGCAGCGCGTCGAGCAGGCCCAGGAACTCGCTGTCGTGCAGCACCGCCTTGACCTTCTCGCGGACGCACACCTCGGCGAACTGCGGCTTGGCGAACCCGGTGTTCATCAACGCGACCCGCACGCCGAGCTTGCCCGCGGCGGCCATGGCGATGATCAGCCCGCGGTGATCGCGCGCGAGCAGGCCGATCACCTGGCCTTCGGTGATGCCCGCCGCCTGCAGGCCGCGCGCGACGGCCGTCGACCGGTCGTCCAGTTCCCGGTAGGTCAGCGTGCCTGCCTCGTCCACGATGCCCGGCGCGTCCGGGGCCACCCGCGCGGAGTGCCGGATCAGCGTCGCCTGGGGGCCGAGGATGCGCGATTCCCGCATCGTGCGCAGCGTTTCCAGCGGCTTCTTCGGGTCGGTGACACCCCGGCTCCGCAGCACCCCTAGCGCCTTGACGGCCTCCAGCGTGTGGGCCAAGTTCATGTCGAATTACCTCCACAAAACCCTCGCGTCGGTCCTCGACCTAGCGAACCGGTACGGCGTGTTGACTTGCCACCGTAGCAGTGCGGAGTGTGACAGGTCACAATAGAAACGGACAAATCCGTCTCGGTTCGGTGGCTTCCGTCCCAGCTGGGAACGGCCGTCGGACCGATTTCGCCCTTTTCGCCCGCCGTTACCGGCCGGTAGCGCTACCCTCGCAACGTCTCGAGACCGCTCGAAGGGAGCCGCGGCCGATGTCCGATCCGCAGGACCGTGCACCATTCATCGACATTCCCGGCGATCTGCCCGGCATCCGGGGTCTGTTCGCCTTCAAGCCCGAAACCGGAATGGCGCTCAGCGAATTCGCGCAGACGCTGTTGCGCGGGTCGTCGCCGCTGACGCCGGGAGAGCGCGAAACCATCGCCGCGTACGTGTCCTCGCGCAACCAGACCTATTTCTGCACCCAGTCGCACGCGGCGACCGCGGCGGCGCTGGTGGACGGCGGCCGCGAACTGGTCGACGCGGTCATCGAGGACGTGGACTCCGCCGCGATCGATCCGAAACTGCGCGCGTTGCTGCGTATCGCCGACAAGGTGCGCCGGTCCGGGCTGGAGGTGACGCCGGAGGACATCGAGAACGCGCGCGCCGCGGGCGCGAAGGACGAGGACATCCACGACGCGGTCCTGGTCGCCTCGGCGTTCTGCATGTTCAACCGCTATGTGGACGGCCTGGCGACGGTCGCGCCACGGGAGCGGGCGACCTACGAGCAGATCGGCGGCATGCTCGCCACCGCGGGATACGTGGCCGCCGCGACGCCGCCGGAATCAGCGGCGAGCGCTGGCCAAGGCGACCAGTAGCGGCACCACCCTGGCGGCGGGCACCTCGAATCGCCCGCGCCCTGCGGTGTGCAGCCAGCCCACCGCGGCCAGTTGCCGCAAATGCCGGTAGATCTGGCCGGAGTCGCCGACACCGTCGACTCCGGCCAGTTCGGCCGCGGTTCGCCGCCCGCCCATGATCTCGCGCAGCAGGCGCAGCCGGACCGGGCTGCCCAGCGCGGCAAGGCATTCCGCCGTCTCGGCCCAGTCGTCCTCGATGAGGTCGCCGGTGGTGAACCGAGCCTGCCACTCGCGCTGCTGATCGTTGGGCAGACGCACGGACCCGGCGAACACGACGCCGCCGTCGGGTTCGTCGGCCGCGGCGAACTCCTCCCGCAAACGAGCCACCGCCCACTGCTCGGCCCCCGGTGGGAGGCCATCGGGCCGGATGCTTTCCTCCAGCGCGCTGAGCCGCCGCTCCAGTTCGGCGACCCGGTCTTCCAGACTCACGAACCCAAAAGCTACGGAAGGACCCACCTTCCGACAAACCGAAGGCTCCGGCTCCCGTGGTGGCGGGAGCCGGAGCCGCGGCGCTCAGTTGTAGACGGCGCCGAACGACGGAACCGAGATCGTGCCCAGCCGGTAGGCGTACCCGTCCGGGTTCTGGTCGCTGACCGGCACCGACCAGCGGTGCCACAGCGAGCCGTACACCGCGGCGACCACCGGGCCCGCGCCGGTGTCCAAGGCGCGGGTGCGGATGGTGGTGTCCACCGGAACGTCGTTGTGTTCGTAGAGCAATTCGGTGCCGCTGCGTCCGTTCGCGAGATTGATCCACAGCGCCTCGAGCTTCGCGCCGCCCTGGTTCGGCGAGATGGTGCCGGGTCCGCCGAAGAACCCGATGCGGAATCCGTCCATGCCGAGCGCGATTCCCGATCCGTACACGCCCGGGCCCTCGCCGCGGCCGATGTCCGACTGCGCGGGGATCTGGAACGGCTGCGCGGGCAAGGCCACCTGGCCCGCCTTCGCCAGCTGTCCGGAGGCGATCAGCCGGTCCACCGCCCGCTCCGCCGCCGGATTGCCGGATGCGGCGGCTCGCAGCTGCTGTGCGGCGGCGGACCAATCCACCCCGGCGGGTTCGGCGGCGGCATGTCCGGCGAACGGCGCTGCGAACACCGCCGAGGCGGCGATGGCGGTAGCGAGGCGACGCGTAAAACTCAGTCGTTGCATAACCAGTTCTCCTTGAGGTTTTCTGGTACTGCTCGAGTGAAGATACGTCCGCTGATTCGTCGATCCAGCGACTCAGGGCGATACGCTGCCTCGGCGGGGGTGCGCCTGTCCAGGGATGAACGCCGATTGGCGTGATCGTGTCATTGACCCATCGACGCAGCCACAGGGTCGTCGACGGTGGCTGCAGTTCCGAAAAAACCGTTCCGTTTGATCTGGGTAGGCGTAGTGTGGAGTCTCGAGGTGACCGCCGAATTCACGGCGGCGGCGATCGTGTCTTCGCGGTACGCCACCCAGTCGGGTGCCATCGATCGCGAGTGAGCGGAGAACCCCGGAATGTATCGAAGTAACCGACCGTCATCTGACCTGTTCAGCCATCGCAGTGAGCCGGTGGAGACCGGCGCGCCCGCGCCCGGTGCGGTCCATCTGCCCGTCTTCAGCGACGCCGTCACGGCAACGCCCGCCATGGCGACCGACGAAACGACGCAGGCCGCCGACGGGTGACCGATGAAGCCGGCCGCCACCGCATGGGATCTCGGTTACGCCGCGGGCTGGCGGCTGGTGCGCGCCATGCCGGAACCGCTGGCCGTCCGTCTCTTCGACGTGGGAGCCGAACGCGCGGCTCGCGATGGTGGGCCGAATCAGTTGCGCCGCAACCTGTCCCGGGTGCTGGGCACCACGCCGGACGAGGTGCCGCAGCCGCTGATCCTGGCGAGCCTGCGCTCCTATGCCCGGTACTGGCGCGAAGCCTTCCGGTTGCCGACGATGGACCCGATCCGCTTGGCCGACATCATCGAATCCTCGGCGACCGGGCTCGAACACATCCACCACGCGGTCGAACGCGGCACCGGCGCGGTGCTCGCCCTGCCGCACAGCGGTAATTGGGACCTGGCGGGAGTCTGGGTGGTGCAGCGCGTCGGCTCACCGACCGTCGTCGCGGAGCGGCTCGCGCCGGAATCGCTGTTCCGGCGCTTCGTCCGTTTCCGCGAACGCCTGGGATTCGAGATCATCCCGCTCACCGGTTCGGCGACGCCGCCGTTCCCGCAGTTGACCGCGCGGATCCGGCAGGGGCGGATAGTCGGATTGCTCGGGGAACGCGACTTGTCCGGCAGGGGCGTACCGGTCACCTTCTTCGGTGAGGAGGCTCGGCTGCCTGCCGGGCCCGCTCGGTTGGCGATCGACACCGGCGCGCCACTGCTGCCCGTGCACTGCTGGTTCAGCCCCGGCGGCTGGGGATTCCGGGTGGATCCACCTCTCGACACCAGCGGCGGAGTGCGCGCGACCACCCAGGCGCTGGCCGACCGCTTCGCCGCGGGCATCGCCGCCCACCCCGCCGACTGGCACATGCTCCAGCCCCTCTGGACGGCCGACGTCACCGCCGCCCGGCTCGCTCGCCGAAACGCTTGAACCGCCCTCAATCGCCGGGCAGCCCCCACGCGAATCCAGCGGCTATCACGAAACAACTGACGATCGAAATGAGAACGATGCTCCACATGGGGGCGAAGAGTACGGAAGCAGCGGGCCGAAATCCATAGCTACGCCTGACCGAAAGTGTTCGCCGGCACGCCGATTGCCTACCGACGGCCCGGAGAACGAGAAATCCGGTGCGAGTCCGAGAAGCTCGCACCGGATTTCGTCGCCGACACCTCTAGCGCGGCGTCACTTCAGCTCGGCGCTGGTCTTGCCCAGAATGCGCCGTGCCACGATCAGCTGCTGGATCTGCTGGGTGCCTTCGAAGATGTCGAGGATCTTCGAGTCGCGGCCCCACTTCTCCAGCAGGGTGCGCTGGGAGTAACCGATGGCGCCGGCCAGTTCGACCGCCTTCAAGGTGACGTCGGTGCCGGTGCGGCCCGCCTTCGCCTTGGACATGGACGCCTCGAGCGAGTTGGGCTTCTTGTTGTCGGCCATCCACGCGGCGCGCAGCGCGAGCAGGTAGGCGGCCTCGTAATCGGCTTCCATCCGCAGAAATTCGGCGGCGGCGGCGTGCTGGTTGTTGACGGGGGTGTCGTAGGAGATCTCCACGCCCGCCCCGGTCAGGATCGAGCGCAGCTCTTCCAGCGCGGCGCGGGCCACGCCGATCGCCATAGCGGCGACCAGTGGACGGGTGTTGTCGAAGGTCTGCATGACCCCGGCGAAACCCTTCTCCACGTTGACTTCCGGGCTGCCGAGGATGTTGTCCTTCGGGATCCGGCAGTCCTGCAACAGCAGCACGGCGGTGTCGGAGGCCTTGATGCCGAGCTTGTGCTCGAGCCGCGCCACCGAAAGGCCGGGAGCATCACGCGGCACGACGAACGACTTGATCGCCGCGCGGCCGAGGCTCTTGTCCACCGTCGCCCACACCACGATGTGGGTCGAGCGCTGGCCCGCGGTGACGAAGATCTTCTCGCCGTTGAGCACCCACTCGTCGCCGTCGAGCACGGCGGTGGTGGACACGGCGGCGGAGTCGGAGCCGAAGGACGGCTCGGTGATCGCCATCGAGGCCCACACCTTGCCGAAACGCTTCAGCTGCTCGTCGGTGGCGACCGCGGCGATGGCCGCGTTGCCCAGACCCTGGTAGGGGATCGACAGCATCAGGCCGACGTCGCCCCAGGAGGTCTCCAGCGCGTTCAGCAGCGCGGACATGTTGCCGCCGTTGGTGTTACCGAGCAGCTCGGTGGCGTGGCGGTCGCTGTCGCTGTCATCGGAGCGGCCACCGGCGGCGCCGCCGATCTTCTGGGTGCCGGAGTCGGCCAGGCCCTCGACCATGGCGGCCATGGTGTCCAGCTCGACGGGGTACTCGTGCTCGGCGAGGTCGTACTTGCGCGAGATCGGGCGGAAGATCTCCTGCGCGACCTGGTGCGCCTGGTTCGCGCTTGCCCGCAGCTTCTTGGGGAGTTCGAGATTGATCATTGGTGAAGGTCTCCTGGAAAACGGAACGGGCCGGTCAGATCAGCACGACACCCTCGGCGACGCCGATGGCCCGCAGATCGCGGTACCAGCGCTCGACCGGGTGTTCCTTGGTGAAGCCGTGGCCGCCGAGCAGCTGCACGCCGTCGAGGCCGATCTGCATGCCCTTGTCGGTGGCGAGCTTGCGGGCCAGCGCCGCCTCGCGGCCGAAGGACAGGCCCTGCTCCGCGCGGGACGCGCCGCGCAGGGTGACCAGCCGCAGGCCGTCGAGTTCGATCGCGATGTTGGCGACCATGAAGGCCACCGCCTGGCGGTGCGAGATCGGCTCGCCGAACGCCTCGCGCTCGTTGACGTACGGGATCACGTAGTCCAGCACGGCGCGGCCGGTGCCCGCGGCGAGCGAAGCCCAGCCGAGGCGGGCCAGGCGCACGGCGTCGGCGTACTCCTCGGCGCGGCTGGCGGCGTCGCCGTCACCCAGGATGGCGTCGGCCCCGACCGCGACGTTGTCCAGTATCAGCCTGCCCAGGCCCGCGGCGCGCAGCCCCATGCTCGGGTCGGCCTCCACCACCAGGCCGGGCGCGTCCGACTCGACGATGAACAGCGCGGGACGGCCGTCGAGTTCGGCGGCGATCAGGAACAGCTCGGCGTCGGCCGCGGCGGGCACCAGGCTCTTCACGCCCGAGATGCGGTAGCCGCTCGGCGAGCGCACCGCCTTGGTGTCCAGGGCGAACGGGTCGAACAGGGCGCGCGGCTCGCTGATCACCACCGAGGCCTGCGGCACGTTCTCCCCGGTGAAGGAGGGCAGGTAGGTCTTCTGCTGCGCGTCGCTGCCCCACTGGGCGAGCGCCACCGCGACGCCGCTGGGCGCCAGGATCGGCAGGGCAAGACCCATGTCGCCGTGCGCAAGGGCCTCGGCGACCAGCGAGTTGGTCACCGCGCCGCGCTCGGAGGCCGCACCCTCGAGTTCCTCGGGCACGTTGATCAGGGTGATGCCGAGTTCGGCCGCGCGCTCGAGCAGGTCGCGCGGCGCCTTGGCGGCGTTGTCGGCTTCGTAGGCGGCCGGGCGCAGGATCTCGGCGGCGAACTCCTTCACCGTCTCGACGATCATCTGCTGCTCGTCGGTCGGCGTCAGGTCGAAGAAGTCCTTGTTCTTCGCTTCGTTGGCGGCCAGGCGCTTGGGAGCGCCACCGCCCGCGACCTTGGCGAACGCGCGGGTCGCCGCGCCCAGCGTGCGGAAGCCGGTCTTGGTGCCCTCGTAGGTGACGCGCTCGATCGGCTTGCGCAGGTTGTATTTCTCGGCCAGTTCCGACCCGGTAATGGTCGTCATGACCCGCATCGCGGCGCCCATCCAATCCCGCTTGGGTTGGTTCAGGCCGACCGCGGACGTGTCTGGACGTCGCTTCGTTGCGCTGTCTCGAGTGCTCATCATCACCTGTTTTCTCGGATGGGTTGATGCGGTCTTACCCCAGCTATCTTACTCCGGAGTAAGGCTATCTTACTGCGGAGTAAGAAGTGCGTCGAGCTGCAGCATACGCGGGTGATCCACGCCTTGCTGGACAAGTGCCCGAAGTTGCGTCCCGGGGCCGACCGCCTGCCTCATCCGGCCTCGTGCTATGCCGTGCAACGCGATGAGCTGCGCTTTCGGAACGTACGCGAACCTCTCGACCCGGATAGCCGGAATTACCGCCGCCGATTCGCCCCGCTCCAAGGCCATAGCGACGATCGATGCCGATTCGTTACCGGGGCGGCAGGTGTCGAAGCTCGTATGAGGTTGCGTCCTGTGGGAGCGAGCCGCGGAGCTTGTGCCGAACGTGACGGTGGTGAGACGCATGGCGGCGACAGGCGATGTCGAGGAGGTAACCGACACGATTCGGCGTCCTGACATCGCGCTGTTCGAGTGCGTGCCGGCGGATGTGCGACCGATGCCCGCACGCCATCTGAAGATCGCCGTCGAGATCATCTCGCCCAGCCATGTCAAAACGGACCGGCTCGAGAAAATGGGCGAATACGCCGCTGCGGGAATCCCCTGGTACTGGCTGGTCAGCGTTTCGGACACCGAGGTGACCGCCATCGAGGCCTACGGCCTCGACCACAGCGTCGGCCACTACCGGCTCGCTCGCGTCCTGAAGCCGCAGACCGCGTTCGCCATCGATCTACCGATTCGCATCCAGCTCGACTGGGACCAGCTCACCGATCTCGTGCTGTGAAGGACCGCGCGACCGACGCCGCGCACGCGGGACTCGTCGCGGTGCGGCGCCGCCCACGATGGTCCCCGCGTGCACGAGTTCGGCAATATCCGTCCGGGCGGTGGCACAGGCGTCCACCGGCCCCGGATGATCACTCGCGTACGTAGTACCGCAGCGTCGCATAGGCCGTGATGGCCGCGAAGACGATGCCGACCGGGGCGATGACCAGCGCGGTCATCGCGATGTCGTCGCCGGTGATGCGCGGGAAGACCTTGCTGGCGAACAGGTCGCCGAGGGCGCGGTCGATCACCAGCGGCCGGGCGATGAGCAGGCCGAGCATCGCGAGCACCGAACCGGCCAGCGCGGCGACCACGGCCTCGAGCAGGAACGGCAACTGGGTGTACCAGCGGGTCGCGCCGACCAACCGCATGATGCCGACCTCGGTGCGCCGGGTGAACGCGGCGATCTGCACCATGTTCGCGATCAGCATCACCGCGGCCAGCGCTTGCAGCACGGCCAGGCCGAACGCCGCGTTGCGCAACCCGTCGAACAGGCTGACCAGCCGGTCCACGATGTCCTTGTCGTTGCGCACCATGCCGACGCCGGGGCGGTCGTAGAACTTCTCGTAGATCGTCGGGTAGAGCTCCGCGTTCTCCATCTTGACCCGCAGCGACGCGGGCAACGGCGTCTCGCTGACGTACTTGGCCAGCTCGGGCTGATCCTTGAAGGTCTTCTCCTTGGCCTCGCGGATCGCTTCCTCCCGGTTGAGGAACTGCACCGACTCCACACCGCCGGTGGCTTTCAGATCCGCCATCAGCGTGCGGCACGGATCCAGCGAGCAGTCCGGGTCGTTGGCCGAGACGTCCTCGGTGAGATACAGCCGCACCTCGAGCCGGTCCAGGAAGTACTGCTCGGTCTTGTCCGCGATGCGCACCGCGAGCAGGCCGCCACCGAGCATGGTGAGCGAGACCGCGGTGGTCAGGATCATCGCGATGGTCATCGTGACGTTGCGGCGCAGGCCCGCGAAGACCTCGCCGAACAGGAAACTCGCGCGCATTACCGGCCCACCCCGTACACGCCGGTCGCCTCGTCGCGCACCAGGCGGCCGTGGTCGAGCTCGACCACCCGCCTGCGCATCGCGTCGACGATGTGATTGTCGTGGGTGGCCATCACCACCGTGGTGCCGATGCGGTTGATCCGCTCCAGCAGCAGCATGATGTCGGCGCTGGTGTCGGGATCGAGGTTGCCGGTCGGTTCGTCGGCCAGCAGCACCAGCGGCCGATTCACGAAGGCCCGCGCGATCGCGACACGTTGCTGTTCACCACCGGAGAGCTCGGTCGGCAGCCGGTCGGCCTTGCCGCCGAGCCCCACCATGTCGAGCACCTCGGGCACCGTGCGGTCGATGAACTGACGCCGCTTGCCGATGACCTCCAGCGCGAACGCGACGTTCTGGTACACGGTCTTCTGCTGCAGCAGCCGGAAGTCCTGGAAGACGCACCCGATCCGCTGGCGCAATTTGGGCACCTTGCGGCCGGGTAAGCGGTCCACCCGGAAATCGGCCACTCTGATCTCGCCCGCCGTCGGCGTCTCCTCCTTCAGCAGCAGGCGCATGAAGGTCGACTTGCCCGAGCCGGACGGTCCGATGATGAAGACGAACTCGCCCTTGCCCACATCGACGGTGATGTTGTCCAGCGCGGGTCGCGTCGAGGTCTTGTACGACTTGGTCACGTTCCGCATGGTTATCACGGGGAGCCAGTGTAACCAGCAACCACTCGCGGCCTGCGTTGTCAACCGTGGGTGACAGTGCGGCGGCCGGTCCGTCCCGCTCGGCTCAGCGGTCGGACGAGTCGGTGAACACCGCGGCGGGCACCGCGTTGACCAGGGTGGCCGGAGCGGTGGTCGTCTCGTCGGGTTTCACGAATACGTACAGCACGAACGTGGCGACCCAGGTTGCTATCAGGATCGCCGTGGATCTACGTGGTCTCACTGATTCCCTCCCGGCGCAGCGCTGCGGCTACTCGTACCCGCAGCTCGCGTCCGACGTCGAACTGTTTGCCCGGCAACGTCCGAGCAACCATTCGGATGTTCATCTGGTCGACGGTCAGGTCTTCCACACCCATGACGGTGGGCTCGTCGAGCAGCAACGGCTTCAGGCGAGCGTCCTCGTACGCCTTCGTACCCACCTCGTGCAGGATCTCGTTGACCCTGGTGATGTCGGCGCTGGCGGCCACCGGCACGTCGATCGCGGCGCGCGCCCAATCCTTCGACAGGTTCGTGACCTTCACGATCTGGCCGTTGGGCACCGTGATCACTTCACCGTCGGCGTTGCGCAGCGTGGTGATCCGCAGCGTGACGTCCTCGACCGTACCCTCCGCCTGCTCCGCGGCGCCGGTCACCGCGATGCGGACCACATCGCCGAATCCGTACTGCCGCTCGGTGATCAGGAAGAATCCGGCGAGGATGTCCTGCACGATGCGCTGCGCGCCGAAACCGAGCGCGGCGCCGAGCACCGCGGCGGGCGCGACCAACCCGGTGACGGCGAAGCCGAGCCGCCGCAGCACCTCCATGGTGATCAGCACGTAGACGATGGTCAGCACCACCCAGGTGATCACCTGCGCCAGCGCGTGCCGGTGCTTGGCGGCCTCGGTGCGCACCAGCGCGTCGCTGCTGCGGAATCCGGCGTCGATCCTGCGGGTGACCCGATCCCGCACGTAGGTGGCGAACCGGCTGAACAGGATGGCGCCGAGGATGAGCAGCACGATCTCCAGGCCCGAACCGCGTAGCCACGTGGTGAAACCGGTGGAAGCGATCGCCTGGATGCCCGCGACATTCATCTAGCTGCCCTGCTCTCGCATCCGCCAGCGGATCCCCGACTCGATGAACCCGTCGATGTCGCCGTCGAGCACCGCCGACGGGTTGTTGACCTCGTAGTTCGTCCGCAGGTCCTTGACCATCTGATAGGGGTGCAGCACGTAGGAGCGCATCTGATTGCCCCAGGACGCGCCCTCGTTGGTCTTCAGCGCGTCCATCTCGGCGCGCTCTTCCTGCCGTTTGCGCTCCAGCAGCTTGGCCTGCAGCACGCGCATCGCCGAGATCTTGTTCTGTAGCTGCGATTTCTCGTTCTGGCAGGTGACCACGATGCCGGTGGGCAGGTGGGTGATGCGGACCGCGGAGTCGGTGGTGTTGACGCTCTGACCGCCGGGGCCCGACGAGCGGTACACGTCGACGCGGATCTCCGTCTCCGGCACCTCGATGTGGTCGGTCGTCTCCACCACGGGCAGCACCTCGACCTCGGCGAAGGAGGTCTGGCGGCGGCCCTGGTTGTCGAACGGGCTGATCCGCACCAGCCGGTGCGTGCCCATCTCGACCGACAGCGTGCCGTAGGCATAGGGCGTCTTCACCGCGAAGGTGGCGCTCTTGATGCCCGCCTCCTCGGCATAGGAGGTGTCGTAGACCTCCACCGAGTAGTTGTGCCGGTCGGCCCAGCGGATGTACATGCGCATGAGCATCTCGGCCCAGTCGGCGGCGTCGACGCCACCGGCGCCGGAGCGGATGTTCACCAAGGCGTCGCGCTTGTCGTACTCGCCCGACAGCAGCGTGCGAACCTCCATCGCCTCCACGTCGCTGCGCAGCGCGGCGCGCTCGGCGTCGGCCTCGGCGAGCGCGTTGGTCTTGGCCTCGCCCTCTTCCTCTTCGGCCAGTTCGTACAGCACCGGCAGGTCGTCGAGCCGCTGGCGCAGCTCCTCCACCCGGCGCAACTCGCCCTGTGCGTGCGACAGCTCACTGGTGACCCGCTGGGCGTGGTCCTGGTCGTTCCACAGGTCGGGGTCGGCGGCCTGATGTTCGAGCTCGTCGATACGACGGCGCAGCTCGTCGATGTCGAGGACCGACTCGACCGTCTTGAGGGTGGCGTCGAGGTCGGCGAGATCAGCGGAAACGTCAGGATGCACGATCGTCAAGCCTAGCTGCCCCTCTCCGGCCGCAGCACACGAGTGCGCGCGGTGTGTGACCGGGAACGGCGTCGGCGTGGGCGGCCTGCGCCGCGCACCGGCCGGGCGAGCGGATCGCCGGGACGCGGAGCGCTCGCCGCCCACCGCGGGCCGGGTCGGTGCGCTGTGACGGACGCCTCATGGGTTTCCACCCTAAACCGCGACCGCGCTTGGCGCAGTTGGTGTTTGGAATTCGCGGCGGAGGCGCTGGTTCGTCCGGGTACGTGGACGCCGGTCGTGCCTGATCAGTCGTCTTGCCGGGCGGACGGATTCGCTGCGCGGCGGACAATGTGGCGAATTCCACTCCGTCGGCCGCGCAGCGACGCCGACGGGAGCCCTCGCGCTCTGCTCCGCGAACTGTGGCCGACCGGGCGCGAGTGGGACCACCGCGCGCCCAGTCCGGTAGCTCTGCGGTGCCGGCACGCTGCGAGACAGGTGCTCGCGTCGAACTCGTCCAGTCGTCACCGGCTGGATCGTCATGCGCCGAACTGGCGATCACCGGAGGTCCCGTTGGTACCACTGCGCACGCAGGGGATGTGATGCGCTCAGCCCGATACCGCGCGCAATCCGCCCGGGCGGCGTCCGGTGAGCGCGTCGAGGGCCGCGGCGGTGGCGTCGTCGGCCGGTAGGTAGACGATCACGCGCTGGTCGTCGTCGGCGGAGAGGTCGAGGAACTCGTAGGCCAAGCGCAGCGATCCGGCTTCGGGGTGAGCCAGCCGGGTGATGCCGGAGGCCGCGGCCAAGCTGGGCACGGTCTCGACCCGGTCGGCGAAAGCAGGGCCGACGGTGACGGTGAGTTCGTCGGCGAGCGCGGCGATGTGGGGGTCGGCGCGGAACGGTCCCTGTTTCAACGTGGCGACGGTCTCGTCGGCGACGTGCTCCCAGTCCGCGTAGACATCGCGGGCACTGGAGGCGCAGAAGACGAAACGCGCCAGGTTGGGTGGCGTATGGGGTTGGTCGAAGAGTCCGGTCGGCGCCATCAGCCGGTGGTAGGCGCCGGTGTGGGCCAGCACCTCGGTGAGACGGTTGACCACCACGGCGGGCGTCGGCTCGAGCCGGTCCAGGATCGCGCGCACCGTCGGCCGCACCTCGCGCAGCGGCTGCGCGTCGCCCATGCAGCTGAAGCCGCTGTCCACCGATTTGCTCAACCGATGCAGGTGCACGCGCTCGGCGGGGCTCAAACACAACGCGTCCGCCAGCGCGGACAGCACCGGGGGCGAGGGACGCCGGTCGCGGCCCTGCTCGAGGCGGGTGACGTACTCCACGCTCACACCGGCCAACGTGGCCAGCTCCGCGCGGCGCAAGCCGGGGGTGCGCCGCCGCGCTCCGGGGGGCAGGCCGACTTGGGCGGGCGTCACCGCTTCGCGGCGGGTGCGCAGGAACAGCCCCAATTCGTTGTCGCTCACCTTACGAAGTTAACAAGGCGGAGTGCCCGGAGAGTATCCCTG
Organism: Nocardia sp. NPDC003726; assembly: GCF_053586955.1. NCBI lineage: Bacteria > Bacillati > Actinomycetota > Actinomycetes > Mycobacteriales > Nocardiaceae > Nocardia > Nocardia sp. NPDC003726. Next base: position 190,770 of record NZ_JBSFNF010000007.1, on the reverse strand, counting down.
CCACTACCACTCTTACGGCGGTCTCCCTGCGCCGCGCGCCCGGCAGCAGATTGAGATGGACGGCCCGGCCGGGCCGCTTGTGATCTCAGGAGGAAAGCATGTCCAACGCACCACTGAAGCTCGCGGTGATCATCGGCAGCGTTCGCGAGGGACGTTTCGGGCCGGTCGTGGCCAGGTGGTTCAGCGAGCAGGCGCGGCGGCACGGTTCGTTCGAGGTGGACGTCATCGACTTGGCCGACGCACGGATTCCGCTGGAACTGCCAGCGGTACCCCCGGCACTGGACCCGGACCTGCAGCGGCCGGAAGAGATGGCCGACCTGACCCGCAGGCTCTCGGCGGCCGACGCCTTCGTCATCGTCACTCCGGACTACAACCGCAGCATCCCCGCGTCCCTCAAAGCCGTCATCGACTGGCACTACACCCAGTGGGACGCGAAGGCGATCGGTTTCGTCGGCTACAGCGGAGCCTCCGGCGGCCTGCTCGCCATCGAGCACCTGCGGCAGATCTTCAACGAGCTCAACGCGCACACCGTGCGCAACTACGTGTCGTTCCCGCGCTACTACCTGCTCTTCGATGAAGACGGCCGGCTGAGGGAGCCGGAGGAGCCCGCGGCCGCCGCGACGGCGATGCTCGACCAACTGCACTGGTGGGCGACCGCGTTGGCCGCGGCGCGGTCGCTGGAAGCTGTGGGGTGAGGTCGGGATCGGCGCAGATCATCGTCGGCACGGTGACGGCGGGGCCGCGAGCCGTTGCCGACTGCGGCGGTGGGCGCGGTAGGGCGGCGCCGCCGGGTGCGAGGGGCACCGCCTCGGCGGCTGCGCGCGTGCTCGGCGGAACCGCAGCCCCCGTTCTTCCCGTATGAAGCTGTGGGAGCGCTGTGTTCCGTCGGCTCGGCAGTGGAGGCGGGGACGGGTGGGCCGGAGAGATGCCCGCGGTTTGCTTTCGGGCGCGGCGGACCGAAGAGGCAGTGACCAGGCGGGCCGATAGGGTGCGGGGCGTGGCTGTGTATTCCTCTGATCTCGAACTCGCCCTGCGGCTTGCCGATATCTCCGACGAGATCACGCGGGCTCGCTTCGGTGCGCTGGATCTGGTAGTCGACGCGAAACCGGATCTCACGCCGGTGTCGGACGCCGACCTGGCCGTCGAGCAGGCGATCCGGCAGGTGCTGTCCGAAGCCAGACCGGACGACGCCGTGCTGGGTGAGGAATTCGGTGGCGCCGCCGAATTCAGCGGCAGGCAATGGGTGGTCGACCCGATCGACGGCACGAAGAACTTCGTGCGCGGAGTGCCCGTGTGGGCGACTTTGATCGCGTTGCTGGAGGACGGCGCACCGGTCGTGGGCGTGGTGAGCGCGCCCGCCCTGGTACGGCGCTGGCGGGCGGCGGCGGGAGCCGGGGCGTGGTCGAGCTTCGAAGGGCGGGAACGGCGGATCTCGGTGTCGGCCGTCGGTGAGCTGAGCGCGGCCAGCCTGGCGTTCTCCAGTCTGTCCGGGTGGCGTGATCGCGGCCTGCGCGAGCAGTTCATCGCCCTGACCGACGACGTCTGGCGTGTTCGCGGCTACGGCGACTTCCTCAATTACTGCCTGCTCGCCGAAGGCGCCGTTGACATCGCGACGGAACCGGAGGTGTCCCTGTGGGACCTCGCCGCCCTGGACATCCTCGTCCGTGAGGCGGGCGGCCGATTCTCCGCGCTGGACGGTACACCCGGTCCGCACGGCGGCGACGCCATCGCCACCAACGGTCTGCTGCACGACGAGGTTCTCGACCGCTTGCGCTGATCGCGGCCACGACGCGCTGCGCCGCGGGACCGAGCGCACGGAGATCGGTCGCCGGGGCCGAACCCGAGTGCGTCCGGTCGGCCGTGGGCAGGTTCGGAGCTATCCGGCCCGCCCCGGAGTCGCGGGCGTGAGGTCGATCCCGGCCGGAGGGCGCATGCGGCGCAGCGTGCCGTCCATGCTGGTGACGAACAACGCCCACGCGTCCCCGTCACGGTCGATGCGCACCGACGTGGCGCCGTCCGGCGGGTTGCGCACCGGAGCGGGCTTGATCAAACCCGTGATGATCGCGCAGGTGGCGCCCGTCGCGGTGTCCACCTGATAGACGGCGCCGAGCACGTGATCGGCCACGAACAGCGCACCCGCCTTGGTGGCTTCCATATCGTCGGGCAGCGCGACCAGGTCCGGAATGCCGGAGACGACGGTGGGGTGGGCCGGATCGTCCAGCCGGACGCGCAGGATCTGCAGCGTCATGGTGTCGACGTAGACCGATTCGCCGTCGGCGGCCAGCGCCAGGCCGTTGGCGGGCGGTAGCACCGACCAATCCCGCTCGTATTCGCTCGTCTGCGGCCAGTAGCGCGAGATCCCGTTCGGTCCGCCGAGACCGATCGTGGTGAACAGCAGGCTGCCGTCGGGTAGCAACAGCAGGCCGTTGGGCCCGTTCAACCCGGTGAGCAGGACGCTGACGGCGCCGGTCTCGGTGTCGTAGCGCTGCAGCGTGCCCGGCGGTTCGCTGAGCCCGTCCCCGGTGAGGAAGTAGACATAGCGCCCCGCGACGCGCACGCCCGCCGGGCGGTACAGGTCCGTGACCAGCTTCTCCATCCGGCCCGCCCGGTCGACGTGCGCCAGGTAGCCGTCCATCAGACCGGTGACGTAGAAGCCGCCTCGCCCGTCGGAATCGAGATTCTCCAGATTGCCGGCCCCTTCGACCACGGTCGTGGTCTCCCAGCCATCGGAGCACCGGGCGGGGAATGTCTCCGCCCGCGCCGCCGGTATCGCCGCGGTGACCCCGGCGGCGACGGCGACGGCGCCGAACACCGCCGCGCGCGCCCGGCCTATCCCTTTTGCCATGAGCGACAACATAACAGCGCCGGGCCACGCCGGCGGGCCGGCGAACGCCGCTCGAAGGGAAGAAACGCGAGGTCGGCGAGCCGTGCCGGGAAATCCCGATCCGAGTTGTCCACATGTGGACAACTCGGCGGCCGAGCAGGGCGAACGCCGAACCGCGCGGGTACCGCCCCGCTGGTGCGCTCGTAGGATGGGCCGGGTGAATCCCCCCGATGTCTTCGCTGCTGTAGCGACCGAAGTCGCGTCCGGATCGGACGCCGGATCCGTTGCGGCGCAAGAGGTTCTACGCCGAGTCTTCGGTTACGACAGCTTCCGCGGCGACCAGCAGGCGATCGTGCGCCACGTGATCGACGGCGGCGACGCGCTGGTGCTCATGCCGACCGGCGGCGGCAAGTCGCTGTGCTATCAGATCCCCGCTCTGGTTCGCCCCGGTGTCGGTGTGGTCATCTCCCCGCTGATCGCGCTCATGCAGGACCAGGTGGACGCGCTCAGCGCGCTCGGCGTGCGCGCGGGCTTCCTCAACTCCACCCAGTACCCCGACGAGCGCAGGACCGTCGAAGCGCAGTTCGTCGCGGGCGAACTGGATCTGCTGTACCTGGCCCCGGAACGGTTGCGCCTCGACTCCACCGCGCAACTGCTCGATCGCGGCAAGGTGGCGCTGTTCGCCATCGACGAGGCGCACTGCGTCTCCCAGTGGGGTCACGACTTCCGGCCCGACTACCTCGGCCTTTCGGTGCTGCACGAGCGATGGCCGGACGTCCCGCGGATCGCGTTGACCGCGACCGCCACCGAGAAGACCCGCGACGAGATCATCCAGCGCCTCGACCTCGGCTCGGCCCGCCGGTTCGTGTCCAGCTTCGACCGCCCCAACATCCAGTACCGGATCGAGCCGAAGAACCGTCCCGAGCGTCAGCTGCTGGAATTCATCCGCGCCGAGCACGCGGGCGACGCGGGCATCGTCTACTGCCTCTCGCGCAACTCGGTGGAGAAGACCGCGGCGTTCCTCACCGAGAACGGCATCACCGCGGTGCCCTACCACGCGGGCCTGGACCATCGCACCCGCGCGGAGAACCAGGCGCGTTTCCTCCGCGAAGACGGGCTGGTCGTCGTGGCGACCATCGCCTTCGGCATGGGCATCGACAAGCCCGACGTGCGCTTCGTCGCCCATCTCGACCTACCGAAGTCGGTCGAGGGCTATTACCAGGAGACCGGCCGCGCCGGCCGCGACGGTCTGCCCTCCACGGCGTGGATGGTGTACGGCCTGAGCGATGTGGTGCAGCAGCGCAAATTGATCGACTCCTCCGACGGCGACGCCGCCCACCGCCGCCAGCTCCAATTGCACCTGGACGCGATGCTCGCGCTGTGCGAGACGGTCGGCTGCCGGCGCACGCAACTGCTCGCCTACTTCGGCGAGCCCGGTCTGCCCTGCGGCAACTGCGACACCTGCCTGTCGCCACCCCAATCCTGGGACGGCACGGTGGCCGCGCAGAAGCTGCTGTCCACCGTGCTGCGGCTGAAGCGCGAACGGGGCCAGAGCTTCGGCGCGGGCCACATCGTGGACATCCTGCTCGGTAAGAAGAGTCCCAAGGTCCTGCAATACGACCATCACGAGCTGAAGGTGTTCGGCGTCGGCACCGACCTGCGTGACACGGAGTGGCGCGGTGTGGTGCGGCAACTGCTGGCCCATGGGCTGCTTGCCGTCCACGGCGACTACGGCGTGCTCACGCTCACCGAGGCCAGCGGCGAGGTGCTGTTCGAAGGGCGGCAGGTACCGCTGCGCCGCGAGCCGGAGCGCCAGGCCAAGCCCGCCCGGTCCGTGAAAGCCGCCAAGGCCGTCTCCGTCGATTTGACGCCCACCGACCTGCCGCTGTTCGAGAAGTTGCGCGAATGGCGCGCGGCCACCGCGAAGGAACAGGGCGTGCCCGCCTACGTCGTCTTCCACGACGCCACCTTGCGCGAGATCGCGGCGCGCAAGCCGGCGAGCCTCGCCCAGCTCGGCGGCGTCAGCGGTGTCGGCGAGAACAAGCTGGCGAAATACGGCGAACAGGTGCTCGAGGTGCTCGCCGCCGGATGAACCGCTACCCTCGCGCGGCATACCGATCGGCGCGGACGGCCACCGAGCCGGATCGCCGAAAACCGTGGAGGACAGTGTGAGTCGCAGCCAGACGATCGGGCGCAGGGCGTTCCTGGCCGGTGCGGCCACCCTCGCGGCCGGGACCACGTTGGCCGGGCGCACGCCAGCGCATGCGGTACCCGTAGCCGAGGGCGTCACCAAGTTCCCCTTCCCGGCGCAGCGCCGGGTGCGGGTGCTGGTGACCGGCGACGCGGGCACCGGCACCCGCACCCAGTGGGCCGTCGCCGACGCCATGCGCGCGCTGCACGGCCGCGAACCCATCTCGCTCGCCGTGGGCCTCGGCGACAACATCTACGAGCACGGGCCCGAGAGCGCGGCCGACGTCCAGTTCGCCGACAAGTTCGAAAACCCCAACGCCGGACTGGATTTCCCCTGGCTGATGGTGCTGGGCAACCACGACAACAGCTCGGTTCTCGGCGGTGACGGCGGGTGGTTGCTGCGCGGCAACGCCGAGGTGGAGTACCACGCGAACTCCCGGCGCTGGTGGATGCCGAGCCGCTACTACTCGGTCCGGATTCCGGAGCACGACCCCGTCGTCGAGTTCTTCGTCCTCGACGTCAACCCGTTGGCGGCCTACGTGCCGCCGGTCTTCTCGCCGTACTGGGCGGTCGACGGCCAGTTCATGAACCAGCAGCGCGACTGGCTCGATCGCGCCATCGCCGACTCGCCCGCCACGTGGAAGATCGCCTGCACCCACCACCCGTATCTCAACAACGGCCCGCACGGGGACGCGGGCCGCTACGAGGGCCTTTCGCTGGATCCGATCAGCGGCGTGCACGTGAAACGCTTCTTCGAAGACCATGTGATCGGGCGCTGTCAGTTCATCCTGTCCGGGCACGATCACTCGCTGCAGGTGCTGGAACCCACCACGGAGTCGAAGGGGACCAGGCAGATCGTATCGGGTGCGGCCGCGAAAACGGTGGGCGCGGAGCCGCGGCTCGTGGCGAGCGCGGGCCACGGTGCGCTCTACGAGAACTACCACGAGCTGGGGTTCATGGTGCTCGAGCTCACCGGGGGCGGGGTCGACCTCGGCGTGCACACGGTCGATCCGGCGACCGGCGCGTCTGCCGAGGCGTTCCGGCGGCGTCTGGCCTGAGTTCCAACTGTGTTGCGCCGCGCGAGAATTGCGGCGTGCCGCCGTCACGACGGCTACCGTTCTGGCTATGGCACCGGGTGATGGTTCCAGTGACGCAGGCGATGACCTTTCCATCAGCTCGGTGGGGGGCGAGACCCCGGACACGCCGCCGTCTGTACGCAGCCGAACTGATCCGGCGGTCGAGAACGTGTGGCTGCGCCGCAGTCCGCCGCCGCAGCGCCCCGGCGTGCCGCGGATGTCGACGGTGGCGCTGCTCGTCGCGTTCCTCGCCGTCCTCGCGCTCTACGTCGTGCTGCACCAGGGTGGTTAGCGCGTCCGCGACCTGCGGGAATAATCCGGTTGCCGGGTCACTTAAAGTGGACCGTTATGAAGGAGAAGGGGCGCAAGGTCATCGCGACCAACCGCCGGGCGCGGCACAACTACACGATCCTGGACACCTACGAGGCCGGGATCGCGCTGGTCGGCACGGAGGTGAAGAGCCTGCGTGAGGGCAAGGCCTCACTGGTGGATGCCTTCGCGACGGTGGACAACGGCGAGGTGTGGTTGCGTGGCCTGCACATCCCCGAGTTCAGCCACGGCACCTGGACCAACCACGCGCCGCGCCGGGTGCGCAAGCTGCTGCTGCACAAGCGCGAGATCGAGCGGCTGGTCGGCAAGTCGCGAGAGGGCAACCAGACGCTGGTGCCGCTGTCGATGTATTTCTCCGACGGCAAGGTGAAGGTCGAACTGGCGCTGGCCAAGGGCAAGCAGGACTACGACAAGCGGCAGGACCTGGCCCGGCGCACCGCCGAGCGAGAGGTCACTCGTGAACTAGGACGGCGGGTCAAAGGCATGCGGTGACCGCCGTCCTGCTCGCGCTGGCAGCCGCGGTGGGCTACGGCGTGAGCGACTTCTACGGCGGTGTGGCGTCGCGGCGGGTGACCGCGCTGCGTGTGGTCATCTATTCCTATCCGTTCTCGGTGCTGCTGGTCCTGGTGCTGCTCCCGTTCGTGTCCGGCAGCCTGGACGCGGCGTCGCTGTGGTGGGGCACGGCGGCGGGCGTCGCGAGCGGCGTCGCCGTGTGGTGGTTCTACGCCGCCCTGGCCGACGGTCCGATGGCGGTCGTGTCGCCGCTGACGGCGGTGCTGGTCGCGGGCATTCCGGTACTCGCCGGGCTGGCGACCGGCGAGCGCCCCGGCCCGCTCGCCTTCGCGGGTATCGTGTTCGCCCTGGTCTCGGTGCTGCTGGTGAGCCGGGAGTCGCCGGACGACGTGACGGAGGAGATCACCGGCGGACGCGAACTACGGTTCACCCGCAAGGTCGCCGCGCTGACCATCGGTTCCGGTGCGGCGTACGGTCTCGCGTTCGTCTTCTTCCACGAAACCGCGTCGGACTCCGGACTGTGGCCGTTGCTCATGCAGCGTCTCGCGGCCACCGCGGTGGTCTGGCTGACCGCGCTGACCGCGGGAGAGTTCGGGCGGTTGCGGGGTGAACCGCTGCGCCTGGCCTGCTACATCAGCGTGCTGGACGTCATGAGCAACGCGGCGCTGCTGTACGCCTTCCACGGTTCGCTGCTGTCGCTGGTGAGCGTGATCGGCTCGCTCTACCCGGCGGTGACCGTGCTGCTGGCGATGGTTCTGCTCGGTGAGCGGGTCCACCGTCAGCAGCAATTCGGCCTGCTTCTCGCGTTGGCCGCGGTCGCACTCATCGCCGCGGCCTGAGTTCACCGGCCGGGATGCGCTCCGAAGCGAGCCGGAGACGACTCGGGCGAGGGGTGTCGGGCCGTCCCGAGCGAGGGAGAACCGGCTAGGTTCCAGCCCCGCCGCCCAGGGCCGTCCCGCCGTCTGGAGCCGTTCCGCTGCCGGAGCTGTCTCGTCGCCGGAGCTGTTCCGCTGCCGGAGCTGTCTCGTCGCCGGAGCTGTTCCGCTGCCGGAGCTGTCTCGTCGCCGGAGCTGTTCCGCTGTCCGGAGCCGTTCTGTCGCCCGAGCTGTCCCGCCGTCCGGAGCGGTTCCGTCGCCCGAAGCTGTTCCGCCGCCACGAGCGGTTCCGTCGTCCGGAGCCGTTCCGCTGCCCAGAGCTATCCCGCCCGCGCGGATCAGCGGGTGCACGGTTCCCGGATCGATATGCGCTTGAGCGTCGGACTGCGGTAGTCGGCCACCACGGTGCGCGAACCCAGCGCCGTGGACGGGTCGGGCACGTTGATCACCGCGCGCTGCGCCGCGACATCCGGTTCGTCGCGCCCATAGACCTGCGGCGCAGCCATGCCTTCGGAATCGACAGTGAGCCCGGCGAGGGTCTTGCGCAGGGTCGGCCGGTCCAGGCTGCCCGTCTCGGCCGCCTTGGTGAGCAGCGCCTTCAGCGGATACGAAATCGCCCAGCCCAGGTTGTAGCCGAAATTCGTGGGTTCGCTCGGCGCGGCGTTCCTGGCGCGTTTCGCTCCGGTGCTCGCGCCGTCCCAGCCGTCGAACGGCGAGGTGTAGTTGTACAGGGCCGTGAGCGCGGGTGCGGCCGGTGTCTTGAGCAGCGCGCTGTTCCAGGTCGGGGTGGATCCGAGGAACCGGCCCGTGTAACCGGATTTCGCAAGCTTGCCGACGATTTCGGCGGTCTCCGCCGGACCGGTGGCCAGCAGGACCACGTCGGGCGGATCGGCCATGATCTCGGCGACCGGGTAGTCCTGCGTGCCGACCTCCGTGTTGGGCCCGGTGTCGATCCGCTCGGTGATCGTCGCGCCGTTGTCCAACGCCCACTTGAGCGCGCCGCTGGCGTAGTCGCCGCCGTAGTTGCCGCGATAGGCGACCACACCGAGCGTGCGCGGCTGGTAGAAGGTCTGCGCGAACCAATCCAGGCCGAGCACGGCTTCCGTGCAGTAGGAGAATCCGTCATCGAGCACCAGATCGCGGTCGGTGGTGCGGTACTGCCACCCCGACCAGAGGGTGCCGGCCCCGGTCACCAGGTCCGCCTCGTCCATCTCGTGCAGCACCGCGAGCGTCTGCGCGGTCCCGAAACTCATCGCCAGGGCCAGCACGTGCGGGGCTATGTTCTCGAATTCCGTGACGTGCCTGCGCGGATCGTAGGCGGTGTCGCGGGTGTAGGTCGTGATGTCGATTTCGTATCCGCCGATGCCACCCTGTTTGTTCACCTCGTTCCAAAACGCGATCTGCCCCTCCTGCAAGGACTTTCCCAGCGGAGCGAAAGGACCGTTGTTCAGGTCCGACAGCACGCCGAGATAGATGCAGCCCTTGTCCCGCTGGATCGCGTGGGGGCAGGCTTCGCGGGTGACGCCGGGCGCGGCGCCGGGCGAGGAGGACGAACAGCCGCCGGTCAGGACGAGCCCGAGCGCGAGGGGAGCGGCCACGAGACGAAGTAGCCGACGAAATTTACTGTGAACAGGCATATGTCGCTCGCTTACGGCTGTACGCAGGGCTCGTTGAGGGTGACGCGGTCCTGAGTCGGGCCGTGATAGTCGGTCGCCAGGGTCTTCGCGCCCAGCGGCGCGGTTTGATCGGGCGCTTCGATGACGGCGCGCTGCCGGGTGAGGTCGGGTTTCACCGCGCCGTAGGTGTGTTCGGGAATCGCGCCCTCGTAGTCCACGCGCAGTCCGTGCACGGCTTGCCGGACGCCCTTGCGGGTCAGCTTGCCTTCGTTGACCGCGCGGGTGAGCAGCGCTTTCATCGGATACGAGAACATCCATCCTGCGCTGTAGCCCCACGTGGACGGCTCCCTGGTCGCCGAGGCCCTTGCCTTCTTGGCGCCCGCGCTGGTGCCGTCCCAGCCGTCCAGCGGCGAGGTCATGTTGTAGCGAGCGGTGATCGCCGAGGCGGCAGGGCTTTTCAGCAGGCCGCCGTTCCAGGTCGGGCCCGAGCCGAGGAACTTGCCGGGGAAACCGGCCAGCGCCGCCTTGCCCATGATCTCGCCCGCCTCCGCGGGCCCCGTGGCCAAGAGCACGAGATCCGCCCTGCTGTTGAGGATCTTGGCGACCGCGGCGTCCTGGTTGCCGATCTGGGTGTTCGGCTCGGTGTCGATCTGCGCCACCAGGTCCACGCGATTGGCCGACGCCCACTTCTTGGCGCCGGTGGCGTAATCGCCGCCGTAGTCGCCCTGGTAGCTGACGGTGGCGATCGAATTCGGCTTGGCGTCGTGCTCGGCGATCCAGTCCAGCGCGATGATCGCCTCCGAGCAGTAGGAGTAGCCCGACTCCAGCAGCAGACCCTTGTCACTGTTCTCGAATTGCCAGCCCGACCACAGGGTTCCGGCGATGGCGATCATGTTCGCCGCGTCCATCTCGGGAAGTACCTTCTGCGTCTGCACGGTGCCGAAACTCATCGAGAGCGCGAGGATGTGCGGCTCGATTCTCCGGTAGGCCTCGGCGTGTTTCTGCAGATCGTAGTTCGTGTCCTCGGTATAGGTGGCGATGTCCACCTCGTACTTGCCGCCGATCCCGCCCGCTTCGTTCACCGCCCGCCAGAACGCCAGCTGGCCGTTGTGAATGTCCTTGCCCAGCGCGGCGAACGGCCCACTCGTCAGATCGGAAAGCACGCCCAGATAGATACACCCTTTGCGCGGGTCCACCGCGTTCGGACACGGATCGGAGGTGACCCCGGGTTCGATGGCGTCGTTGGACTTGTCGCGCAGGGCGGAACACCCGGTCAAGACGAGTCCGGCGATGACGGTGAGGGCGGACAGGCGCAGCAACCTGTCCCGAATGGTGCGAACTGCCAAAGTGTTTCCTTAGTCTGAAATCGAGATCCGCTGCTCAGAGCCGATCGTACGGCTCGTGCAGTGTAAGTCGGGTTGGTCTTCGGACCCCGGGAATCGGCTACCAGCATCCGGGAAGGATCGGAGCCGACGCGTGGCATGCGCTTGGGTCGGCCCGTGCGCTCGCGGAGCGCCACCGCCGGGTCGATGGTCCGCCGGCTCGCGGGCGGACTTCCGGCTGTATCCGGGGTCCGCGCTCCGGATGCGCGGCCAGCAGGGCATCCGGTCGAGCGGACACCGGCGATCAGCGTCGACCTTGGGTAACCAGGGGCCTGACCTGCGGTATTCACCTCCGTGGACCGCACGCGGGCGTGACGACCGCCACCCCCGGATATCGGGATGATCCGTGCTCTCCCCGGTGTTAACATGAACAGCCCGGCAAGGTGCCGGGACGTACGGGGCTGAACGGTTTCGACTGCGTACGTTGATTCAGGGGAAGCGTGTCGGTGCAGGCAAGAGACCACCGTAAGCGTCGTTGCAACCAATTAAGCGCCGATTCCAATCAGCGCGAGTACGCTCTCGCTGCCTGATCAGCAGAGCGTCTCTGTCGGCCCGGGGCATGCCCTCGGCTCCGGTGCCGGCATCAGCTAGAGGGCTCACCGTCCTACTCGGTCGCGGAGTAGGGCGGGACATCCAACAGCGACTGGGATCGTCATCCGGGCTTGTTCGCGGGACCCGGAGATCCGAGTAGAGACACAGCGAACTGCACACGGAGAAGCCCTGAAGACGCGGCGGAGGACCCGGGTTCGATTCCCGGCAGCTCCACGACAAGGCCCCTCACTTGCCTCGCAGGTGAGGGGCCTTTCTCGTAACGCGACCGTCCGAACCGATCATGTCTTCGGAGCCGATTGCGTGACGTCACGGGTGGGGCTTGCTGTCCTCGCTAGCCCCCGCCTTGCCTTCGCCGGCCTTGCCACTGTCCCGGAGGTATCGCTCAGCGGACACCTTGCGGGGGCATGGCGGTTCGCAGTTCGTGTGGATCTTCAACAGACCACGCGCGTGCTTCTCGTCCGCGGGCATGTTGCCGTCCTCGCAATAGTCCTGCACCCAGGAACGCCGAGTCGTCACCGCTTGTCCTCGCTCTCGATGCGGTCCATGACCTGACGGAACGGCACCTGCTCGTCCGTATCGCCTCCGAGATCGAGTAGCCAAGGCAGGACCCAGAACACGAGGATGAGCAGGCCGCCGACAGCGGCCATGACAATAAGGGTGACTGCGAGTTCGGTCACTCTGGAACCCCCTTGCATCGTGGTGTTGGTTGGCTGGCACCCAGCGCCGGGGAGGTCGGGACTCGAACCCGACGCCGGGGCCGCGTTCAGAGTCCGTCGACAGGTCATGTCCGCGCGATGACGGAATCGGCGTCAATACGCGGCTATTCAAGGCGACATTTAGGCGTCAAAGCATTACGGTTGGCGACATGGCTTCCGCACCTAACACGGCTCTCCGCGCGGCCCGGAACGCGCGTCTGATGAGCCAAGACGACCTAGCGCGGGCGCTCCGGGAAGCGGGATGTGCCAGCGCCACCAAACGACTCGTGCAGCGCTGGGAATCAGGGCTCACCACCAACCCGCGGCCGTCGCACGCGCGGGCACTCGAGAAGGTGATGCGGCTGCCGATCGAATCGCTTGGATTCGGTGCCGTGATGGCTGGCCGCAGCCTGTCCGGTGGCGAGGACGGGACCGTGGTCGACTCGGCTATCGGTGAAGTCTCGCCCGAGCAGTTCGCGGCCGCCCGGCGCCCACGGACGCCCGGCAACTATTCGGGGGTCTGGCTGAGCCGCTACGAGTACTACTCGTCCGGCCGAGACGCGACGTTCACGGCCGTGCATCACGTGGTGGTGCTACAGCACGACAACCGCCTGACGGTTCGCAGCCTGCCGAACTCCGCGCAGTCGTCGATGGAGATGGACCTGACCGTCGACGGTCACGTGGCTACGGGAACATGGCGTGAGCACACCGCCCAGGATGGTTACTACCGAGGTGCCTACTACCACGGGGCGATCCAGTTGTTGATCGAGCTGACCGGTGCGCGAATGGCCGGCAAGTGGGTGGGGTTCGGCAAGAGTTTCGAGATCAACTCCGGCCCGTGGGAGCTGGTGTTACAGGATTCCTCGACGTCCAAGGCGGCTATCGACGCATACGACCGACCGCCGGACGTGGCGTAACGCGGGCATACGTTGGACGCAGTCGGCCGAAAAGAGGGATCTGCGCTCATCCCTCCAATCGCCGTCCGCGTAAATGTCCAGACCAGCCCTTCTTTACGCGTTCGGATCGCCGTACGCCGCAGCGATGTCCTGGGAGCTGCTCCATCGGCTGTAGGTGGGGGACTGGGGCCAGCCTTCGGGGGAGTCCTGCCATTCCTCTTGGCGGCCGTAGGGGAGCAGGTCGATCAGGGCGAAGGAGTGGCTGAGTTGTTCGGTGCCGCGGCCGGTGGTGTGCCAGGTGCGGTAGACGGTGTCACCGTCGCGGAGGAAGACGTTGACCGCGAACCCTCCGCCGGGCGGTGCGCCGACGTCGGCGCCGAAGGAGCTGTTCGCCGTGGAGTACCAGGTCATCCCGTTTCCGACTCGCCGCTTGTAGGCGAGCGCTTCCTCGATCGGCCCCTGGGTGACGATGACGAACCTGGCGTCGTAGTTGTTCAGGAACTCCAGGCGGGTGAACTGCGACGTGAAGCCGGTGCAGCCGCCGCACTGCCACTTCTCGCCGGGAAACCACATGTGGTGGTAGACGATCAGCTGCCGCATGCCGTCGAAGAGGTCGACCAGCCGGACCGGCCCGTCTTCGCCCTCGAGGGTGTAGTCGGGCATCTGCACCATCGGCAGGCGGCGGCGCTGCGCGGCGATCGCGTCCAGCTCCCTGGTTGCGGCCTTCTCCCGGACACGCAGCGCTTCGAGTTCGCGTTGCCAGGTGTCGGCGTCGGCGACGGGCGGCAGTGCTGTGGTGCTCATGGAGGTCGTCCTCTCTGGCGTGTTCTCGGGTGGGCTGCAGGTGTAGACCGCGCACGCGAGCGGAACTGATCGGCGCCCGCCGAATCGCCTCCTCGGCGACGGTGTTCGAAATGGGGCAATTCGGTCCAATAGGTCGGATTCTGTTTGGTTGCTGAGCCTCGTGGAATTCCGGGATCAATGTCCATTGACCAGGGAAAATGGGGTGTTAGCCCCCCGGTATCTGGATGGCTGCCATGATGCTCGAAGCCGAGATGCGGAACTCTTGCCCCCACGGTGGGTGCGGGAGGTCGACATGACCGCGGATGTCGCAGGCAACGGCACGCCGTCGGTCCTGCGTGCCGCCTGTGTGAGTGTCGGTGTCGATGCGAGCGATGCCGAGGCGGTGGACGCCCAGGGGGTCTACCGGTTGCGTGACGGAATCGTCGTGCGGATCGGCAGGCGGGGGCAGAAGCTGGCGGCCTCCAGGGAAGTCGCCGTGGCTCGATGGCTGGAGACCTGCGGGGTCTCCGCCACGCGGGTCGTCCCGGACATCCCGCAGCCGGTCGTGATCGACAGCAGGCCGGTCACCTTTTGGCAGGAGTTGCCGCCGCACCATCCCGGTACGCCCGGTGATGTCGCCAGGGCGCTGGGGCAGTTGCATCGGCTGCCGCTGCCCGGCTTCGAGCTTCGCCGGATGTCGCCCTTGGCTCGAGTGGAGGACGAGATCGACGCCGCGCGGACGGTGACCGAGGACGACCGCCGCTGGCTGCGCAAACACCTGGAGGAACTGCGTGGCCGCTGGAAGGCCCTGCCGCGGGGCCTGCCATGGTCTGTGGTCCGAGGCGCGGGCGGGGACGACGGCGTCGTGGTCGGCGACGACGGCGACGTGATCCTGGTCGGATTGGGCCGGGCGATGGTCGGCCCGCCGGAGTGGGACCTGGTGCGTACGGCGATCGACTGCTGGACCGCCAAGAAGATCACCGCCGCGCAATACGCCGAATTCTGCGCCGGATACGGCCGTGACGTGATGCGCTGGGACGGCTTCTACCTGCTGCGCGACATCCAGGAGTTCCGGATGGCCTTGCAGTCGCTACGAGCCGCCACCGCCGACCCCGCCTACCAACGGCAGGCGCTGCGCCGCCTCGCCTACATCCGCGGCGACGAGGGCATGCGACCGTGGCCGGGGTGGGCGGACCTCGACTAGCGAGGTCGCGCCCGTCCGGTGACGTCCACCCGGTCGACGTCGTCATGCCGAAGCCCGCCACCGCGCCGTCCAGGGTGGCGGCGAGGGTGTCCCCGACGCGCGTCCCGCCGGCCGAGTACCGGATCTCGGCGATCGCCGAGGCGTCGTCGGACCTGGCGTGGCGCAGCACCGGGGCGACCTCCGTCATCCGCAGGACGGTGACAGCGAACGCGTCGGTGATCAGCCCTGCTGGGTGGGCACGACGACGAGTTCGGCGATGTTGACGTGCTCGGGAACGTCGACGGCGTAGGCGATCGCGTCGGCGATATCGCCGGGTTCCAGGATCTTGATCGCCGTTCGCCATTGCGCCAGCCCCGCGCGCTGCTGCTCGTCCCGCATGCCGTCGCCTAGTTCGGTGCCGACGAAACCGGGTTCGATGTTCTTGATCCGCACGCCGCGCGGCCCGAATTCGGCGCGCAGATTGCGGGTCAGGTGCGCGACCGCCGCCTTGGTGGCGGTGTAGACGGCGTAGTTGGGGAAGACCGTGTGCCCGCCGATCGAGCCGACCAGCACGAGATCCGCGCGCTTGCCTTCGCTCGCGGCGGCGAGCAGGTCCTCGATGAACGCCCGCCCGGTGTAGAGCAGGCCGGTGACGTTGGTGCCGACCATCTGGTCCCACTCGTCGGTGAGCGCGGACTCGAACGGCGCGGCCAGCATGACGCCCGCGTTCGCGACGACGAGGTCGACGGGCCCGAACGCCGCGCGCACCGTGGCGGCGGCATCCCGCACGGACTGCTGGTCGCCGACGTCGGCGACCACCGCGAGCGCGTCCGCGCCCAGTTCGGCGGCGAGTTCCTCGATGCGATCCTTGCGCCTTCCCAGCAAGGCGACCTTGGCGCCGCCCTGCGCGAGCCGCCGCGCGGTTGCGGCGCCGATTCCACTCGATGCTCCGGTGACGACCGCGACGCGGCCGGTGAGGTTGTTGTTCGTCATGTCCACCACCTTCCTGCCCTTCGCGCGCACCTGACAGGCTGCGGACTTCCTGGGAGTCGCAGGGCCACCCAGGGGCAGGCCGCCTGACCTACGCTCGAATCATGGACTCCGACAATCGACTGGGCGCCTTCCTGCGCGCGCGCCGCGAACTGGTGCGACCGGAGGATTTCGGCCTGCCCGGCGGCGGCCAGCGGCGGGTCGCGGGGCTGCGCCGGGAGGAGATCGCCCTGCTGGCCGGGGTGAGCGCCGACTATTACGTGCGACTGGAGCAAGGGCGCGACCGGCATCCCTCCGAACAGGTCATCGCGTCGCTCGCACGCGTATTCGCGCTGGACGAGGAGGGCACGGCGCACCTGCGCGAACTGGCCCGGCCCACGGCAAAGCGCCAGCGCGCCTCGCGGCGGCCCGAACGCGTCGCGCCCGGCCTGCTGCGCCTGATGGACGCGTGGCCGAACACTCCCGCCCTGGTGCTGGGCAGATATCTGGACGTGCTGGCGGCGAACCCGCTGGCCGCGGCCGTCAACTCGTGTTCGGTTCCTGGCGTCAATCAGGTGCGCATGGTCTTCCTCGATCCGGAGGCGCGCGACCTCTACTCGGATTGGCCGACCATCGCCGCCGACACCGTCGCCAGCCTGCGCGCGACCGCGGGCGCGGACCTGGACGACCCGCGACTGACCGAGCTGGTGGGTGAGCTGTCGCTGAAGAGCGAGGAGTTCCGCCAGCTGTGGGCGCGCCACGACGTGCGGGTGAAGACCGCGGGCGTCAAGGAATTCCGCAACCCCATGGTCGGGGACCTGACCCTGTCCTATGAGACGTTCAGCGTGAACGGCGCGCCGGGGCAGATGCTCATCGCCTACCACGCGGAACCGGGATCGTCCTCGGAGCGATCGCTGGCGCTGCTCGGCAGCTTGATCGCGGACAACCCCGGCACGGCAGCCGATGAGCAGCGCGCCGCCGGGCACCCGGACTCCTCCCGGCAAACCCGCTGAGCGGCCCGCGCGTCAATCCTTCGCTTCGGTGCGCGTCGCCCCGGCCGACGCCGCGACCACACACGCCACGCCCGCCCACTGTCCGAGATTCATGATCTGACCGAGGACGAGCAGGCCCGCGATCGCCGCGACCGCGGGCTCCAGGCTCATCAGCACGCCGAAGACGCGCGGCGGAATCCGCCGCAGCGCTTCCAGCTCCACCGAATACGGCAGCACCGACGACAGCATCGCCACCGCGAACCCGGCGGCGAGCACGCCGGGTTGCAACAGCGCGGCCCCTGCGTCGAGCACGCCGACCGGCAGCATGATCACACCGCCGAACGCCATGGCCAGCGCCAGACCGCCGCCGCCACTGGTCTGTTCGCCGAGCGCGGCACTCAGCAAGATATAGCCCGCCCAGCACGCCGCCGCGGCCAGCGCGAACAGCACCCCGGCCCAGTTCACCTCGCCGTCCGCCCTGGTCAGCAGCAGCACTCCGGCCCCGGCCAGCACCGCCCACAACGGGTCGATCCAGCGCCGTGATCCGGCCAGCGCGACGCTCAGCGGTCCAAGGAACTCGATGGTCACCGCCATGCCCAGCGGAATCCGGTCGATCGCCTCGTAGAACGAGAGGTTCATCAGCGCGAGCACCGCGCCGTAGCCGAGGACCACCGGCAACGCACGACGCGCCACCCGCAGCGACGAGCGCCAGATCACCAGCAGGACGATGCCGGCGAAGACCAGCCGCAGCGTGACCGCCCCAGCCGCGCCGGTCGCCGCGAACAACTGTTTCGCCACCGCCGCGCCGACCTGCACGCTGACGATGCCCGTCAGCACCAGCGCCGTCGGCGGGACGCCACCGAGCCCATGGGCGGCGACCGATCGCCAGATCGACACCGGCCTCGCGCCGCGCACCCTCCGCTCGAAGTCGATCGCAACCACGCCACACCTCCGTCTCGGCAAGACCTTCGGACACACAACCACGCCGGTATGACACGACCGCCGGTCGGTAAGGCATCTGATCGAGATTCCGCGGTTTGCCTCCGTCGAACCCGTGGGGGAGTGACTATCTAGTTATCGCGCCGGTGCGCGGCCGGCGTCCGTTCGACGAAGAGCGACACACGACCGATAGGACCACCTCGCATGCGAAAAGGAGTTGCCGCGACAGCGGCGGCGATCGGAACAGGCGCGGCAGTCGCGCTGGCTTGCCCTTCCCTGGCCGGAGCCACGGTGACCCAGGTAGGGATGTATCCCGGCATCAATTACGGCTTGGCGACGAACTACGGGACGGGCTGCACCCACACCGCGCGAGCCACGGTGACCGACACCGTCGCACCGGTGACTTTCTACGACAACGGCATTCCGTTCGGCGTGGTGCGGCCGTCCGGCGGCGTCGCGCTGATCGACTGGGTGCCCGCCACACCGGGCCCGCACACCGTCAGCGCGGTGCAGGAGCCGTACGCGCCGTATGTGGCGAGTATCGACCTGCGGGTCGGTGAAGGCGTCCACCTGGGGTATGCGTGCATCGTCAGCGGCGGTTGACCGGTTCGCCGCGCCGGTAGGGCCGCAACCGGCGATGCCGAGCTCGATCTTTTCGTCCGGAAAGGAACTGAGCATGCGAAGCAACGGGCCGATCGTGGTCGGTGTGGACGGCTCCGCCGGATCGTCGGCGGCGGTCGCGTGGGGCGCACAGGCCGCCGCGCAGCATCGGGCGCCACTGCGTCTGGTGCACGTGCTCGACCCGGTCGCCGACTACGGGCCCGGCGTCACCGAACCGCTCACCAGCACCGACTACACCCGGCTGGAGGGGCACGGACGCTGGGTGCTCGACACCGCGACCGAAGAGGCGCGGATCGCGGTCAGGGCGCTGCGCGACATCGAGATCGCCACCGAGATGGTGTACGAGCCGGTCGGTCCGGCGCTGCTCGATCGCACCGGCGGAGCGCGGATGATGGTGGTCGGCACCCGCGAACGCGGAACCGTGCGGCGCGCGCTGCTCGGCTCGGTCAGCGCGGCGCTCGCGCGCCGGGCGCGTTGCCCGCTGGTCGTGGTCCGGGAGGGCGCGCCGCTCACCGAGGAGGCCAGGAAGCAGCTGATCGTGGTCGGGGTGGACGGCACGCAGATCAGCGAACCCGCCATCGAAGCGGCGCTGCACGAGGCCTCGGCGCGAGATGCGCCCCTGCTGGCCCTGCACGTGTGGACCGGCGCCGAAGTGCCGTCGGTGAGCGCGGAGCTCGCGGTGGACACCGAGAAGCAGATCGTGCTCGCGGAGAGCCTCGCCGGATGGCAGGAGCGTTTTCCCGATGTCGAGATCCGCCGCGAGATCGTGACCGACCGGCCCGAGCGCTGCCTGCTCGAACGGTCCGGACAGGCCCAGCTGCTCGTGGTGGGCAGCCGGGGCAGGGGCGGGTTCGCCGGCATGCTGCTCGGCTCGACCAGTCAGTCGCTGCTGCTGTCGGTGGCGTGCCCGATCATGATCGTCCGCGACCTCTCGATGGAAGTCCGCCACCTGCCCGACTGAGCGTCACGCTCCGGTCGTAGAACCCGGCCGGACGATCATCAGAACGGTGACCGCCGCCCACAGCAGATTGAAGACCCCGGTGTCCATGGCGAGACGGCGGATCAGCGCCGGGGTGGTCCCGGTGAGGTCGGCCAGGATCTTCTGCTGTCCCGGCAGCACGAGCAGTGCGAGCACGCCCGCGGCGGCCGTGGTCAACCCGATCGACACGATCAGCCAGGCGTCGCCGAGCACGCCGAGACTGAGGGCGGTGAGCACGCCGAATGCCGGGACCAGCACACCGAGCAGTGCGTAGACCCGGCAGATGCGGTGCAGCGTGCCGAGCACGGCGGGGCTGTGGTCGGCCCCCGAAGGGGTCAGGGCACGGCGGGTGGTGGCCGGAAACATGCTGGCAGCCACCGTCACGGGTCCGACGGCGATGATCACGGCGAGCACGTGGACCGAGAGCAGGAACTTCGTCACGGCGGTCGACACTAACCAGTGTCGAGCGCGCGAGGAATTGGCGAAAGTGCCATATACCGCCGGATTATCGCCACCCACTGTGAAATGTGGAGTCCTTGCGAGACCCAGGTGAACCGCGTTGGCTGGAATCGACCGAACTACTACGCTATTGCCATGCACACCGTGGTCGTACTCGCGCTGGACCAGGTGATCTCGTTCGATCTGGCCACGCCGGTGGAGGTGTTCGGCCGCACCTGCCTGCCCGACGGCCGCCCCGCCTATCGCGTGCTGGTCTGCGCGTGCGCGCCTACGGTCGACGCCGGAGTGTTCACCCTGCGAGCGTCCCGCGGTCTCGACGCGCTGGCCGAGGCCGACACGATCGTGCTGCCCGGCTGCGCCGATGTGGGCCTACCGGTGCCGGACGAGGTGATCGACGCGCTGCGCCGGGCCGCCGCCGCGGGCACCCGCATCGCGTCGATCTGTTCCGGCGCCTTCATCCTGGCGGCGACCGGATTGCTGAACGGTCATCGCGCGACCACGCACTGGCTCGCCGCCGCCGAACTCGCCGCCCGTTACCCGGACATCGAGGTGGACCCCGGCGTGTTGTACGTGGACAACGGCTCGCTGCTCACCTCGGCGGGCGCCGCCGCCGGAATCGACCTGTGCCTGCACATGATCCGCCGCGACTACGGCTCGGCGGTCGCGGCGGACGCGGCCAGGAAGTCGGTCGTGCCACTGGAACGGGAAGGCGGACAGGCGCAGTTCATCGTGCACGATCAGCCGCCGACGCCGCGCGGCTCGGCGCTGGAGCCGGTGCTGCGCTGGATCCAGGACAACTCCGCGCGCGATCTCACCCTCGACGACATCGCCGCGCAGGCCGGGATGAGCACCCGCACGCTCAACCGCCGGTTTCGCGAACACACCGGAACCACTCCGCTGCAATGGCTGCTGCGCGCCCGCATCCGGCAGGCTCAGCATCTGCTCGAAGCCACCAGCCACCCGGTCGATCGGATCGCGGGCCAGGTCGGGTTCGGGTCGCCGACCGCGTTCCGTGACCGCTTCAAGCGAGTGGTCGGGACGAGCCCGCACAGCTACCGTGCGGCGTTCCACGGTTCCGGCGCGAACCGATAGGCGTGTCGAGCCGACCGATGAGTTCCCGCGCGTCGTCCCGTCGGATCAAGCGACCACCTTCGTAACACGATCCGGGAGCAACGCACATGAGGAAGATCACCGCTGGTCTGTTCATCGCCGTCGACGGCGTCGTCGAAGACCCGCAGGACTGGCATTTCCCGTACTTCGACGACGCCATGGGCGCGGCCGTCGACGCCCAGCTCGGCGCCGCCGACACCCTGTTGCTCGGCCGCAAGACCTACGAGAGCTTCGCCGGCGCGTGGCCGGAGCGCGAAGCGGCGGGCGGCCCGGACGCGGCGTTCGCGAAGAAACTGGGCGATGCGCGCAAGATCGTGGTGACCCGGCAGCATCTCGAATTCGATTGGCGCAACTCCGAAGTGATCGACGGCGGCCTGATCGAGGCGGTGACGGCGTTGAAGGCCGAGCCGGGCGGGGACATCGGTATGAGCGGCTCGGTCTCGGTCGTCCGTCAATTGCTGGCCGCCGGGCTGCTGGACGAGCTGCATCTGCTGGTGCATCCGATCGCGGTCGGCAAGGGCGAGCGCCTGTTCCAGGACGGCGCGCCCACCGTCGCGCTGCGCCTGCTGTCGTCGGCCACCTTCGACACCGGTGTGCTGCATCTGGTCTACACCCGCGACGACGCCGCGCAGGCCGGGACCTACGAGGACGCGAAAGTGCATCTGTCCCAAGCAGTCCGGTAGGACTTCAGTGGCCGAGCGCCTTCGCGACGATGCCGCCGGTGACCGACTTGACGAGATAACTCGTCGAGTCGTGCGGTGACGCGCCGTTGTCGAAGTGCGGCTCGGTGACCGGAACGACGGCGCCGCCGGAACACGGCGGGAAGAACGGAGCGAGGTCGAGGTGCGCCGCGACGAGATCATCCTCGTCCACCAGGTTGTGCCAGCTCGTCACCGCCTTCGGCACGGCGCTCGGCTGCGGGCGCAGCCGGTCGTACACGACCGTGCGCAGGCCCAGCGGCGAGCCCATGGTCAGCAGCGTCACCGGGTGGCCGGTGCGGTGCAGCGCTTCGTAGGCGACCACGCTGCCCAGCGAGTGCGCGATCACCAGGCGTGTCTCCGGGCCCACCTGGTCGAGCACCTGCCGCTGGGCGTACTCCCGCAGCTCGTCGTCGGTGAAGTATCGAGCGACCTGGGACAACGCGGAGATGACGAACTTCTGCGCCAGCCCGAATCCGAACGGCGCGAACCAGCGCAAACGCATCAGCGCGTTCAAAGCCGGCCGCAGCCGCGCTTGCGTTCCCTGCGCCACCGCGTCCGGCGGCGGTGGGGTGCCCAGGCGGCGGGCCGTCGCTCGATCGCGCTGGTCACCGGCGTGTTCCACGGCCGTGGCGAGCCATGCGGCCGCGAGTTGCTCCATCAGATCCCGTTGCGCGTCGTCGAGTTCGGCACCCGTGCCCTGCGCGCCCTCGATCAGGAACCGATCGCCGTAGAAGGCCATGCGGGTGGACAGGTCGCCGGGAGCGCCGTTGCGCCACAAGCGGTCAGCCAATTCCGGTGCGCCGTGGTTGCGGACGCCTCCCGCGAGCCCCGGCAGCCAGCGCGCCTCCAGCGTGTCGGCCGATTCCTGTTCCTGCGCGATGCCGTGTACGAGGACGATCGTCGCCAATGTCCCACCCCTTTCGTTCCCCGGTGCCGGGAACAGTGTCCCTCATCCGGGGCGAGATCGGCAGCCGGGATCATCGTCCGGATCGGTTGCGCGCCCGGATCGCTTTGCCCAGTGGCGCAATCGAATTGACGAGCCCGAACAGCACTCGCTCGGCGATCGAGTGCTGCGGGGGCAGGACGGCGAGTTGGCGGGCGAGTTCCAGTCCGTTGACGATCGCGGTGTTCGACTCGATCAGTCCCTCGCGCACGACGAACACATCGGTGCCGAGCAAGTCGAGCTGTCTTCCGTTGGGGGCCAACCCGATCAGCGGCGCGGTGCCGTCGAACCGGCCGCGCATGCGCCAGTGCACCACGGCACGCTCGTCCTGCGCGGTGACCGAGAGGATGTCCACGGTCAGATCGGGGACCGCGGCGTGCACGTCGCGGAAGAAGGTCACGATCTCGCCCGGAGCGCGCAGATCGGCGACGCCGACGAACACGTCACGCGCACCGGGCCGCCAGCAGCCGGCGACGGTGGGCCAGTCCTGCGCGCCGATCGCCTCGACATAACGACGCGCCACCGCGCCCGGCTCGTCTGATTCGGTCAACGGGAATCCTTTCGTCGGGAAATGGCGGGTGCGTCCATCACGGCAGCGATTGACACGCGCCGGGCACAATGAGAGTCTGATTCTTTCTTCGTCTCACAGATTTTCGGCGGAGGGGTCGACGATGACCGGGTCCGAAGGGCGCGCAGCGGGCAAGACCGTGCGTATCGCGATAGTGACCTATCCGGGGATGACCGCGCTCGACGCGATCGGCCCGTACGAGGTGCTGCGTTTCGCGCCGGGGGTGGAGATCCGGTTCGTCTGGCACGAGCCGGGACCGATCCCCACCGACAGCGGGGTGCTGGTGCTGGGCGCCACGCACTCGTTCGACGAGACGCCGACGCCCGACATCCTGCTCGTCCCCGGTGGACCCGGCTCGACGGTCGCCGCGGTCGACGACGCGCTGCTGGCCTGGTTGCGGCGAGCGCACCAGAGCACGCTGTGGACGACCTCGGTGTGCACGGGCTCGCTGGTACTGGCGGCCGCAGGACTGCTGCACGGACGGCCCGCCACGACGCACTGGCTGGCACAGTCGGCATTGCGCGCCCTCGGCGCCGACGCTCGCCCGGACGAACGGGTGGTGCGCGACGGGAAGACGGTCACGGCCGCGGGCGTCTCCGCGGGCATCGACCTGGCGCTGTGGCTGGTGGGAGAGATCTTCGGGGAGCAGCAGGCGCAGACCGCTCAATTGATCATCGAGTACGACCCGCAGCCGCCTTACGACGCCGGTCATGTCGGCAAAGCCTCGCGCGCCGTGCGGCTGGCCGCCACCGCCCAACAGGCCAGGACCGTGGTCGAGCCGGGCAACCTCGCGGGATTCGCCAGGTTGTCGGCCGCCGTGCCGCAGTTGGCGTGGCGTAGCGCGATTCGTCGGGCGCGCGAACGCGGGAAGGTCTTCAGGCGTCCCGCCATTTGATCGAGCAACCCATGCTCGGGCGGTGCGGTTCGGGTGCGGGTTCGCCCGCCAGCACGGCTTCGACGGCCGTGCGCAAGTCGTTTCCGGTCAGCGGTTTGCCGTTCCCGGGTGTCGATTCGTCGAAGGCGCCGCGGTAAGCGAGCCGGAGGTTCGCGTCGTAGAGGAAGAAATCGGGGGTGCACGCCGCGCGGAAGGCCCGGCCCACGTGCTGTTCCTCGTCGACGAGGTAGGGAAAGGTCCAGCCGGCGCGGATCGCTTGGTCGCGCAGTCGCAGCGGGGCGTCGTCCGGGTAGGCGGTCGCGTCGTTGGTGCAGATCGCCACGGTCGGCATGGACGGCAGCGAGTCGACCAGTTCGCCGAGCGCCGCCTCGATGTGCTTGACGTACGGGCAGTGATTGCATGCGAAGACGACCAGCAGACCCGGGCCGTCGGCGAAGTCGTCGCGGGAGTAGATCCGCTGGTCGAGATCGGGCAGCGAGAAGCCGGGTAGCGGTGTACCGATGGGAACCATGTGGGAGGTATGCGCCATGGTGTGCCTTCCGTCGGGATCGCAGAGGACAGCGGGAGCCTAACCCCGTGTCGTCCGATTCGTCGGAAATACGCCGATGGGCCGTCAGTCGGCGTGGCGGGCGCCGGCCAGATCGGCCGGGTCGGTGTTCGCTCCGCACAGCACCACGCACACCCGCTCGCCGGGTGGGGGCCGGAACGCGGGCTCGTCGCCGCGCAGCGCCGCCAGCGCGGTCGCCGCGGCGTGCTCGACGGCGAGGCGGCGCCGCGCCCACAACTCGCGGCGCGCCGCGACAATCGCGTCCTCCTCGACCAGCACCGATGTCACGTCGTAACGCCGTGCGGCGGTCAGCGCCAGCTCCGTGGCGCGCCGGGCGCCGAGTGAGTCGGCGGCGACCGAGTCGACCTCCACGTCCACCACCTGCCCGGCCGCGATCGCGGCGTGCAACGCGCGGCAACGGACGGGTTCGACGGCGACGGTCCGGACGCCGTAGTGGTCGGCGGCCGTGGCGACACCCGCGAACAGCCCGCCGCCGCCGACGGCGACCACGACGGCGCTCAGGTCGGGAATGCGCTCGTGGATCTCCGTCATCAGCGTGCCTGCGCCGGCCGCGATCAGCGGGTTGTCGTAGGCGTGGGAGAGCAGGGCCCCGGTGGCGTCGGCGAACTCGCGACTGGCCGCGAGCGCGTCGGCGTACTGCGTTCCCACCAGACGGACGTCTGCGCCATAGGAGAGCAACCGGTCCACTTTGACCCGCGGCGCGGTGGTGGGCAGGAACACCGTGGCGGGGATGCCCTGGTTGCGGGCCGCCCACGCACACGCGAGTCCGGCATTGCCGCCGGAGGCGATCGTCACGCCGACCCGGGGGAGCGTGCCGTTCTCGCGGTGCGCGAGCAAGAAGTTGAGCGCTCCGCGCGCTTTGAAGCTGCCGGTGTGCTGGAGGAACTCCAGCGCGAACCACAACTCGCCCGTGTGGTCGGCCTGCGCCACGGCCACCGGCCTGATCTGCCCGGCCACCCGCGCGGCGGCGGCCTTGACGTCGCTGTGGGTCAGTTCCATCGGATTCCCGCCTGTCGTGCCGCTCAGTGCTCGCGGCGGTGCGGGACGAACTCCAAGGTGAGCAGCGCGGCGGCGGCGATCACCACTTCGCGCCAGCGGATCAACGCGTACCGCTGCTCCGACAGCGCGTGGAACTTCCGCAGGAAGCGGTAGAGCGATTCCAGCCGGATCAGCGGATCCGCGAGGTGCACCAGCAGGTAGAACAGCGTGGCCGTGCGCGATTTGTCCTTCTCGGCGAACAGTTCGGGGAACGGGGCGAAAGCCAGCGAGATCCGGTGGATGTCGTGCGCCGCGGCATAGTCGACCAGATCGACGATCATGCGTTCGTCCAGGCCGTTGGGTGCGTCTCTGCGCCGCCACGGCACGTCGAGGCTCAGTTCCCTTCCCCGCCCCGAAACGCCGTAGCGCTGGAAGCCGACCGGGTTGCCGTCGGCGTCGCTGGCGATCACCACCAGCATGTTGGGGTTCCGCCCGTCGAGCAGATGGTCGAGGATCATCGAGAAGCCGCGGGTCTGCCTGCCCCGCCGCCATTCGTCGACGATGGCGAGCAACTCCTCGCGCCGCTGCTCGGTGAGCGCCGACTCGTACACCACCTCGGTGGTGACGCCGAAATTCTTGGTGCGGCTCACGGCTTGGCGCAGGTTGCGGAACTTGCGTCCGACCAGGTTGAACTCGTCCACGTCGAGCACCACGTCGCGGCCGATCGGGACCGCGCGCAGCCCGCGATGCTCCAGCGCCCACACCTGCCACAGCTCCGCCAGTTCCGGGCTCGCGCCGAGCACGGCGACGCGCCAGCCCTGGTTGACGGCGAAGTCGGAGAACGCGGCGACCAGTTCGGGGAAAGCCGCGCGATCGCCGATCGGGTCGCCGGCCACGGCGGCGATGCCGAAGCGGGCGCGATAGCCGATCGCGGCGGTCGAGGACGCGTTGAAGAAGTAGGTCTTGGCCGAGTGCAAGGCGAACGGCGCCAGTGGATCGCCTTCGGTGCGGCCGACCAGCTCGGCCACCCGGTACAGCTGATCGGGCTGCGGTTTGCTGGATATGGGCAGCACCAGCACGAAGCCGGTGGCGGCCAGCAGCACGAAACCGGCGTCCGGATGCTCGGCGCGGTAGGCCACATGCGCGACGGCGAGCACCAGCACCGCGGCGGTGAGATGCGGAAGCGTGATCGGCCTGCGCAGATGCAGCCCGCGCGCGACGAACACCCCGGACAGCGCGAGCGCGACGAACCACCCGTGGTCGACGGTCTCGTCGGAGGTGACGTTGGATTCGTAGGCCAGGATCACCGCGATCAGCAGTGCCAACGTGATCAGCATGGCGCGCGTGGCGGGTGTCGTGGTGAACGCGGCTTCCCGGTAGCCGCTGAGGGTGGCGGCGCGCAACGTGCGCGCGCTGGAGGTTCCCTGGCCGTCAGGCACGACGGGGCTCCGCCCTGCCTTCGCGTTCTGATGCCCACGACAGTTTCGCCATGGTGGCCCTCCAGATGATCGCCTACCGACACACTATGCGCCCGGGCGGTCTCGAGGAAATGCCTTTTCGAAACCGGCCGGTTGCTGGCGTGGCGCGAACCGGACCGGAGGCAGGCCCCGCCACGCAGGCGCAAACATCGGATGAATCTCGTTTTATTCCTTCGTCGCCCGAAACGAGCGATCGAGCAGCGCGACGAGCTCGCGCAGCTGCCGTTCGCAGGCGTCCTCGTGGGATGCCGCCGTGATGGCCGCCGCCTCCTGATGCGGGGTCTCGGCGGCCGGATGGCCGCCGTGAAAACTCGCCGCCGCGGCGATCCGGTCGCCGAAGGCTGCCGCCGTGCGCAGCGCGAGCCGCCGGCATAGCCGCCAGCGGGCTTGGCGCGACGAACGCTGAGCCCGCCAGCCGGTCGAGGTAGGCGTGCGCGTCCTCGATCGCCCGCCGGGGCGTGTGCGCCTCGCGCATCGGCCGAGCGCCGGGAAGAACGCAGCGCATGCGCCCAAGTCTCCGAGTTCGGGCGTTGGCAGCGGCTGGTGCGCCGCACCGCAGAAACCCTCGGCTGCAGAACGATTGCTCGAACGTGCACGGCACCCGATCGGAGTGAATCGACAATTCAACCCTATTTCTTTCTGTACGGCGTGGATTCAAGAGATTGCGGTCCAATTGCCGGTTCTTCGGCGTGTATCCGAGATTTTCCGCTGACCCGTTGTCATGCTCAGTGCCTGGCTGATCCGAACCAACCGCCTGTCGAGTGGGCGCGACGAGAGGTCCGACTGTGAAATTGAGCTGGATGGCGATTACCGCGCTGGTCGCCGCCGTATGCGGTTGTTCCGACGACCCGGGGGAGGGTGCGGCGGCGACCTCGACGAATGCCGCTGCCGCGCCGAGCGCTGCGGCGACGACGGCCGCGGCGCGCGACGATGACGCGGCCGACGGCGGTCTGCGAATTTTGCTGGGAGAAGCGAAGAAAGTGTCGGTGCCCGCCGATGTGGTGCTGGATATCCGGGCTCCCGCCGCGTGGGGACAGGCCGCCAGTGGCATTCGCTGCACGGTCACCGACAGTTCCGGTCGGAATGAAGATCTGCGCTCGTCGGACGCGAAGAAGACCGAGGCGTTCGGCGGGACGGATTGGGTGACGGTGTGGACGTTCTCCTCCGTCCCGAACACCGACGTCACCGTGGCTTGCCGGGATCCGGAATCGAAGATCGCCGCCGCGCAGCGTGATCCGTATTTGCGCGTCGTGCCGCGCGCCATCGTTCCGATCGCGCCGCCGCAGCGCTGACCCGCGCTCGGTGACCGCCGCTCAGGCGGCGCGCACAGTGACCGGCCGGTAGACGCGGGACGCGAGAGCCTGCAGCACCATCAGGCGGGTCAGCTGGTTGCGCAACCAGATGTGGCCGCCGGTGGCCGGGATCAGCATGGAACTGCTCGCCCGCACCGAACGCTGGGCCCGCACCACGGTCGGACGCAGGATTCGCTCGTAGCGGCGGAAGGCGATCCGGTGGTCGCCGCCCGCCGCGGCCAGCTCGGTCGCGAGCAGATGCGCGCCCTCGATGGCCAGCGCCGCGCCCGCTCCGGACAGCAGCGTCGCGCAGTAGCCTGCGTCGCCGACCAGCGCGACGCGCCCGTTCGACCAGGCCGGGATGCGGACCTGGCTCACCGCGTCGAAATAGAAGCCGTCGTCGGCGGTGGCCTGGTCGAGCAGCGCGGGCACCTGCCAGGCTCGATCGTCGAAATGCCGGCGCAGCAGAGCTTTCTGAGCATCCTGGTCGCGATGATCGACATCGAGGACACGGTCCTCCCGGAAGGCGAAGAACGCCGTCGCGGTGTCATGGGCCCCCGACCGGTAGACGCCCGCCACCTTCCCCGGCGTGTTGTAGAGGGTGACCGAGTGCGGACGTCCGAGTTCGGCGTCGATGCGCGCGGTGGCGAAGTACACGCCGAGGTGGTGCAACGCGTCGGGCTCCGGCATGACGGCCAGATTCCTGGTCCCCGAATGCAATCCGTCGGCGCCGAGGACGAGGTCGTATTCTGCCTGCTTACCGCTGTCGAAGGTCACCTCGACGCCGCCGGGGCGCTGGGTGATCGCGGCGATCGAATCGCCGAAGGAGTACTCGACGTCGTCGGCGGTCGCCTCGTACAGCACCTGGGCCAGGTCGCCGCGCATAATCTCGATGTCGCCCTCGGCGTTGAAGGTGCTCGTGCTGATGCCGGCGACCCGGCGGTCGGCGGCATCGACGAAGGTCAGCTCGCGGATGTCGGTGGCGCGTTCGCGCAGTCGCGGCAGCACGCCCATGCGCTCGGCGATCCGCACCGCATCGGCGCGGATGTCGACGCCGTTGCCGCCCGCGCGCAGCGCAGGGCTGCGCTCGACGACGGTGGGGTGGAAGCCGTTGCGCACCAGCCAGTAGGCGAGCGTCGGTCCGGCGATGCTCGCGCCGGAGATGAGGATGCGGGGTTCGTGCGCCATGAGCGCCTCCTTCGTTGACTGACCGTTGGTCAGTCACGAATGTAAGCCACTGACCATCGGTCAGTCAACGAGTAGGATCTGGACCGTGAGCGACGAGACGACCACCCGGGCGCGCATCCTCGAGGTGGCCATGGACCTGTTCGGGACGCACGGCTACCACCGCACCTCGGTCCGCGCGATCGCCGAGCAGTTGGGCATCTCCAAGGCGGGCGTGCTGTACCACTACCCGAGCAAATACGACATCCTCGCCGGCTTGGCCGAACCGTTGCTGGAGGCCATGGAGCGCACCATCGCCGAGGCGGCCGATCCGGATCCGTGCGAGGCCCGCCGTCGCGTGGTGGAAGGGTTGCTCGATGTGTTCCTCGCGCACCGCTACCTGCTCCGGCTCAACGTCAGGGACTTGGCGCTGGCCGCTCCCGGGACGATTTTCGACCGGTTCAGCAAGGCCATGATGCAGGCGAACATCCTGGTGGCCGGCCCGGACGCCACCTTCGCCGAACGGGTGAGGGCCACCCAGGCGGTGGCGGGGCTCAGCGACCCGGTGGTGCTGTATGCCGAGGCTCCGGTCGAACAGCTGCGCGCGGAGGTGCTGGAAGGAGTGCGGCTGTTGTTGGCGCCTGCGGACCGGACGTCGTCGGTGTCCGGGACGAGGGGCAGGCCCGCCGCAATGACCGCCGAGCGGATCGAACTCGCCCGCCGGATGCGCGACGCGGAGCGCCGCAGCGTGCCCGAGATCGCCCGGGAGCTGGGTGTCTCCCGGGCGACGCTGTACCGCTATCTCAAATAGTCAGTCTTATTGAGACAATATTTTTGAGACGCGCCCGCTGTTGTCGGCGGTGCGGAGTAGCGTCGGCCCCATGGAGGACGCCGCCTACCGCGAGCGGCCGTCGCGGTACGCGGGCGCCGTGTTGTGGACCAAGACCGTCGACGGCCCCGGACTGCCGGTGCTGCCCGACGGCTGCATGGATCTGATCTGGATGAACGGCCGGTTGATCGTCGCAGGGTCGGACACCAAGGCTCACCACCCGGGCGGATCGCCTGGTGATCACTACGTGGGCGTCCGGTTCTTTCCCGGTACCGCGCCCGCGTTGCTCGGCATCCCGGCGCGCGAGTTGCGCGATCGGCGCGTCGATCTGGCCCAGCTGTGGCCGTCGGCGGTGGTCCGGTCGCTGGTGGACCGGATGGCAGGCGCCGGTGACCAGGCGGCGGCGCTGGAACAGATCGTGCGGTGGCGCGCGGCCGAGACCGAACCGGCCGATCCGCTCCTGCGGAAGGTGGTCGGCGCACTCGACGCCGGATGGCCGGTGGCGGCGGTCGCCGACGCGGCCGGGCTGGGTGAGCGGACCCTGCGCCGCCGCTGCCTGGACGCCTTCGGCTATGGCCCGAAAACCCTCGCGAGGGTGCTGCGCATGCAACGCGCGCTGGCCACGGCGCGCAGCGGCGTGTCACTCGCCGAGACCGCGACGCGCACCGGGTTCGCCGACCAGGCGCACCTGTCCCGCGAGGTGCGCGCCCTGGCCGGTATACCGCTGGGAAGGTTGCTCGCTCGGTCCTAGCGAGCGGCGTACAGGTCGACGCCGTTGCCGTCCGGGTCGTGCACGACCGCGTAGCGCTGACCCCAGAACGCGTCCCAGGGCTTCAATTCGCCGTGGTAGCCGGCGTCGACGAGTGCGGCGTAGACGGCGTCCACCTCCGCGGGATCGGCGCAGCGGAAGGCGATGCCGAGACGGCCCCCGCCGCTCGGCGGCGTCCACTCGGTGTGGAACGACCGGATGACGGCTTCGGTGTCCAGCGTGAGCCGCATGCCGTTGGGCAGCGCCGCCTCGGCGTGCCCTTCCTGCTCGGAGCCTTCGGGGAAGTCGAGACCGAGGCGGCGGTAGAAGGCCACGGAAGCGGCCATATCGCGGACGACGATGCCGATCACGTCGAGTTGTGGTGTCATGCCGGCAGCGTAGGCAGCGGCGCGCCGACGCGTCTTGAACGAATCGGACAGCGCCTATCGCGCGGGCGCGGGAACCAGTTCTGCGATGAGATTCTCCACCAGGATGCGGATGCGGTCGCGGATCGTGCGCACCACGTCGATGGTCTGGTCGGCCGGGTCGGGCAGCATCCAATCGCGGTAGCTGATGCCGGGGAAGAACGGGCAGGCGTCGCCCGCGCCCATGGTGACCACCACGTCGGAGATGCCGATCGCGTCCATGGTGAGCGGCTTCGGAGTGTGGCCGGAGATATCGATGCCGATCTCGGCCATGGCGTCCACCACCGTGGCGTTCAGGGTCTCGGCCGGTGCGCTGCCCGCCGATCGCACATCGAACCGGTGGCCAGCGAGGGCGGTGAGGAACCCGGCGGCCATTTGCGAACGGCCCGCGTTGTGTTCGCAGACGAACAGCACACTGGGCTTGTGGGACATGGGAACGCCTTTCGATGTGCAAGGTGGAGCATAAGTGTGCTGGCTGCCGGACCGGCCGCCCGGCTTGGTGAGCCGAAACGCTTTCGGAGCGTATGAGATACGTATACCAGCGCGCCGCTAATCGTTACGGCGCGCCGTGCCGTCGCGCGCGCGGGCGTACGGCTGTCGCAGGCCAGCGGGCGTAATCCGCTGTCACGCAGCGGCTGTGCGCCGGAGCCGACCGGGCGGCAACGCGCAGTGTTCCCCCGGGGTGATGCACCGGAAGACTTCGTCGAAGGCCTGCGACGTTCGGAGCCCTCGTCGGCCGCCGGTATCCGGCCGCACGATCGATCCGGCCGCACAAGGGCACGCGGGCATCAACCGGTCGCAACTGATCCGCGGATCGACGCGCATACGACATCGCATCGCGAAACGCGCCTCGTCTTCCGCCACCGACGCCAGCACCCCGGTCGATGCGAATCGGCCGGGGTGCTGGCGTGAATCATTGGAACGTCATAGGCGGCTGGAATCGCCCCTGCCGCGCGGCCCATGTCCGCCGCGAACGGATGCGGCGAAGGGGGATCAGATCGGACGCAGGTCGATCATCTTGCGCAGCCGCTGCCGGTCGCGCTCGAGGCGGCGGGCTTCATAGGCGATCGGGAAGTAGCGCAACCGCTCCGGCAGCAGCGGAACCAGCCGCGCGATCAGCCAGCCGAGCACGCGCAGCTTGCGCTCGTCGGCCGCGGTCCAGGTCAGGCCGAGCTTCTGGCGCGCCACCTCCGGCGTGGTGCCGACCGTCACGAAGTACTGCAGCCAGCCGATCGGCGCCACCGCCGCTTTCCAGACCGGACGCAGCACGCGCGGCAGCTGCTTCGGCGGTGCGACGGAGCGGATCACCCGCAGGTAGTCGCGCGCGGTGTCGGTGGCAACCAGATGGTTCGCGACGGTGTCCTCGAAGAACTTCTCGAATTCGGCGTAATTGGCCGGGATCTCCTTGGGCGCCACCGAGAAGTTGCGCAGCAGCTGCAGCGTCTCCTGGAAGTACGCTTCCTTGTCCGCCGCGGTGAGCGGGCGCTTGGCGAAGTACTTGGCGCTCTCGGTGAAGGCGAAGGTTCCGGTGTGCAGCACCCAGGCCCACGGGGCGCTGGACAGGGCGGTGTGGCGCACGCCGTTGGCGTCGGTGGTGTTCAGCGACGCGTGCAGCTCCCGCAGGCGATCGGCCTCCGCGAGCGCCTCGTCGCCGCCGTAGACCCACATCATCACCGACGCCAGGCTGCGCGTGGCACGGCCCATCGGGTCGGTGCGGAAGGTGGAGAACTCGTCCACCACCGCGGAGATGGTCGGTTCCATGGTTTGCAGCAGGAAGGCCGAGCCCGCGGTGAGGGAGAACGTGATCAGACCGGTCTGTTCCCACATCTGGGTTCCCGGTTCGATCGGGCGGCGGGGCGGCAGCGTTCGCGCGCCGGTGGTTGAGCGTGCGACGGACGCGGTCATCGTGATCTCCCTTGATCGGCCTGGCTCATACAATGAGATGATAACCCTAACAATCTCTCATCGTCTATCCGTGGCCGACGATCTCGTCACGGTCCTAGGCTGTGCAGACATGACGACCGATTGGCGCAGTCGTACCGGCCGGATCGGAGTGCTCACCGGCGCCGGCATCTCCACCGATTCCGGCATTCCCGACTTCCGCGGCCCGCGCGGGGTGTGGACGAAGGATCCCATCGCCGAATTGCTCTCGACCTACCAGAACTATGTGGCCGACCCCGGCCTGCGGGAACGCGCCTGGCTCGCGCGCCGCGACAATCCGGCCTGGCAGGCCGTCCCCAACGCGGCGCACAACGCGCTCGCCGACTTGGAACGGGCCGGGCGGACGGTCACCATCATCACCCAGAACATCGATCGTCTGCATCAGCGGGCGGGGTCTTCGCCGGATCGGGTGATCGAGATCCACGGCAACATGTTCGAGGTGGTCTGCGTCGAATGCGACTACCAGACCTCGATGTCGGCCACCTTGGAGCGAGTGGCCGCGGGCGAGCCGGACCCGCCGTGTCCCGACTGCGGCGGCATCCTCAAGTCCGCCACCGTGATGTTCGGTCAGCAGATGGACCGCCGCACCATGACCAAGGCCGCGCTCACCGCGGAGACGAGTGACATCTTCCTGGCCATCGGGACGTCGCTGCAGGTCGAGCCCGCCGCGTCGATGTGCTCCATCGCCGTGCGCGCCGGCGCGGATCTGGTGATCGTGAACGCCGAGCCGACGCCGTACGACGCCATGGCCACCGAGATCATCCGCGAACCCATCGGCACAGCCGTGCCCCGCCTGGTCGCGGAACTCATCGCCGAACGACCGGAGTGAAGCCGGGCGGCGGGTTCAGCCGACCGGGCCGAGCACCCGGTCGAGGTAGGGATTGGTGAAACGCCCTTTCGGGTCGAAGCGCCGCCGCACCTCGGCGAACCGCTCCCAGTCGGGATAGCGGCCGCGCAGGGTCGCGGCGGTCTGGAAGTGGCGTTTGCCCCAGTGCGGACGGCCGTCGTAGCGGTCGAAAACCGCTTCGCAGGCGCGGAAGTACGGTTCGAATGCCATGCCGCGGTACTGGTGCACCGCGATGTAGCAGGTGTCGCGGCCGTTGGCCGGGGAGAGGAACGCGTCGTCGGGCGCGACCCACCGCACCTCGATGGGCATGGGGGTGTCGAAACGAGTGGACAGTTCCTTGATCTCGCGAATCGCGGCCACGGAATGCTCGCGCGGGATCGCGTACTCCATTTCGGTGAAGCGGATCAGGCGCGGCGACGCGAACACCCGGTAGGAACGGTCCACCTGACGCCGGTAGCTGCCCGCGTAGGCGGCGCCGCGCTGAATCAACGGGAGCAGGCGCGGCTGCCTGCGGCTGAGTCCGCACAGCGCGTCGAACAAGTAGTTGGACAGCAGGATGTCGGTGAACCAGTCCACCGCTTTCGGGCGCGGTCGTTCGGGCAGGGGCACGCGATTGTTGCGCTTGGTCATGGCCAGCGGGCTGTGCGCGAACATGTAGAACTCGAAATGCTCGTTGCCGTCGACGAACGAATCCAGATCGGCGAGCACGTCATCCACCGGGACCGGGCGCTCGATGCCCTCCAGCACGAAGGACGGCGCCATCCGCAGCGTCACGGCGGTGACGACGCCCAGCGCGCCGATGCCGACCCGCGCGGCCCGCCAACCGTCGGGATCGGTCCGCTCGTTCAGTTCCACCAGCGTTCCGTCGGCTTGCATCAGTTCCACCGAATGCACCGCGGCGGAGAGGTTCTGCAAAGTCGCGCCGGTGCCGTGGGTGGCGGTGGCGATGGCGCCCGCGACGGTCTGCACATCGATGTCGCCCAGGTTCGGGAAGGCGAGACCGTGCTCGTGCAGGGCGGTGCTGGCGGCGTTCAGAGTGATGCCCGCCTCCACCCGGACCAGGCCTGCGGCGCGGTCGACGTCGAGCACGCGGTTCAGCTTCGCCAGGCTCAGCAGCGTGCCGTCGGTCAGGACGGTGTCGGTGAACGAATGGCCGCTGCCCGCGACGCGCACGGTCCGGTCGTCGGCTTCGGCGTCGGCGAGCAGGCCGGCCAGTTCGCCGACGGAGCCCGGGGCGGCGAGGAGTGCGGGCGCGCAGCGTTGATCGCCCGCCCAGTTCACCCACGAATTGGTCATGTGACCAACTTTACGGGAGCGAGCGTGACGCGCGCTACTTACGGTTCGATTTCGCTACCGCTTGCGCCAGCTGCAGGTCAGCTGTTGCTTGGCGTGCTCTACCTCGTCGTCGGTCAGCGGGGGGACGTCGAGATGTCTGCGCGGCGTTTTGTCGTCGCGCACGCCGTTCAGCATGATCGCCATGTACCGCTGCCAGACATCGGGATTCACCGGCTTGGCGAACTCGGCGAGTGCGTCGACCATGTGGACAAGCGCGAAGAAGTCCGAGGGCTCGATGCCGTGGGCGAGCACGCCGGCGTCGCGCGCGCGGGCGCAGATGGCGTGCACCTTCGGTTTGATGCGATCGCGCACGACCGCGAATCGATCGGTCTCGTCGTCTTCGAGTTCCAGCATGACTTCGCTGAATCCGCGGTTCGTGGCCATGTGCCGACACGCGTATTCGAAGAACTCGACGAGTCCGAACCAGGGATCGGGATGCCGGTAGGCGGCGTCGGCCGCGTCGGCGAAATCGTTCAGGTTCTGGTCGAAGACCTCGACGATCAGTTCCTTCTTGTTCGCGAAGCGGCGGTACACCGTGCCGACACCCACACCGGCGCGCTCGGCCACGTCGTCGAGGGTGATCTCGAGTCCGTGGTCGGCGAACAGTTCCCGCGCCGCGGCGATGATCCGCTGCTGATTGCGTGCGGCATCGGCCCGCAGGCGCCGGGGCGGAGAGGCGACCGTGGCGTGATTCACACCGTCATTCTATCAACATCGCGGATTAACCGGAGGCGTTATCTCCGTTATCGTGATAGCTTCTTCGGGTAAGCGGAGGGATGTTCTCCGGATCAACGCTCGAGACAAAGGGTACACATGACTACCGCGATCGACCGCGGGGCACCGGCCCCGGAGCGAACGGGAAGTGGGCGGCGCGGCTCGCACGCCCTGCGCTGGTGGGTGCTCGCCGTCCTCGGCGTCGCCCAGCTCATGGTCGTGCTGGACGCGACCGTGGTGAACATCGCACTGCCCGCCGCGCAGCAGGATCTCGGCTTCAGCGACGGCGACCGCTCCTGGGTGGTCACCGGCTATGCGCTGGCGTTCGGCAGCCTGCTGCTGCTCGGCGGCCGCCTCAGCGACCTGTTCGGCAGGCGCAACACCTTCATCATCGGTTTGGTCGGCTTCGCGCTCGCCTCCGCCGTCGGTGGCGCGGCCACCAGTTTCGAGATGCTCGTCGCGGCCCGCGTCGGACAGGGCGTCTTCGGCGCGCTGCTGGCGCCCGCCGCCCTCTCCCTGCTCACCGTGACCTTCACCGAACCGTCCGAACGGGCGAAGGCGTTCGGCATCTTCGGCGCCGTAGCGGGCACCGGCGGCGCCATCGGGCTGCTGCTCGGCGGCGCGCTGACCGAATGGGCCTCCTGGCGCTGGGTGATGTTCGTGAACCTCGCCTTCGCCGCCGTCGCGCTGGTCGGCGCCGTGCTGTTGCTCGCCAAGCACGCCGGCACCGAGCGGCCCAAGCTCGACATCCCCGGCACGGTCGTGGTGACCGCGGGCCTGTTCGGCATCGTCTACGGGTTCTCGCACGCGGAATCGCACGGGTGGACCAATGGCGTCACCCTCGCGTTCCTGCTCGGCGGCGCGGCGCTGATCGCGGTGTTCGCCTGGCTGGAGACCCGGGTCGCGCACCCGCTGCTTCCGATGCGGATCGTGCTCGACCGGATGCGCGGCACCTCCTACCTGACGGTCTTCGTCATGGGCATCGGGATGTTCGCGATCTTCCTGTTCCTCACCTACTACATGCAGCTGACCCTGGGCTACTCGCCGATCATGACCGGCGTGGCGTTCCTGCCGATGGTCGCCGCCATGGTGGCCTCCTCGACCACCGCCCCGTCGTTGCTGCTGCCGAAGCTCGGCCCGAAGGTCGTGGTCAGCGGTGGGTTCCTGATCGCGGCGGCGGGCATGGCCTGGCTGACCAGGATCGGCTTGGACACCGGCTACGCCAGCCACATCCTGCCCGCCCTGATCCTGCTCGGTCTCGGCCTCGGCGGTGCGATGTCGACCGCCTTCCAGGGCGCCACCTCCGGCGTGCAGCACGAGGACGCGGGCGTGGCATCGGCCATGATCAACACCAGCCAGCAGGTCGGTGGATCGATCGGCACGGCCCTGCTGAGCACGATCGCGGCATCCGCGGCCACCGACTACCTGTCCACCCGTACGCCGGACCCGCTCACCATCGCCCAGTCCGCGATCGAGAGCTACACCACCAGTTTCTGGTGGGCCACGGCGATCTTCGTCGCGGGCGGCATCCTGACGGCGGTGCTCATGCCGAGCGCAGCGCCCGCGCCCGCCGAGGGGGAGCCGGTGCTCGCCCACTGAGTCGAGTGCGGTGGCGCAGGCCCGGTTTCCGGCGCAGCGGCCGCCGTCCCGCGATTCCGTCGCGGGGCGGCGGCCGTCGTCGTTCGCCGAGCCGTGCGACGGCATTCGATCGAAGCGACGCGACCGCACCGCGGCCGGAACTGTGCTATGCGATTGCCGATCAGTCGATTAGAGCTGTCCGGTCCGATATGGGAGCAAATCTCTCCGCCGCGCGGATCCCGATCTCGGGACGTGGCACCGATCATCGCGCACGACACGCGGGGTTCGTCCGCCGCACACGGCAAAGCGCGCCAGAATCACCATCATTGGTGCAAAATACGAGCTAGGTCAGTGTGGCGGGCCTTGCTGGTCGGCGGTCCGCCTTCCGGTTCACGCGGTAGATCTCATGGGATGCTTTGCGACCGGGATCCCGATGATTCCGACCGCTCCGGTGTGGGTAGCCAAGAGGCTGCTGTGCACCCATTCCTGTACCGGCGCACCCGGCGGTCGCACCACCTTCTCCACCCCACCCGCGAGGTTCGTAGACTCCTCGGACCGGGCGCGGCACTTCCCGCCGCGCTCGTCCGCCTCGGGGGGTGGCGGTGGCGTGGCCGGGGCGTCGCAGCCCGGTGCGGGCATGGCACGGTGAGTACCTGGTTCGGCTCGGCGATCGACGGGAACGGCACGACGGAAGGGGGCAGGCATGAGTGGTTCGCAAGCGGGCGCCGCCACGGCGGGACGGTGGCGCCCCGCGGCACGGCTCACCGTGCTGCTCGACGAGGACGACAAATGGCGGCACACGCCCCTGTATCACGAGATCGTGCGCCGGGCCAGGGACGGCGGACTGGCTGGTGCCAGCGTGTGGCGCGGCATCGAGGGATACGGCGCGTCCTCGCATGTGCACACCACCCGGATGCTCGATATCGCCGACCATCTGCCGCTGATGCTGATGCTGGTCGACGAGCCGGAACGCTTGCGCGCCTTCGTCGAGCGGAACGCCGAACTGTTCACCTCGGTCAACGTCACATTGGCGCCGGTGGACCAGTGGCAGGAAGGTGAGCGATGACCAGACCCCGTGGCAAGCCCGGCGACCCGGCCGCAGCACTCGCGGCACCAGCGGAATTCGCCTCGCCGGTGCCGTCGGGCACGGTGGCCGTTAGCATTGTCGGTTCGGCGCGGCTCGGTGATCAGGGCGGCGCGTCGGCGGGTGATCGATCGCTCGCCGCCGCGGAAGCGGGCTTCCGCACCGTGCCGACCGCGTTCAGCAGATACGGCGGCGAGACGTTCCGGCTGGCGGCCGAGATGAACGTGGCCGCGGGGTCGGCGGTGACCGGGCGGTCGTGGACATGATCCTGATGACGAGCCGGGCGCAGCCGATACGGAAGGGAGACCCGAGCATGGCCCACGATCGAGCCGGGCGTCCCGCACGTCCCACCGATCTGGAAGACATCGCGCATCTGGTGACGGCGTACTACAGCCGTGTTCCGGACGCGGAGGATCCGGCCCAGCGGGTGACGTTCGGGACGTCGGGACATCGCGGCTCCAGCCTGGACGGCGCGTTCAACGAGGCGCACATCCTCGCGATCACCCAGGCGATCGTGGAATACCGCGCCACCAGGGGCATCACCGGGCCGGTCTATCTGGCCAGGGACACACACGCGCTGTCGGAGCCCGCCTGGACCACCGCGCTCGAGGTGCTCGCCGCCAACGACGTCACGGCGGTGATCGATGCGCGCGACCGCTACACGCCCACGCCCGCGCTCAGTCACGCTGTGCTGCGCCACAATCGGGGCGGCGCCAAGCACCAGGCCGACGGCATCGTGGTCACCCCCTCGCACAACCCGCCCCGCGACGGTGGCTTCAAATACAACCCGCCGCACGGCGGCCCGGCCGACAACACCGCCACCGACGCCATCGCCGCCCGCGCGAACGAACTGCTGCGCGGCGGGCTCACCGGCGTCAAGCGCACCACGCTGGAGCGCGCGCTGGCCACCGGCGTCGAACGCTACGACTACCTCGACCACTACATCGACGACCTGCCCAACGTGCTGAACCTGGACGCGATCCGCGGCGCGGGCATCCGGCTCGGCGCCGACCCGATGGGCGGCGCCAGCGTCGACTACTGGGAGGAGATCGGCCAGCGCTACGACCTCGAACTCGAGGTGGTCAATCCTTTCGTCGACCCCACCTGGCGGTTCATGACGCTCGACAGCGACGGCAAGATCCGGATGGACCCGTCCTCCCGCTACGCGATGGCCTCGCTGATCGCGATCAAGGACGACTACGACATCTCCACCGGCAACGACGCCGACGCCGACCGGCACGGCATCGTCACGCCCGACGGCGGGTTGATGAATCCGAACCACTTCCTCGCGGTGGCCATCGAATACCTGGTCGCCAACCGGATGGGCTGGGACGCGCTGACCAAGATCGGCAAGACCGCGGTGACGTCGTCGATGATCGACCGGGTGGTCTCCGTGCTCGGTCGCGACGTGCACGAGGTGCCGGTGGGATTCAAGTTCTTCGTTCCCGGATTGTTCAGCGGCAGCCTGGCCTTCGGCGGCGAGGAGAGCGCGGGCGCGTCGTTCCTGCGGATGGACGGCACGGTCTGGACCACCGACAAGGACGGCATCCTGCTCGCCCTGCTCGCCGGGGAGATCGCGGCGGTCACCGGGCAGAGCCCGTCGGCGCGCTACGTCGAACTCGAGCGCCGCTACGGCAGTCCCGCCTACGCGCGGATCGACGCGTCCGCGACCGCGGAACAGAAAGAGCTGCTCGCGAAGTTGACTCCGGACATGATCACCACGAAGGAGATCGCCGGGGAGCCGGTCACGGCCGTGCTCACCAGGGCGCGGGGCAACGGCGCGCCGCTGGGCGGCCTCAAGGTGACCACCGAGAACGCGTGGTTCGCCGCTCGCCCCTCCGGCACCGAGGACAAGTACAAGATCTACGCGGAGTCGTTCCACGGCCCGGAGCACCTCGCCGAGGTGCAGACGGCCGCGGAGGAATTGGTGGGGCAGGCGCTGTCCGGTGACCGGTAGATCCAAGCCCCTGCCCACCGAGATCTGGGTGCTGGTCGGGGGCGCGTTCGTCATCGCCATCGGGTTCGGCCTCGTCGCCCCGGTGCTGCCGCAGTTCGCGCGCGGTTTCGGCGTCGGCGTGGCGGCCGCTTCGGCGATCGTGTCCGCGTTCGCCCTGATGCGGTTGCTGTTCGCGCCGCTCAGCGGACGGTTGGTGCAACGGCTGGGGGAGCGCTCGGTCTATCTCGGCGGGCTGCTGATCGTCGCGGTGTCCACGGGCGCCAGCGCGTTGGCGCAGAGCTACTGGCAGCTCATGGTGTTGCGGTCGCTCGGCGGCATCGGATCGACCATGTTCACCGTGTCGTCGCTGGCGCTGGTCATCCGGATGTCCCCGCCCGAGCAGCGCGGCCGGGTCTCCGGGTTGTGGTCGACCAGCTTCCTGGTCGGCTCGGTGAGCGGGCCGCTGGTGGGCGGCGGGTTGTCCGGGCTCGGGCTGCGCTGGCCGTTCGTCATCTACGCCGTCGCGTTGCTCGCCGTGAGCGTGGCGGTGCACCTGAGCCTGCGGCATTCGGAACTGGCCGCGCCGGAACCGGCCGGCGGCGTCCGCATGATGTCCTTCCGGGAGGGCTTGGCGCGGCCGGAGTACCGGGCGGTGCTGCTGTCGAACTTCGCCAATGGCGCGGCCGTCTTCGGCGTCCGGATGGCGTTGGTGCCGCTGCTCGTCGTCGAGGTGCTGCGCCAGGCGCCGGGTATGGCCGGTGTCGCGTTGACGGTGTTCGCGGCGGGGAACGTCGCGGTGCTGTTCGCCTCCGGGCGATTGTCCGACCGGTGGGGGCGCAAACCGTTCGTCATCGTCGGCTCGCTGGTGTGCGCGGCGGGAACGGCGGGGCTCGGCCTGGCGACCGACCTGCCGTGGCTGCTCGCCACCTCGTTCCTGGCCGGGCTCGGCTCCGGCATGTTCACGCCCGCCCAGCAAGCGGCCGTCGCCGACATCATCGGCCCCAAGGCGCGCGGCGGCCCGGTGCTGGCCGGCTTCCAGATGGCCGCCGACCTCGGCACCGTCATCGGGCCGGTCGCCGTGGGCGCCCTGGCCCAGCAGGTGTCCTATGAGCTGGCGCTCGGCGTGACCGGCGCGCTGCTGGCCGTGGCGGCGCTCGTCTGGGCCGTCGTTCCCGAGCCGTCGCGGCGGGGGAGTTCCGTTCAATCGGAGATTCCTTCCGACCGGTCCGGCGGAACCGACGACACCGAGCGGCAAGCGGCCGGGATCGATCGGGCGCTGAGCGACGTGTCCGGCGCGCCGGTAGCCGACAGCGCGGTGCCGGTGGTGGCCTCTTCCAGGGCGGCTCCGAGTGGTGACGGCATAGAAGAGGCGCCGCACCCTGGTGGTCCTGAATCGGTGCCCGAGGGCGTCGGGGCCCCGGCGGAGTCCGACGGGCTGGTGCGTCGTGCCCCCGCCGCGCGCGGCGATCGGCCTGGAGTGGCAGCGGAT
Source organism: Nocardia sp. NPDC003726 (assembly GCF_053586955.1). Classification (NCBI taxonomy): domain Bacteria; kingdom Bacillati; phylum Actinomycetota; class Actinomycetes; order Mycobacteriales; family Nocardiaceae; genus Nocardia; species Nocardia sp. NPDC003726. Next base: position 148,273 of record NZ_JBSFNF010000007.1, on the reverse strand, counting down.
TCCCGGCCGGTGACGCCCGCGCCGGGGACCGCGGTCGTCGATTCGGACGTGGAGAATCCGCCGGGGCGCCCGATGTCTCGCGGTAAACGGCGTCGGCCGGAGCGGCGTGCCCGCCGCAGGCGTTGAGCAGGACGGATTGCCCTGAACGTTCGCGGGAGAGTAGGCGGCGGACGGCGGGGATGTGGCTGCCCAGCCCACGCCGGACAGTGGTCGATGCCGTTCGGCGAACCTGCTCCGGTTCGCGCGGGACGCGGCTGGTGAGGTGGCCAGGCCGGCGCGGGGGTGAGCGTCGGGCTCGGAGGGGTGAATCGGCTGTTGTTGTGAAGTCGGCGCGGGTTGTCGCCGATGTCCCTCGGCGAACCTCCCCCACATCACACCTGGACGCGGCTGGTAGGCGATGAAGATTGTCGCGGGGGCAGCGCCGGGCTGAGTCGGCTGCTGCCGAGGCAGTGGGGACTCGGCGCGGGCGGTCGCCGCCACCATTTCGTGCGTTGCCCTGCATGGACGCGCGCAGTCCGGGGACCGGACTCCTGCTGCTCGGCCGGTGCCGGAACCTAGCTGTGTAGGTGCGCTCGCTGTGGGTGGGCGTGGATCGGATCCGTGGCCCGGCGGTGGGGATGGCGGTTGGTTGCGGCAAAGTGTCCATGTGAGCGAATCGCGTTCGAAGTACACGCCCCGGCCGATGTCCAGTGCGACCACCTATGCGCTCGGTGCGGTCGCTCTCGTGTTGATCGTGTTGATCGTCATCGCGGCGATCCGCTGGGGGCGGGACGACGCGGCCGTCCGGAACGACGGCTACGGGTCGGCGCGCAACGAGACGGTGCACTCGGTGCTCGAGCAGAACGGATCGATTCTGCTCGGCCGCCCGGACGCGAAGAAGACCATCGACATCTTCGAGGACCCGCTGTGCCCCGGCTGCGGCAGCCTGGAGCGCATCTACGGCCAAGAGATCGCGCAGAAGATCGATGAGGGCGCGCTGGCCGTGCGCTATCGCTTGGTGAACTTTCTCGATGCGCGCTCCGGGAGCAAGGATTACTCCACCCGCGCCGTCGCCGCGAACCAGTGTGTGGCCGAGGCGGGTTCGGGACCCGTCTACTCCAAGTTCCACACCGAGCTGTTCACCACCAAGCGCCCCAGTGAAGGCGGCGCCGACCTGAGCAACGAGGAGCTCGCCACGATCGCGGGCGATGCCGGGGCCGCCGAACCCGTCCGGCAATGCATCGCCACCGGAGCCAAGGTCGACGCCGCCCGCGGCAGCGCCATGGCGCAGACGGCGGCGCTCGGCACGGCCTTGGGCGGCTCCGCGGCCACACCCGCGATCTTCGACGGTACGACCAAGGTCGACACCAACGACGAGAACTGGGTGGTCTCGCTCACCCGGTGACCGGCGGACTCCTGCGCTGTTCCCGGCAGGCGACGCTCTCGGTGATTTCCCTCACCAAGCGGGGCTTTCGACACGGCACCGGCTGCCTTCGGCGTCCTGACAAATCCGGGTCTCGGCGGAGGGAAGGGCCGGGACGCCGACTCCACCAAATCGACGCCCCGGCCCGCTCGACGGCGCGACCCGACATCCCCAGCCCCCGAGATCGCCGCCCGCCGAGCTTTCGGTTGGCCTGGGGCCGGGCGACGGCTCCACCTGCCGCCACCCGGCCCGCGCACTCGACAGCGCGATCCGGCCCCCTGCCCCAAGACCGCGCCTCGAGATGTTTCATCACCTGCTAAGACGTTGTGCCGCTACTCGTTTCGTTTTGCGGCCGCCCCGCCAGCGTGCCGACCGATCGCCACCGCGATCCGGCGTCAGGTACATCCGTCTCGCGCCAGGCGACCGCTGGACACTCGGAAACGAACAAACCAGCAACCCCATCTGCTCTGCTCGATCCGAGCGTCCAACCGCCTACCGACCCACACCCCGCACAATCGAAACTACTTCGAACACATGTTCGATACTAACCCCGATCGCCGCCTCCTGTCACCCCCGAATCGAGGCGATTTGGTTGCTGACACACCGTTGGTGTAACTTCATTCAAGCGCGGCGGGGACGCCCGGAGCGCAACCGACCAGGGGCTATGGCGCAGCTGGTAGCGCACCACACTGGCAGTGTGGGGGTCAGGGGTTCGAGTCCCCTTAGCTCCACAAAACATCAGGTCAGGCTCGGTTTTCAACCGGGCCTGACCTGTTTTGTGTGCACAGCCGAGTCTCGGCGCGCCCGGTATGCGGGATTCCGGAGGTCCCGAAAGGTCGGTCATGCCGATACGGCCGGCGAACAGTGCTGTCGGTCAGAGGCGCGTCGCGGTGTGGACGAGATCGGCGACGGCTTTGGATCTGCTGTGTGGTGGCCAAGCGATGACGGTCGTGACGGCTGGTGCGTCTTGCACGGGCACGACGGCGTGCTCGTCGCGTAGCTGGGTTCGCAGCGACTCGGGCACGACCGCGCAGGCCAGTCCGAGGGCGATCAGTTGGAAGAGTTGGGTGTGGTCGCGCACCTGCGGGCCGGGGCCTTCCGGATAGCTGCCGTCCCGTCCAGGCCAGCGCGGCAGGGGCAGGTTCGTCAGAGCGTCGACCTCGGCCAACCGCACATGCGTCCGATTGGCGAGGGGATGTCCCGCAGGCAGGACCACGACTTGATGTTCGGTGTGCAGATCCTCGGTGTCGAATCCGGCTGTCGTGTCGTAGGGCCGGTGGAGCAGAGCGACGTCGGCACGCCCGTTGCGCAGCAGACTTTCCGGCTGGCCCGGCCCGCACAGCATCACCTCGACGGCCGCGGCGTCCGGTTCGGCGGCGTAGGCGTGCAGCAGTTTCGACAACAGTTCGCTGGACGCTCCAGCTTTGGTGGCCAGCACCACACCGGGCTGGTCGGCCGCGGCACGGCGGGTTCGCCGCTCGGCGGCTTCGACCGCGTCGAGGGCGGCCCGGGCCTCCCGCAGCAGCACCGCCCCGGCCTCGGTCAAGGCGATGGCGCGCGAGGTGCGGTGCAGCAGGACGACTCCGAGCCGCCGTTCGAGCTGCTGGATGGCTCGTGACAGTGGTGGTTGCGCGATCGCGAGCCGTTTCGCCGCCCGCCCGAAGTGCAACTCCTCGGCGACGGCGACGAAGTATCGCATCTCCCGCGTCTCCACCGGGTCAGGGTATCCGGCGATGACCACGACCGATATCCGTGCGGTATCGCCGCGCACCCGATCGGTCTTGGACGCCGCACCCGCAGCCGCAGCAGGATCGGCGGTGTGAGTGAACAGACGATCGCGCTGGTGACCGGCGCGAACAAGGGGATCGGATACGAGATCGCCGCCGGCCTGGGCGCGCTCGGCTGGCGAATCGGTGTGGGCGCGCGCGATCGGCAACGGCGCGAGACCGCGGTGGAGAAGCTGCGCGCCGCTGGGACCGATGCGTTCGGCGTTCCGCTCGACGTGACCGACGACGCGAGCGTGGCCGCGGCGGCCGGATTGATCGCCGACCATGCCGGAGGGCTCGATGTTCTGGTCAACAACGCCGCGATCACCGGCGGTATGCCGCAGACGCCGGCCACGGTCGATGCCGCGACCGTGCGAATCGTCGTGGAAACCAACGTGATCGGCGTCATCAGGGTCACCAACGCGATGCTGCCGATGCTGCGCGCCTCGGCCGCACCGCGGATCGTCAACATGTCCAGCAGCGTCGGCTCGCTCACCCTGCAAACCACACCCGGCGTCGACATGGGCCCGGTTCCCGCCGCCTACTTGGCCTCGAAGACCTTCCTCAACGCCCTTACTATCCAATACGTCAAGGAACTGGGTGATACCAACATCCTGATCAACTCCGGCTGTCCCGGTTTCACCGCCACCGACCTCAACGGCTTCCGAGGCGTCCGCACACCGCAACAGGGCGCGGCCATCGCGATTCGCCTCGCGACCCTGCCCGACGACGGGCCGACCGGCGGATTCTTCGACGACGCCGGAACGGTGCCCTGGTGACGGACACGCCGGTGCCCGCCATTCCCCTTCTCGAGGTCAGCGGCGCGTCGCGCGTCGGAGGAGAAGCAAGACCACCGCAAAGGCGGTCAGGTACGACGAGTTCGGGCTCACTCGATCCCGAATTCCGCTCTGATCGCGGCGAACAGCGTGTCCACCTCGGAGCCGAAGACCAACGCGGTGGTGTACAGCGTCGTCATCGCGGCTTCGAGGGCGTCGGGTCGGCAGGCGTCGATGATGGTGGGCAGCGCGAAGGACGGGCGGTGGATCGGGCCCGGATCGAAGGGGTTCGCCGCCGCACCGGCCGGACCCATCGTTGCTTCGATGGCTCCCACGTGCTCGTCGTCCGGCGGGCCGAAGTCCTCGTCGTGCAGCCGGGTCATGGCCGCGTCCGCGTCGTCGAACGGGGGCGGTAGCGGTCGGCCGTCCCGCAGCGCCGCCAGGGCGGGTCGTACCCACGGCCGGTCGGTGAGCCCGGCTTTCGCGCAAGCCTTCGCCGCTGACCAGCGTGCCAGTCGCCGCAACTCGGGATCACCCATGCCGGCGATCGCCTCGGCGAGCGCGCGGTCGTGGCGGGCCAGGTCTTCCGCGCCGGGGTGATCTTCGAGCCGGGGTATCGGCTCCCCACCCCAGCGCCGTCGCTGGAAAGCGGCCGCTTGCTCCGCCAGTTCATCGATGTGCAGGCGGCGCGAGCCTTCGTCGTCGACTACGACGACCCATTCCTCCGCGCCGTGGACCGGCGCGGTGACCTCGGGTAGCGGGACATCCTCGGGCACACCGTATCCGGGCATGTCCCACTGCACAGCAGGCAGCGGTTCACTGCCGTCGTCCGGCCATAACCGGATACGCCACACATCGCCGGGTTCGGTCGACCCGGGCCAGCCATAGTTGACGAATCCGCGGCCGCTGACCTCGATCAGGTACTCGCCCTTCGGCACAGGGCAGTCGGCCGCGCCGTCGACCGGCGACGAGAGGCACAGTGTGCTCTCCTGTCCGACTCGCAACCTCGTCTCGCACACCTGCTGCCATTCGGCGCGGTCGTCGGGCGGACGCTCGTCCCACAGCTGAACCGTCACCGGCATCCGGAAGTTGTTCTGGTGCGGGCTCAACACCAGCACCGCGAGCCCATCGGAGGCGAAAGGATGCGCCGCTAGTGCGCGGTCGAGCAGTTCGAGTTCATCGACCGGACCATCGATGCCGCCGTCGATGCGAAACTGTCCGTAATCCATGAACAGGTATACGGTTTCCTCGCTGACCGGTTGCCTCGACCTGGTGCTCACTGCGTCATCTTGGCAGGCGAGCAATGCCCCTGCGCGAGGGCGACGTTCCCGGTCAGGGGAGTCCGCATGCCGGATTCTCATCCTTGGCCGCCGAGTCGCCGCCGATCGTGGTCAGACGGCGACCCGGTCCGTGGCGAGGAAATCGTCGACGAAGCCCAGCGCGCGGGCTTCCAAGCCCGCGTAGTGGGCTTCGCGGACGGCGCCGGTGAGGGCTTCGTCGAGCAGAAGGTTGCCCGCCGCGTCCAGGCGCTGCCGCTTCTCCTCCGCGCCGGGCAACAGCCCCACCGATGAATGGGTGAGGCCGCAGTAGTAGGCGATGCCGTCGTCGAGTTGCGCGCTGAGCGCATCCTGCATGAGTTCCACGACCGCGTCGTCGTCCGCCGCGCCCGCCAGGCCCAGCCACAGCATCCGCTTGCCCGCGAGCCGGGATTTGCTGCGGCCGTAGGCGAATCCGTAGTTCCACACCCGATCGATCCAGCCCTTCAGAATCGCCGGGACCTGCATCCAGTACACCGGGAACACCGCGACGATCACGTCGGCGGCGAGGATGCGCCGCATATGGCTCTCGACCTCGGGGGAGTACGCCTTCTCTCGATTGCCCCATTCCGGGAGGTCGGCCGCGGTCATGCGGGGATCGAAGTTCTCGGCGTGCAGGTCCAGCAGGTCGATTCGGTAGCCCGCCGCGGTGAGCCGCCGGGTGGCCAGCCGGGCGATGTGGGCGGTCAGCGAACTGGGCCGGGGGTGAGCGACGACGACCAGTGCGGTGCGAGTGGTCGCGGTATCCACGGTCGGGTTGTGTTGCACGAGGGCCTCCCTGGTGGGTCCGGAGTTCCGGACGATCGGTTGTGCGGTCCGGACTTCATTCCACACTGGCGACCATGGACGATCTATGGGTAAAGATCTACATTTGATAGGAGTTCGTCTACGCTGATGGCGTGGACCCTTTGAGCAAACTGTTGGGTGGCATCCGTGCCGAAGGCGCCGTGCTCACCACCGCGGTCCTGGAAGCACCGTGGAGCATCCGGTTCGCCGACGAGGCGCCGCTGACCATGGTGACCGTGCTGCGCGGTGGGGGAACACTGCTGCTGCCGGGCGGTGTTGAGCGCCGGATCACGATGGGGGACACCGCGGTAGTGCGCGGCCCGGAACCATTCGTCCTCGTCGACCGCCCAGATACTGTCGGCCTGCCGCACGAGCAATACGAGGTCGCCTGCTTCGCGCCGGAGGCGAAATGCGATCCCGCGCTCGACGGCGGTCGCTGGGGCAACACCCCCGCCGGTGAGACCACCACTCTCATCGTCGGCGCCTATCGGGCGTCCGGCCGGCGCCACGAACGGCTGTTGCGTGCCATACCGCCCGTCTTGGTCGTGACCGACGATGTGGAGGTGTGCGCGTGGATGGAGTCGATCGCCGCGGACGCGGCCAAGCGTCCGGCCGGTGCGCAGGCGATGATGGACCGGCTGCTCGACTGGGCTCTGGTGTGCACGCTGCGCGACTGGTTCGATGAGCTGGACGCCGACGCGCCGGGTTGGTATCGCGGTCCGGCCGATCCGGTGGTGGGGCCGGCATTGGCGGCCATGCATGGAAAGCCCGCCGCCGGTTGGACGGTCGCGTCGCTGGCGTCCGAGGCAGGGGTATCGCGGGCGCTGTTCGCACGGCGGTTTTCCGAGGTCATGGGGCAGTCGCCCGTGGCGTATCTCACCGAATGCCGGATGGACGAGGCGGAGGAACTCCTGGCCGACCGCAGTCTCACCGTGGCGCAGGTGGCGAAGGCCGTCGGTTACGCCGACGCTTTCGGTTTCAGTGCGGCGTTCAAGCGACATCGGGGCATCCGCCCCAGCGAATTCCGCGCCACCGCCGATCTCGGAGCGTGAACCGGCACGGAACCTGTGTCGAAGCAGGAGGTGGTCTGGTGGCCTGCTCTCGCGAAAGCCTCTGCGGCTGCCACAGCGATGTGGCGGCGATATCTCGCTGCCAGCGCGGCTACAGTCTCGCCGCGGTGGCTGCGGGTTCTCGAAACCGGCTGCCAGCGGCGACTGCGTGAGGCGGCAGCCGGGATCGATCAAGAGCCCATGCTCGAGAGGCGCCCGGGGTCTGGTCCGCACCGGCATTCGTCCGATGAGCACCGCCAATCGCTGACCTGGGGGCGCACCGCCGCGACCGAGGCATCGAGATGGGCAGGTGGGTTCCCGGCGGACTTGGGTATCCGGTCGGTGTCCCGCGGCGCTTCCGTCGTGGCACATGGGATGGGAGGAGCACCATGACCCACACCGGCCTTTCCGGCACCGCCGGGCGCATCGCCCACAACAGCGTGTTCGCGCGGTTCGCCCGCGCGGGCTACGTCATGTCCGGCCTCGTGCACCTGCTCATCGGCTACATCGCCATCCGGCTGGCCTTCGGCGGCGGGGGGAACGCCGATCAGTCCGGCGCGATGGCCGAGCTGGCGAACAAGCCGGGCGGCACGATCACGCTCTGGGTAGCTGCGGCCGCGTTCGTCGTGATGGCGCTGTGGCGGCTGATGGAGGCTGTCTTCGGCAAAGCGTCCGAACCGGCGGCCGACAGCAAGAAGTCCGAGGCGTTCGACCGCGTCAAGGCGTTCTCCCTGTTCGCGGTCTACACGGGATTGGCTGTCACCGCGTTCCGTTTCGCCCATGGCAGTGGGCGGTCGAGCAGCAGCCAGAGTGTGGGGCTCACGGCGCGGTTGATGCAGAACACGGCCGGCGCGATCGCTCTCGTCGTGGGCGGGCTGGTCATCATCGCGGTCGGCGGCTATCACGTGTACAAGGGCGCCACGCGGAACTTCCTCGACGACCTGCGCGGACCGCAGAGCGCGTTCGTGCGGCGGCTGGGCACGGCAGGCTACATCGCGAAGGGGCTGGCCGTCGCCGCGGTCGGGTTGCTGGTGATTCTCGCGGCGACCGAATCCGATCCGAACAAGTCCGCCGGACTGGACGGAGCCATCAAGACGCTCGGCGCGCAACCGTTCGGCGTGGCCCTGCTCCTGATCGCCGGGCTGGGCATCATCACTTACGGGCTCTACAGCTTCGTCATGGCCCGCAGCGCCAAGATGTGACGACAGCTACCGCGCAGCGGTCAGCAGCCTCGGTTGGCGCCACAGGTCGTCGAGCTCCTCGGGGAGATCCGGGACCGATCGACCGTAGGACGCGGCCAGCTCGCTCGGACTCTCGGCTCGCACCGACCAGCCGTGCTCGGCCAGCCACCGGGCCGGATCGGCCCGTTCGTCGTCGTAGAACAGCTCGGCCGGATCGACGTCCCCGAACGGGTTGTAGCGGCCGAAATACTTGGACTCCACATTCGCGAAGCGTTTGACGTCGACTCCGGCCACGAAGCTCTCCACGGCCAGCCTGCTGCCGGGCGCGGACAGTGCGTCGATGTGTTCGAACAACCTGTCCTGTGCCGCACCGGGAAGATAGGGCAACAGTCCCTCGGCCGACCACGCGGTCGGCGCGGCCGGGTCGAAGCCGGCGCCGCGCAGCGCGGCGGGCCAGTCTTCGCGCAGGTCCACCGGCACCGTGCGTCGCTCGGCCTTGGCTCGCGCGCCGTGCTCGGTGAGCACCTTCTCCTTGAATTCCAGCACTTTGGGCTGATCGATCTCGAACACCGTCGTCCCCGCGGGCCAGTTCAGGCGCTGTGCCCGCGCGTCCAGTCCCGCCGCTACGATCACGGCTTGCCGAACGCCCGCGGCCGCGGCCGAGAGGAAGAAGTCGTCGAAGAACTTCGTTCGCAAGCCCATGAACCCGGGGACCAGCGGTATGTCGTCGAGCGGGGAGGGGTCCGCCAAGAGTCCGGTGAAGTGCGGGTGGCCCGAAGCCGCGACGAACAGCGGTGCGTAGTCGTCCCGGATCAGCGGATCGGGAGCGGCTGTCTCCAGGGCCCGGAACGTCGCGACCCCCAACGCGGTGAGCCCGACACTACTGACGATGTCCCATACGTCTCCGTCGGTGCGCATCGGTCAGACCACCGCCGCGGTCTCGTGCTCGAGCACTTCGCTGGCCGCGCGTTCGCCGGAGCGGATGGCCCCGTCGATCCAGCCGCACATGACCGCGGAACTCTCGGTGCCCGCCCAGTGGATACGGCCGCACGGCTCACGCAGGGCATGGCCGAATTGCGTGAGCACGCCGGTGGGCGCGTGACTGAGCATCCCGCCGCCGGAATAACGCTCCGCACTCCAATCCTGCTCGATGTAGTCGACCGGTGCGCCTGCCTTCCGGCCGAATCGCTCGACGAGGGCGTCGAGGATCGCGCGCCTGCGTTCCGTCTCGTCGAGCCGGGCGATCTGCCGCGCGAGCGGTCCCTCGATGATGACGCACAGGACACCGGGCCGCCCGGTGTCCGTGCACGCGTCGATGGTGATCGTCGCGGGGGAGCCCGGCGCGGCGGACTGCCCCGACAAGCCGTCGTCGCGCCAGAACGGCTCGTCGTACACGACGGAGACCTTGATGATCGAACCGCTCGGCATGCGCTGATGCAGGAACATGCGGTCGGCGGGCAGCATCGGTTTGTACGAGATCTGGCCGGCGACCGCGAGGGGCACGGTCACGATCGCCCGGCGCGCCCGCACCCTCAGGTCCGACGCGCGCACCGTCACTCCCGAATCGTCCTGGTGGATGCAGCGGACCGGCTGCGAAAGGTGGATCGCGTCGCCGAGTTCGGCGGCCATCGGCCGGTAGATCGCGCCCATGCCCCCGATCGGCCGCGCATCCTGCGCCGCGTCCTTGACCCCGAGGACGAAGCCCGGCCCGCCGCCGGAAGCCATCTGATACAGGACGAACAGCAAGGAGACCTCCGAAGCCGCCGAGGTGTAGCAACCGGCGACGGCGGTCTCGAGCAGATCGTGCGCGGGCTTGGACAGGACGTTGGCTTCCAGCCAGTGCGCCAGGCTGACCTGATCCCATTTGTCGGCCTTCTTCGCCGCCCACGGCGCTTCCAGCGGCACCGACTTGCACATGTGTCCCAGCTCGAGGAAGACGGCGCCGAGGTTCATCGCCGCCCACGGGCTCATCGTCCACGGGATCGTTCCGGTGTAGCGGTGCTGCTTGCCGTCGACCACCATCATGGCCTCGCCGCCGGTGTACTGCTTGTAGCTCGAGACGCCGAACTCGGTCATCAGCGCTTGCACGCGGTCCTGACCCGGCCCGATCCAGGCGCCGCCGCGATCGATCCAGCACCCGTCGTCGCGCACCTGGGTGAAGGTGCGCCCGCCGAGCCGGTCCCTGGCCTCGAGCAGCGCCACCGATCGACCCATCTGTTTCAGCCGCAGCGCGGCCGTCAATCCGGCGAATCCCCCGCCGATTACGCAAAAGTCGACGTCTGTCATGGCGTGCCGTCCTCGGGTTGCAGTTCGCGCACAGCCGCCGTGTCCCTGCGCTCGACCGGCGCACTCGACACAGCGGGTGCGATTCGCCTTCGATCAGGTCAACGCGTCGAAATAACGGGGCAATTCTATAGCAACCCATAGCGGCCGGTCATCTCGAGCCGTTTCCGGTGCGGACGCCCTTCGAGCTGCTTAGGCTCACGGATTCTGTTGTTCGAACCGCCTGGAGCTTCTCCGATGACGATGCCCACGTCCTCCGCGCACAGCCGCGCACCGCACGGTTCGCCGATCGACACCGACGGCCCCCGAATCCCTTTGTTCGCCGACGAATTCGCCGCGGACCCGCACGGTGCCTATCGCGCGATGCGGGAGCGGTACGGATCGCTGGCGCCGGTGGAACTGGCGCCGGGCGTGCCGGCCACCTTGGTGCTGGGGTATCACACCGCCGTGCGGATCTTGAACGATCCCGACCACTTTCCGGCCGACCCCCGCGCCTGGGAGCAGGACATCGCCGCCGACTGTCCGGTGCTGCCGATGATGCAGTGGCGGCCGAACGCGTTGCGCAACGCCGGAGCCGAGCATGCCCGTTATCGGCAAGCCAATGTCGCGGGTCTGGCCAAGGTCGATCTGTACGGCCTGCACGACACCGTCGCGCAGCTGGCGACACCGCTGATCAACTCGTTCTGCGCGGACGGGTCGGCGGATATCGTGCGCCAGTACGCTTTTCCGCTCGCCTTCGCGGTGCTGAACGCCATGCTGGGGTGTCCGGCCGAGATCGCGCAGCGCGCCGCGAGCGGTATGGCCGCGATCTTCGAGGGCGTCGACGCGGAGCAGGGGAACAAGATGCTCATCGGCTCGCTGGGTGAGCTGACGGTGTTGAAACGGGCCGAGCCAGGTGACGACATCACGACGCGGATACTCCGGCACCCGACCGGGCTGAGCGACACCGAAGTCGTGCACCAGCTGGGGACGCTCTACGGCGCGGGGATCGAGCCGCAGCTGAATCTGATAGTCAACACGCTCTTGCTCATCCTCACCGACGAGCGGTTCGGCGGCAGCGTGCTCGGCGGCAGCCTGTCGAGCCGGGACGCGCTGGACGAGGTGCTGTTCAACGATCCCCCGATGGCGAACTTCTGCTTCAGTTTCCCGAAGCAGCCCATCCTGATCGACGATGTCTGGTTGCCCGCCCACCAACCGGTCGTGATCAGCATCGCCGCCTGCAACACCGATCCCGCGATCCGCGCCGAACGGTACTCGGGCAACCGCGCCCATCTGGCGTTCGGCGGCGGCCCGCACGCGTGCCCGGCGAATTCGCTGGCGTACCTGATCGCCCAGGACGCCATCGATCAACTGCTCGACGCGCTGCCCGAGCTGCGGCTCGCGGTCCCGGTCGAGGAGCTGACCTGGCGTCCCGGCCCGTTCCATCGAGCGCTGACCGCCCTGCCGGTGGTGTTCCCGGCGTCGCTGCCGTTGCCGCTGCCGTAACCGGGGGTCGAAGGGTTCTGTGCCACACGAGGGGTGGCGGGATCGAGCTACGCGCCGCCGAGCAGTAGCCGGTAACGGCTCTCCAGCCCGTCCAACAGGCATTCCAGGCCGACTTCGAAAGCGTCTCGATCGATCCGCTGCTGCCGCTCGGCCAGCAGGTGTGCCTCGTTCAGATGCGGATAGGCGTCGGCGTAGACCGCGGCGTCGGAGGGGAATCCTCCGGCGAACGATCCCAGCGACGCTCCGGTGAGGAAATAGCGCATGGTGGTGCCGACCGTGGTGGCCTCCCGGCGCGGCCAGCCCGCGGCGACGAGGCCGCCGAAGACCGCGTCGGCCATGCGCAAGGCGTTGGGCCGGTGACCGGGACCGCTCGCCAAGGCGGGCACGATGTGCGGATGCGCCGCCATGGCGGCGCGGTAGGAGCGGGCCCACTCACGCAACGACGAGCGCCAGTCGGGATGCTCGGCCGACAATCCCTCGAACATCGAGACGTCGACCTCGCCGAGCACGGCGTCGACCACCGCATCGATGAGGTCGTCCTTGGTGCGGACGTGGTTGTACAGCGACGGACCCTGCACGCCCAGCTCGGTGGCCAGCCGCCGCGTCGAGACAGCGGCCAGGCCCTCGGCGTCGACCAGGGCGAGGGCGGTGTCGATGATGCGGTCGCGGGTCAGCAGCGGCCGGCGGGGGCGTGCCATGGGTCTCCTTTCGGTTCTGGCATTGTCGCAGGCACACGCCCGGATACTTGCACCGCTAGTTTCGCGCCCGGCTCACCTCGTGCGCTCGTGGCCGGCCGCGGACGCGGCGATTGTGTCGCCACACCGGCGGCAGGATTATCCGAGTGCGATGACCAGGGTGGGCGCGCCGTGCGCGATGATGGTGTGCCGTGGCGGATTACATGGCGGTCTTCGATCGGGTCCGGGGTTCTCTGCTGGGTGGGGCGGTGGGTGACGCGCTCGGCTGGCCGATCGAATTCCTGCGGCTGGAGCAGATCCGGCAGCGGTACGGCGACGAAGGCGTGACGGGCTTCCTGCCTCAGCACGCCGAGGACGCGCCGCAGCAGGTCACCGACGACACCCAGATGACCCTGTTCACCGCGGAGGGGCTGTTGCGTTCCGCGCCCGGCGCGGACCCGGTGCCCGCGTTGCGCCGAGCGTATCTGCGCTGGTTGCAGACGCAGCGGCAGGAGGAGCCCGCACCCCACGTGGACGGGTGGCTGGCGAGCCTGCCGTTCCTGTACGCGGTGCGGGCGCCAGGGAACGCGTGCATGTCCGGTCTCGGGCAGCAGTCACGGGGATATCTCGCACCGGTCGCGCTCGGCGGGAGCGGGCCGGTGAATCCGCATTCGAAGGGATGCGGCACCGTCATGCGGTCGGCGCCCTTCGGATTGTGCGGAATGGGGGCTGATCTCGCGTTCACCACCGCCGCGCGGGCGGCGCAGCTGACCCATGGGCATCCGACGGGGTATCTCGCCGCAGGGGCGTTCGCGGCATTGGTCGACCGGGTCGTGAGCGGGATCGAGCTGCCGATCGCGTTGCGGGACACGATCGCCCAGCTCGCCGCCGTCCCTTCGAGCGCGGAGACGGTTGCGGCGCTGACCCGGGCCGTGGAATTGTCCGAGCATCCCGTCTCCGCCGAGCAGGTCGAGCTGGTGGGGGAAGGGTGGGTCGCCGAGGAATGCCTGGCCATCGCGGTGTACTGCGCTTTGCACGCGGTCAGGACCGGCGATGCCCGCGCGGCACTGCTGCTCGCGGTGAACCACTCCGGGGATTCCGATTCCACGGGCGCGGTGGCGGGGAATCTGATCGGGGCGGTCCACGGCGTCTCCGGACTGCCGATCGAGTGGGCGGCGGCGGTCGAGGGCCGCGACGCGCTGGTGCAGGTCGCCGACGACCTCGTGATGAATTTCGGGCTCGGCGACCGGTCGGGGCTCGCCGCCCGCTATCCCGTCGACGAGGGTCTGTGAGAACCGCGTAGTCGCAGGCAGACTCGGAGCGGTCACGCCGGGGGCAGGGCGGCCCGCGTCCTCACGCGCCGAGGGCGCGCGCCAGGTGGGGCCACGAATCGTGGAGGTCGGTCTCGAACTGACCCCAGGTGTGCGAGCCTTCCGCGCGGTTCACATGGATCGCGGGCAGCCCGAGTTCGTCGAGACGATCGGCGAAGGCCGCCGTGCAGGAGCTGGCTATCGCCTCGATGGGTGGAAAGGGCAGGCCGCGATCGATCGCGCCGGGAGTGCCGGAGGCGGCCGACAAGTAGATCGTCTTCCCGGCCAGAGCGGCCGCGTTGGCGAAAGCGTCGTGCGCACGCCAGATCACTTCGCCCGGAGCGCCCCACATATTCGCCGGATTGCCGCCGCCTCGGATGACCTGCGCGCTCACCATCGCCGCGCCCACGGCGTCGGCGGCCCACGGGCATCCGCTGTAGGCCGCCACCGCGTCGTACACGTCGGGCGCCTGGATCGCGAGGTCGACGGCGGATCCGGCGCTCATCGACACTCCCGCGATCGCGTTGCGCCCGGTCGTGCCGAGTTCGGCGTCGAGCGTCGCGGGAAGCTCCCGCGTGAGATAGGTCTGCCAGCGGTTGCGCCCGACCGCCGGATCGTCGGCGAGCCAGTCGGTGTACATGCTGTAGGCGCCGCCGACCGGCATCACCACGTTGACGTGCTTGTCGGCGAAGAACTCCCGCACGTCGGTGTCGTCCCACCACGAGATTCCGTCGACTCCACCGCCGATGCCGGTGAGCAGGTACAGCGTGGGCGCGGGACCGCCACCCGCCGCGCGGATCACCCGATTGGTGACCACCCGATCCATGGACGGCGAATAGACATCGATCTGGGAAACCGAGCCGCCGAGCGGAACTTGCCCGACCACGTGCTCCCGTGCGGGCTCGGCTCCGGCAGGGGCGAGGGAAAGGAAGGACGCCGCGACAGCGGTCGCGAGCGCGCTGACGAGCGCGCCCGAATACCTAGAAGCACTCACTATTCCGGTGTACCCGCCTCCGACGCCAGTACGCCTGCGACTGCGGAGGATTCACGGTTGTCCCCATCGAAAGCCTTGGGCGCGGCGACTTTCGGAGGAACATCAGGCGGCCGTGCGGTTCGCCGCGGTCGCCCGCAGGCTTCCAGACCCGCGCCGCCAGGATCGCAGTATCCCGGCTGCCCACAGGGCGACCCCGATGTAGAGCACCTGTTCCGGGATGCGCGCCCACAGCGGCGTCGCGGGTGCGCCGTTGAACGGAATGCCGGAGACAGCCGCGTGGACATTGGCGGGCAGCATGACGACGAACAGTGCGGCGAGCCCGAGCCCCGCTGTTCGGCGGGTGCGTGCGAGGAAGAGGCCCGCTGCGCCCAGCAGTTCCAGGACGCCGGTCAGGTAGACCATCGCGCCGGGGAAGGGGACGAACGGCGGCACCATCGGGAGCAGATCGGCATGAGTGGGCACGGGGGATTCCGTGAACGCGTCCGGGAGAAAATGCGTCGTGCCGGTCATGATGAGCATCACGCCGAGAGCGTAGGCGGCGCAGGTGGGCCAGGCGGCGAACCGGAGTACGCCGAAAGCGCCCGCCGTGCGCAGCGCGAGCAGGGTGGTCAGCAGAACGACGAGGGTTTCCATCACGCCTCCGTGGGGACAGGCCGGCCGGGCGCCGGGGTGGTGGTGAGCCGGATGAGCAGGTAGAGCAGGACGCCGAGCGGCGCGAACAGGATGGTGAGCGCCAGCAGCGGGCTGATCAGCAGCGATGGGAGACGGCGGGTGCGGCTGTCGAGGAAGATCCAGCGGCCGAGGAACAGGTCGAAGGCCACGAAATGCGCCCAGGCCGCCGCGGCGCCGGCGCTCGAACCCAGCACCGCGCGCAGGCCGGACAGTTCCGGGTCGGCCAGCGCCGGGGCGAGTGTGGCGAACTCGGGCACGACCAGTGCCGCGTAGACGATCAGCGGCGGCAGGCAGACGAGCGGCGAGGCGACGATCGCCCCGGTCCGCCGCCACTTCGGCGCCAGGATCATCAGCGCCCAGAACGGCGCCGCGAACCAGAAGGTGATATCGAAGAACAGTTCCGTCATCGGCCCGCTCCGATCGGGAATCGCCGTACGGCAGCGTCTTTCGGCCGGACCGCGACGGCCGTGGCCGCTGTGGCGGCGAGGACGACCGCGGCGAACGCCGCGAGGGTGGTCACGTCGGGACGGACCACCGACTGTCCGCGCAGCGCCTGCCAGGTCAGCACCGCGAGCAGCGCGGCGTAGGTCGCCGCGGCGATCACGACGAGCGTTCGCCTGGTGCCCGGCGCGCGCAGGACCGGGAATCGCCGCGACCCGTGCTCGAGAGCGAGCAGAAGCAGTGGAATCACTTGCAGTGCATGCATGCCGAGGAAATGCGGGACGCGCAGATCGCCGGCGACCGTGCTCCATCCGAGGAAGGGCAACCCGGGACCACCGTCGGGAAGCCCGACGGTGTGGGCGCCGCGGATCGAGCTGCCCGCCGCCCGCTGTTCGGCCGTCGGCGCCACCATCAGCATGCCGAGCGCGGCGCCCGCGAGGGAGAGCGCGGCACCGTAACGGATCGCCGCGGCGCGGGCGGGGTCGGCCGCCGGATGAGCGAACAATGCGGCCGACACGACCATGGTGGCGAGCCAGACCACCACGATGGACGACCCCATGAGGTCCCACAGCGCCGCGTTCAGCGGCGTCGTGAAATTGAAGTGGCTGGTGGTGCCCCGCAGGATCTGGGTGGTGATGACGACGAGTTCCACCGCCAAGCCCAGTGCCGCCACCGTCCCCGCCCACCACGCGACGCGCCGCCACCCGGTGAGCTGGGCGAGCAACCACGCCCAGGTGACGGCGTAGACCAGCACGGAAAGGGCGAACTTCGCGGACTTCGCCCATATCGGTAAGCCGGTGATGGTGCGGTCGTCGATGAGCATGCCCCCGATCGACCAGCCGACCAGGAGCGTCATGGCGACGGCGAGCAGCATCAGCGGCCGATGCCAGGAGAGGGCTGGGAAGCGCTGGAAAAGGGCGGTCACGACAAGTCGACCTTTCGAGACTGAAGGTATCGATAGTTGCACTATCAGTAGCAATTATGGATAGCTGTACTATCCGTTGTCAAGCAGCCGACCGAACCCGAGGAGTCCGATGCGGATCGCCGAACTCAGCCGCGCCAGCGGCGTTCCCGCCGCGACGATCAAGTACTACGTGCGCGAGGGGCTCCTGCCTTCCGGTGTGCGGACCCATCGCAATCAGGCCGAATACAGCGACGCCCACGTCGGCAGGCTGCGGCTGATCCGGGCCCTGGTGGATATCGGCGGCGTGTCCATCGAAGCGGCGAAGGAACTGCTCGCCGCGCTCGACAGCGGCAGCCTGTCCGCGCGCGACGCCCTCGGCCACGTGCAGTACGCGCTGGGCGGGCGGCGCTCGCCGGTCGGAGACGAACGACGGGCGGCCGCCGCCGATGACGTCGCGGCACTGCTGGACCGGCGCGGCTGGCGGATCGAGGACGACAGCCCGGCCCTCGGCACCCTCGTCGACGTCTGTGCCGCGCTGCGCCTGCTCGGCCACGACGAGGTGGTGGCCGCGCTGGACGACTACGCGAGCGCCAGCGAAGCCATCGCCGTCACCGACATCGCCCTGGTGCGCGACGAACCCGGCCTGGAGCGGATGACCGAAACCGCCATCGTCGGAACGATTCTGGGCGACACGCTGCTCGCGGCGTTGCGCAGGCTGGCGCAGGAACATCTGTCCAGCACGCTGTTGCCGCCGGACGACGCCTCCGGCGAGGTTTAGCCCGGCCCGCGCGCGGCATGCCGGAAACAGGAACCATCCCGACGGAAGGAGAGCACTCATGACCGATCAGCTCAATGGGACGCGGGTGCTGATCATCACCTCGAACACGGGAGTGGAGCGGGACGAACTGCTGGTGCCGCGCGACGAACTGCGCGAGCGCGGCGCGCGGGTCACCCACGCCGCGCCGAAGCGAGAAGAGGTGCAGACGTACCTGCACGACACCGAGAAGGACACCGCCGTGCAGCCGGACGCGTCGTTGCACGAGGTCTCCGTGGACGATTACGACGTGCTGGTCGTGCCCGGCGGCACGGTGAACGCGGACAAGCTGCGGGTCACCGACCGGGCGATCGAGCTGGCGAAGGAGTTCGCGGGGGCGGGCAAGCCGATCGCGGCGATCTGCCACGGCCCGTGGCTGCTCGTGAACGCCGAACTGGTCCGCGGCAAGACGCTGACCTCGTATTTCTCGCTGCGCACCGACATCGCCAACGCGGGTGGCGACTGGGTCGACGAAGCGGCGGTGCGCTCCGCCGAGGGCGGATGGACCCTGCTCACTTCGCGCAACCCCGGCGATCTGCCCGACTTCGTGCACGCCATCACCCGCGAAGTGGTCCCTGCCGCGCGTTGACCCGGCGCGGCTATCGATTCAGTTGCCCGCCAGCGGTTTTCGCGGGTCGATCGCGATGCCCAGCTCGCGCAGCCGGTTGTCGATGAGCAGCCAGCACTCGGTGGCCAGGCGGTCGACGAGGGCGGCCTCGGTGGTGTCGTGGTGTTCCAGCCACCAGCGCACCGAGGCGTCCACCAAGCCGAGCAGCGCCACCACCACCCGGTCCGCGGCCAGCGGGTCGCCCCCGAATTCCGGCAGGTAGCGGGTCGCCGCCGCGGAGATCTCGGCGGCGAACGCGCTCCCGCCGACGCGCGGTTCGTTGCGGCCGCGCCGATAGTCGCGTCCGACCAGGAAGCGATACAGATTCGGATGCTCGGCGGCCCAGCGCACGTGCTGGGCCAGCGGCGCGCGAATGATGTCCATGGGTGTGCCGTCCACCGCCAGTCGCGCGCGAATCCGCTCGGTCAGATCGCGGTGCGCGTGCCGGGCGACGGCCAGGTCCAGTTCCTCTTTGCTGGCGAAATGCCGGTAGACGTGCGTGCGGGCCAGTCCGGCGCGGTCGGCGATCTTTCCGGTCAGCGCGTGCGGCCCGTCCTCCTCGATCGCCGCGATCGCGGCTTGCACGATGGCCCGGCGCCGCTCGTCGCGGCCGGGGCGATCGCGCGTGGCACGCCGCGCTTGCGCGGTGTCCACCCAAGGTTGTCGTGCCACGGCGCTCAGCGTATCGGCAGGAGAATCGAGTGGTACACCTTGTACCCGGCAGCTCATTGGTACACACTGTACCCGTAACTGTCGGTATCAGACTTTCGCAAGGAACCCCGATGACGACCTACCGGTCCGCCTGGCTCGACGACGACCTGGACGCCCTGCGCGAGCTCGCCCGCTCGTTCTTCGCGAAGGAGCTGACGCCGAACATCGACAAGTTCATCGAGCAGCACCACGTCGACCGTGACTTCTGGAACAAGGCGGGCGCGCTCGGCCTGCTGTGCGCGTCGATCCCCGAGGAGTACGGCGGTGGCGGCGGCACCTTCGCGCACGAGGCCGTGCTGATCGAGGAGCAGGCCAAGGCGTTCGACACGTCCTGGGGCGCCACCCTGCACAGCGGCATCGTCGCGCACTACCTGCTGCACTACGGCACCGAAGAGCAGAAGCGGCAGTGGCTGCCCAAGATGGCCAGCGGCGAGGTCGTCGGCGCGATCGCCATGACCGAGCCCGGCACGGGGTCGGACCTGCAGAACGTCAAGACCAAGGCCATCCGCGACGGTGACGAGTACGTGGTGAACGGCTCCAAGACCTTCATCACCAACGGCAGCCAAGCCGATCTCATCATCGTGGTCGCCAAGACCGACACCAGCGAAGGCGCCAGCGGCATCTCGCTGATCCTGGTCGAGGCCGACCGGCCCGGCTTCCGGCGCGGCCGGGTGCTGGACAAGGTGGGCCAGAAGGGCCAGGACACCTCCGAACTGTTCTTCGAAGACGTCCGGGTTCCGGTCTCGAACCTGCTCGGCACGCAGGAGGGGCAGGGTTTCGTCCAGCTGATGCAGCAGCTTCCGCAGGAGCGGCTGATCATCGCCGTCGGATCGGTCGCCGGGATGGAGGCCGCGCTCGAGGTGACGCTGCGCTACACCAAGGAGCGCCACGCCTTCGGCAAGCCGCTGTTCGCCTTCCAGAACACCAAGTTCACCCTCGCCGAGGCGGCCACGGAGACCCGGGTGGCCCGGGTGTTCCTCGACGACTGCATCATGCGGCATCTGCGCGGGGAACTGGACATCCCGACCGTCGCCATGGCCAAGTGGTGGACCACCGATCGCGCGATGGCGGTGGCCGACGAGTGCCTCCAACTGCACGGCGGCTACGGCTACATGACCGAATACCCGATTTCGCGGATGTGGACCGACAGCCGCGTCCAGAAGATCTACGGCGGCACCAACGAGATCATGAAAGAGATCATCGCCCGCAGTCTGTGATCGCGCGGCCGACGGTGTTGGCGAAGCGCCAACACCCTGTCGGGCCGCGCACCAGAGGGCCTACGCTTCGGTGACGTCCACCGAGGTGGCCGTGGCAGAGACAACGAGGTGCCAGCCACCTCAGGCGTGAAGGGACGATTGCGATGAGCGACGTCGAGACTCCTCCGTTCAAGGACATCGTCAACGGTGCGTTGGAATTCACCATCCCGATCGCGCACAAGATGGGCGTGCAGGCGGTGGAGGTGCGGCGTGGTCACGCGGCGACCTCGGTGCCCGCCGAGGGCAACGGCAACCACTTCGGCGTGATGTACGCCGGGGTGCTGTTCACCGTGGCCGAGATCCTCGGCGGCGCGATCGCGGTCGCCACCTTCGACAACTCGGCGTTCTATCCGCTGGTGAAGGACCTGCACATCTTCTTCCGCAAGCCGGCCAAGACGGATGTGCGCGCGGAGGCGACACTGACCGAGGACGAGATCGCGCGCATCACCGCCGAGGCGGCGGCGAACGGCAAATCCGACTTCACGCTGCGGGCCGTGGTCACCGACACCGACGGCGTGATCGTGGCGGAGACCGAAGGGCTCTACCAGTTGCGGGCGCACGGCAAGTAGCCCGCGCCGGCGCCGGAGCGGATCGCGAGCGCGCTTCCGGCGCCGGTCTGCCGCATCCTGCGGTGAGATCGACGCGGAGGACTCATTTCCGCCAGGTCGCAGGGCTCGCTCCGAGGTCACGGAGCGGTCGCGGGACGGGTGCCGTGCCTTGGCGTCACGGGTGCATTTCCGCGGCTTCGGAAAGATAACGGCTCGGTAGCTGCTGCCTTCGCGGCGCCCGCGCGAGCGTCGTTGCGCCTACTACTGCAAGTCGTGGACCTGCGAAAATGCGATCTGCTTCACCATATCGCGGTGATCTCGATCACATAACGACGCTGTAACAGCCGATCCATATCGCGCGATTTCTCGCGAACGACCTGCGTGGATGGCCCAGAGTCTCGACCAGGGGTCAAACCTCACCGGGCGTTATTCGAACGTGATCTGCCGCGACATCTCCGCTAACGTCGGTGACGACTCGGGGCAACACCGAGATCGAGCTCGAATCGCAGAACGCCGGAAACCCTGTCCCGCGGTTCGAGTGTCCACGACATTCCTGGGGACAGGGGCGCGGCGAATTCGCCGAGCCGGTGGGCGCAGGCGGGAAATCTCATGTCGCAAAACCGTAAATTCACCACTCGTGTTCTCGGCTTCACCGCGGCCATCGGCGCCTTCGTCGCCGTGCCGTTCGGCCTGTCCACCGCGACCGCTTCGGCCCACAACTGGGACGCCGTCGCGCAGTGCGAGAGCAGTGGCAACTGGTCCACCAACACCGGTAACGGCTTCTCGGGCGGCCTGCAGTTCACCCAGAGCACCTGGGAGGCCAACGGCGGCAGCGGCAGCCCGGCCAACGCCAGCCGGGAAGAGCAGATCCGCGTCGCCGAGAACGTCCTCGCGACCCAGGGGCCGGGCGCCTGGCCCGTGTGCGGCGCTTACCTCTGATGCGCCACCGGCGCCTACCGCGAATGCGCGGTAGGCGCCGGATTGTTTTTGCCGATAATACCCTTCGGCGCGATCGGCGATTATCTGAGGAATCTTGCTGATAATTCGCGATTCGATCAGCAATTCGAATTCGGATTCACCGAACCCGGATTCGTCTCGTTCTTCCGCGGCTCGGGATCACGCCGGTCGCCGTCAGGTAACGCCGCGGCACGGCGCAGGCGTGCGCCGCGCCGCGGCTCGTACCGGTCGCTGTCAGGTAACGGTGCTCAGGCTCGCCACAGTTGGTCACCGGAGCGCGACAGCACGATGTTCGGCACCACCGCGTTCCGGGACAGCCGGGTGATCGCCAAGACCATCTCGGCGATGTCACCGGTGGTGAGCATGGCCGACCGGTCGAGGACATCACGCTTCCACGCGGTCATGTCGGTGTCGACGTAGCCGGGGGACACCGCCGTCGCGCTGACGCCGTTCGCGGACTCCTCCAGCGACACCGTCTCGCACAGCGAAATGAGCGCCGCCTTGGTCGCCCCGTAGGCCGCGAGGCCGGCCTCGCCCGCGACGCCGGTGATCGAAGCGAGCGCGACGATCTTCGCGCCGCGCTCCCGATCCTCGTCCGCGCTCTTGCGCAGCAACGGCAGCGCGGCCTGGATCAGCGTCAGCGGCGCGCGGAAATTCACGTCGAGCATGCGCTCGTACGCCTTGGCGGGCAGATCGGCCACGGCGCCCGCCGTGCCGGTGCCCGCGCTCAGCACCAGCGTGTTCATGCCGCCGAACCGTTCCTCGTGCGCCTGGACCAAGGCGCGCACCTGATCGAGGTCGTTCATCTGCGCGACCACCGGGTGCACTTCGGCCCCGGTTTCCGCGCGCAGGCGCGCCGCGGTCTGCTCGAGCGTGTCGAGCGTGCGCGCGGCGAGGGTCAGGTGATAACCCTCACCGGCGAGGCGGCGTGCCACCTCGGCGCCGATGCCGCGCGAGCCTCCGGTGATCAGTGCGGTGCGGACGCTCATCCGAGGCGTTCGATGATCGTCGCGTTGGCCAGGCCGCCCGCCTCGCACATCGTCTGCAGGCCGTAGCGGCCTCCGGTCTGCTCCAAGTGGTTGACCAGCGTCGCCAGGATGCGGGTGCCGGAGGCGCCGAGCGGGTGACCGAGGGCGATCGCGCCGCCGCGCGGGTTCAGCTTGTCCGGATCGGCGTCCAGTTCGTGCTGCCAGACCAGCGGCACGGGCGCGAACGCCTCGTTCACCTCGTAGGCATCGATGTCGTCGATGCTCAGCCCGGCGCGATCGAGCACCTTGCGGGTGGCCGGGATCACGGCCGTGAGCATGAGCAGGGGATCGTCGCCCACCACGGAGAAGGAGTGGAACCGGGCGCGCGGCCGCAGGCCCAGTTTCGCCGCCGCCTCCTCGCTCATGATCAGCGCGGCCGAGGCGCCGTCGGTCAGCGGGGAGGAGTTGCCCGGTGTGATCGACCACTCGATCTCGGGGAAGCGCGCGGTGTACTGGTCGTCGACGAAGGCGGGCCGCAGCTTCGCCAGGCTTTCGCCGGTGGTGGCGGGCCGGATCGTCTCGTCGGCCGTCAGCGTGCCCGCCGCGACCAGTTCGTTGTCGAAACCGCCGCGCGCCGCGGTCTCGGCGGCGAGCCGATGCGAGCGGGCCGCGAACTCGTCGAGCGCGGCGCGATCGAACTTCCACCGGGCGGCGATCACCTCGGCCGCGATGCCCTGCTGGATGAGGCCGTCCGGGTAGCGGTGGGCCAGCGGCCCGCGGTTGGCGTCCTTGCCCTGGCCGTTGGAGAACATCGGCGCGCGGCTCATCGATTCGACGCCGCAGGCGATCGCGACGTCGTAAGCGCCCGCGATGACGCCCTGCGCCGCGAAGTGCGCGGCCTGCTGGCTCGACCCGCACTGCCGGTCCACCGTGGTGGCCGGCACCGACTCCGGGAATCCGGCGGCCAGCGCGGCGGTCCTGCTGATGTTGAACGCCTGCTCCCCGCTCTGGGTGACGCATCCGCCGACGACGTCGTCCACCACGGCGGGATCGAGGTCGTTGCGGGCGACGAGTTCGGCGAGCACGCCCGCGAGCAGGGTGGCCGGATGCACGTCCGACAGGCCGCCGCCTGCCTTGCCCTTACCGGACGGTGTGCGGACGACATCGACGACGACGGCGGACCTCATGGGCCATCTCCGATCAGATAAGTTAACTGCCATTCGCAGTTAAGTTAACACAGATTCACCGCTGAGGGCCATGCCGGGGCGTGTCGCGACGGGTGCGAAGTACGGGTCGGACGGGAGTCGAGCGCAGCATCGCACTCGCACCCCGCTGGAACTCGAAATCGACGTCGGCGAGGTCCGATCGAACGCCGTCGCGGTCGAGTGGCTCCCTGAGTCGATCCAGCAGGTCGTCGAGCGTCCCCCGCGTGGCCGACGAGCGGGGAGACCCTGACCTCGCCACGGCTCAGCCGCGCCAGTTCCCGCAGCGCCGCCGGATGGAAGCCGAAATCCAACCCACGCGCGCACCGAGCTCGGCCGCCTCCGCCGCTGAACTCGCCGCGCCGCCGGGACAGTCCAGGATGTCGCCGCGCAAGTCGTCGTCGCCGAGGGAGAACATCGCGCGGTATTCGCTCAGCGATCGACCGGTGAGCAGATAGCCGCCCGCGTCGATCGAGTCGTGCTGGTCTCCCCTGCGTCGGACGGTAGCCAGCAACCGGGCACGGTGCGAGCCGGTTTCCACGTCTAGGGCTTGACCTCGGCGAGCGGCCTGCCGGGATACAGGCGCTGAATCGTCAGCGCGGCCGCCAGCAACCGGGAGTCGTGCGGGTCGGCGGGATCGACGCCGGTGAGTTCGGCGATGCGGCGCAGCCGATAGCTGAACGTGTTGGGGTGCACGTGGATCTCGGCGGCCGCGGCCTTGCGGTCGGAGCCGTGGCGCAGGTGCGCGTCGAGGGCTTCCAGCAGGTGCGGGCTGTCCAGGATCGGGGCGATGCGCTCGGCCAGCCGCGTGCGGGCGGTGCCGGGCCTGGTGAGCTGGTACTCCAACAGCAGGTCGTCGAGCTGGTAGACGCCTGGGGGGCGGCCGAGCAGGCGCGCGAGTTCGGCGAGGTCGGTGGCTTCCTTCGCGGTCCGCGCGATGGCGTCCATCGGCACGGCGGGATAGGCGGCGACGAACACCGGGATCCCGAAGTTCTCGGTCAGTTCCGCGGCGAGTCCGGCATGGCGCGCGCCGTCGGGCTCGGCGTCGGAACCACTGGGCAGCAACGCGATTCCGCTCCAGCCGTCGAAGGTGGCCAGCGTCGTGGTGCCCGCGAGGGCGTCGAGGGCGCGGTGCAGCAGGCGGATGCGGCGGCGCCCGACGAGCGTGGCGACCTTGCTCGGCTGGTCGTCGGGCCGGATGTGGATGGCGAGCACCGTGTAGCGCTCGGCCAGGGCGGTGTCCGCCCGCGCCGCCAGTTCCGCCGCGGGCAACCCGTGCAGCAGCGCCGAGCACAGCGCCCGGCGCGCCTCCCGCTCGGCGTTGTAGATGGACTGCTCGACCTCGGTGTAGGTCTCCACGACCGTGACGTTGATCTGCATGAGCAGGTCGAGCAGCCTGCTGCCGATCAGCACGAGATCATCGAGTTCCTCGCGGGAGGCCAGCGCGGCCGCCTCCTGGAGCACCGACTGCGCGGAACCGTGGATGGCCTCGATCAGCACGGGCAGCGGAAACCGGTCCTCGGCGTGCCGCTCGGCCACCGGGGCGACGAACGTCGCGACCTCGGTCTTGGTGAAACTGCGCTGTTCGCCGATCGCTTGGAGCACGGCGCGGCCGCACGCGTAGATCGCCGGAAGCACCTCCGCGGTGAAATGCCCCTCGGGCAGGTCGGCGGCGGGCGGAGTGGTGCCGAGGCCCGCGGCGAGCATGCGCTCGGCGATCTGCGGCCAGCGGGTGAGCAACCGGGCGACGAGCGGAGCGTCTCCGGTCACCGGGGACAACACGACGGACATGGGCCGATTGTTTCCGACCACAGAAACCGGCGGCAAGGTCGCGGTCGCGGTCGCTCGATTTTTGGCTCGCACGCCAACATTCCGGATGAAATGTTCTCCTCCAGGTGCAGTGACACCGCTGCGGCACGCGCCCTACATTCGGAAAGCGGCTCGCGATCATGGTCCCGATCACATTCGTTCCGAAGTGTGGCGTGGCAGACATTTGTCGCGGTGCCCTCCGCACCGCTGGGCCGCATTCGTTCGGTGCGAATGGAAGTGAACTGAATGTTGGCAATGATGCACAACGCTCGGAAGGCGATTCTCGGAGCCGCGGTGATCGCGGGCGTGACCATGGCGACCGCGCTCGGGGGCGGAGCGGCGCACGCGCAGCAAGAGATCGAACCGACACAGCAGGCGCTCGCCGATTACATCAGCGCGGGCCTGACACCCGCTCCGGACGGCAGACAGCCGCGCGCGATCGTGGACACCGGCAGCTCATTGGGCTGGCCGACCAGCGTCGCGTCCGACGCCTTCGGCGAAGGCCCGGAGATGTCGGCGTACCTGGCGGCGTTCGCCTATGGCCTGACCCACCCCGACGCCGCCCCGCCCGGGGCCAACCGCTGGAACTGCACTCCCGCCGCCGAACACCCGCGTCCGGTGGTGCTGCTGCACGGCACCTGGCTCAACGCCTACGACACCTTCTCCTACTTGTCCCCGCGCCTGGCCCGCGCCGGATTCTGCGTGTTCGCCTTCAATTTCGGGCGCTCCGGCATCCTGGAGGGGGGCGGTCTCGGCCCGATCCTTCCCGGTCGCTTCGGGGTGGGCCGGATGGAGGACTCGGCGGCGCAGTTGCGCGATTTCGTCGACCGGGTGCTGGCCACGACCGGTGCGCAGGCCGTCGACATCGTCGGCCACTCGCAAGGCGGCACGGTCGCCGACCACTATCTGAAATTCGAAGGCGGGCAAGGCAAAGTCGGCAAGCTGGTGAGCCTGGGCGCGACGCATCACGGCACGTCGCTGATGGGCATCGCCACCCTGGGCCGGATCATCAACAATCTGGGCGTCGACATCCTCGGTTTCTACGAGCCGCTGGTCGGGCTCGCGAATATCCAGCAGGCGGTCGGCTCACCGTTCTACGCCGCCCTGAACGCGCAGGGTGACACGGTGCCCGGCGTCGCCTACACGGCGATCGGCTCCCGGCACGACGAGGTGACCAACCCCTATCAATGGACGTTCCTGCGAGCGGGTCCGGACGCGACGGTGGACAATGTCACGCTGCAAGACGGGTGCGAGCAGGATATGTCCGACCACCTGACGATGATGTATTCCCCACGGGCGGCGTCGATCGTGCTGCACGCGCTCGACCCGGTCGCCCAGCCGTCGCTGGAATGCACGTTCAATCCGTGGATGATCGGCGGCAGCGGCAGCTTGTGATCCGCTGTCACTGCATCGACGCGAGAATCCGCGAGCGTTTGATTGGCACTCGGGACAATTCTTTTCCGGCCACGACCTTGATTGGGTGAATACGGGTTCGGATGCCCGCGATCACGGCTGTGCCGTCGGAAAGGAAGAACCGGATGAGTGTGCGACTCGAAAGGGATGGCGGCCCGGTGCCGCCTCATCCGGCGGCGTTCTCGGCTCGGCCGGTACTGCCCGAAGACGATCCGTTCTATGTTCCACCGCCCGCGGTCGGGCGCTTGCGCCGCGGCGCGATCGTGCGCACGCGGGCGGTGCGGATCGGCTTCTTCGGCATTGTGCCCCAGCGCATCTCGGCCTGGCAGCTGCTGTATCGGACGTGTGATCTGCACGGAACTCCCGAGGTCGCGGTGACCACCGTGTTGTTGCCGTGGGACGCGGATCCGGCCGAGCCGCGCCCGCTGGTCTCGTTCCAGTGCGCGATCGACGCGGTGGCCTCGAAATGTCTTCCCTCCTATTCGCTGCGACGCGGGGCGCGGGCGGCGGGGTCGATTCCCCAGCTCGAGCTGCCGCTGATCGCCAGCGCACTGGCGCGCGGCTGGGCGGTGTCGGTGCCGGACCACGGTGGAACCGCGGGGAGATTCGGCGTGGCCAGGGAGCCGGGATACCGCGCGCTGGACGGGGTGCGCGCCGCTGTCGCCTTCATGCCGCTGGGGCTGGACCCGGACACACCCGTGGCGCTGTGGGGTTACTCGGGCGGGGGATTGGCCACGGCCTGGGCCGCGGAGATGGCCGCGGAATACGCGCCGGAGCTCAATATCGTCGGCGCGGTCGCCGGGTCGCCGGTCGGGGACCCGGCCGCCGCGTTCGTCCGGCTCAACGGAACGCTTTTCGCGGGGTTCGCGGCGGTCTTCACCGCCGGGCTGCGCCGCGGCTATCCGGAACTGGACCGCCTGCTGCGCGCCCATCTGGACGCGCGGTATCTCGGCTGGCTCGCCGAGACCGAGACCACCGCGACGTTCCCGCTGCTGTATCGCTTCGCCCGCCGCGACATCGACAAGCACAGCGACGCGGGGCTGACCGCCATGCTCCAGCAGGACGGGCTGCGGCGGATCCTCGATGACATCCACCCCGGCGGCCGAGCGCCCGCCATGCCGGTGCTCGTGCTGCAAGGCGTGCACGACGAGGTGATCGCGGTCGCCGACGTGGACGGCCACGTCGCGCGCTACGTCGCGGCGGGCGCGCACGTGCGCTATCTGCGCGACCGGCTCAGCACCCATCTGCTGCTGCAATTCCTGGCGCTGCCGGTGATGGTGGATTGGCTCGCCGGTCGTTTCGCCGGTCGCGAGCTGCCCCCGGCCGGTACGCGCACCCAGTGGTCGCTCGCCTGTGCCGGTCCGGCGTTGCGCGGTCACCTGGGTTTCGCGGGTCTGCTCCTGCGCATGTGGCTCGGACGGCCGATCCGCGCGCCGCGCCCGCCCGCGCCGTCGCGTCCTCGCCCGCGCCGCCTGTCCGTCGTCACCGCGGCTCTCCGCAAACCGTTGTCCTGATTCCTCTGATCACCTGCCGCCGCGCGGCGGGTACGAGATTCCGGTGTCACGTCACATAGGTGTCCGTTTTGCTCTAGCGTGAGCACGGTCGGTGCCGAGAGGGGTCGTGGATGCGTAGCGGGATGCTGAGTGTGGCGCAATTGCGGGACCGGGTCGACACGGGCGAGATCGACACGGTGCTGGTCGCGATGACCGACATGCAGGGACGACTGCAAGGGAAGCGCTGCGCGGCACGATATTTCCTGGACGAAGTGCTCGAGCACGCCACCGAGGCGTGCGGCTACCTGCTCGCGGTGGACGTGGACATGACGACCGTCGACGGTTACGCCCTCTCCTCCTGGGAGACCGGGTACGGCGACGTCGTGCTGCGGCCGGATCTGCGCACGTTGCGGACGGTGCCGTGGTGGCCGGGCACGGCCATGGTGCTCTGCGATGTGGAGCACGTGGTGCCGGAAGGGCGGGCGGTCGCGGCTTCCCCGCGTCAGGTGCTGCGCCGACAGCTGGACCGGCTGAGCGAGCGTGGCCTGCGCGCGTTCGTGGGGACCGAACTCGAGTTCCTGGTGTTCGACGACAGCTACGAGGCGGCCTGGAGCGCGGGGTATCGCGGGCTGACGCCGGCCAATCAGTACAACGTCGACTACTCGCTGCTGGGCACCGGGCGGATCGAGCCGCTGCTGCGCCGCATCCGCAAGGAGATGGACGGCGCGGGCATGTATGTCGAGTCGGCCAAGGGCGAGTGCAACCCCGGCCAGCACGAGATCGCCTTCCGGTACGACGAAGCCCTGGTCACCTGCGACAACCACAGCATCTACAAGACCGGTGCGAAGGAGATCGCGGCGCAGGAAGGGCGCAGCCTCACCTTCATGGCGAAATACAACGAGCGCGAGGGCAATTCCTGCCACATCCATCTGAGCCTGCGCGGCGCGGCGGGCGAGGCGGTCTTCGCCGGCGACGGCGCGGACGGCATGTCGCCGCTGATGCGGCACTTCATCGCGGGCCAGCTGGACTGCCTGCGCGAGTTCACCTACCTGCTGGCTCCGAACATCAACTCCTACAAGCGATTCGCGGTGGGCAGCTTCGCGCCGACCGCGATCGCGTGGGGCCGGGACAACCGCACCTGCGCCATCCGCGTGGTCGGCGAGGACCACGCGCTGCGCTTGGAGAACCGGGTGCCCGGCGGCGACGTGAACCCGTATCTGGCCGTGGCCGCGCTGATCGCGGCGGGGCTGCACGGCATCGATCGAGGGCTGCCGCTGGAGCCGGAATTCAAGGGCAACGCCTACCACTCCGAGCGCCCCCGGGTGCCGCGCACGCTGCGCGAAGCGGCCCAGCTCTTCGGTGACAGCGCGGTGGCCCGCGCGGCCTTCGGTGATGATGTAGTGGAGCATTACCGCAACGCGGCGCGGGTAGAGCTGGACGCCTACGACGCCGCGGTCACCGACTGGGAGCGTATCCGTGGTTTCGAACGACTCTGAGGTCGCGGGAGCCCGTCCCGTGATCGGGCTGCCCACGTATGTGGAGCGGGCCCGCTTCAACGCCTGGGACCTGCCGTGCGCGGTGCTGCCGCACGCCTACGTCGAGATGGTGGCCGCCGCGGGCGGCATCCCGGTGCTGCTTCCGCCGGCGGGCGCCGCGCGGCCCGAGCTGGTGCGGCGGCTGGACGGGTTGCTGCTGACCGGCGGCGCGGACATCGATCCCGCCCGCTACGGCGGCCCTTCGGCCGGGATACCCGGCTACACCAGGCCGGACCGCGACGAGTCCGAGTTCGGTCTGTTCGAGCTGGCCAGGGCCGCGGGCATGCCGATCCTCGCGGTCTGCCGCGGGCTGCAACTGGCGAACGTGGCGCTGGGCGGCACGTTGATCCCGCATCTGCCCGATGTGGTCGGCCACGACGAGCATTCCGGCGTCGCGGGCGGGTTCACCGCCACCAGGGTGCTGACCATCGCGGGCAGCCGGGTCGCGCGGCTGGCCGGTCCCGAGGTGAAGGTGCACTGTCACCATCACCAAGCCGTCGATCGGCTCGCCGAGGGCCTGACCGCCAGCGCGTACGCCGCCGACGGCACGATCGAGGCGGCCGAGGCCACCGACGGGTCGTTCCTGGTCGGCGTGCAGTGGCACCCGGAGGCCGACGCCACCGATCGCAGGCTGGTCCTGGCGCTGACCGAGGCGGCGGACACCTATCGAAGGGAGCGGGACTCGTGACGACAGGGCAGGTGCTCAACCCGGCGACCGAACAGGTGGTCACGACCGTCGAGCTCGTCGGCGAAGCGCAGACCGATGCCGCCATCGCCGCGGCGCAGCGCGCCTCGGCCGCGTGGCGCGAGGTCGCGCCCGGCGACCGGGCCAGGTTGCTGCGCCGGTTCGCCGAGGCGGTGGACGCGGACCTGGAAAACCTGGCCCGCCTCGAGGTCGCCAACGCCGGGCACACCATCGGCAACGCGCGCTGGGAGGCGGGCAATGTCCGAGACGTCCTGCACTACGCGGCCGGGATGCCGGAACGGTTGCTGGGCAGCCAGATCCCGGTCGCGGGCGGAGTGGACATCACCTTCCACGAACCACTCGGCGTGGTCGGGGTGATCGTGCCGTGGAACTTCCCGATGCCGATCGCGGCTTGGGGTTTCGCGCCCGCGCTCGCCGCGGGCAACACCGTGGTGCTCAAACCCGCCGAACTCACGCCGCTGACCGCCCTGCGGCTCGGCGAACTCGCGCTCGAGGCTGGCCTGCCCGAGGGAGTGTTCCAGGTGCTGCCCGGCAAGGGATCGGTGGTGGGTCAGCGCTTCGTCACCCATCCGGCCGTGCGCAAAGTGGTGTTCACCGGCTCCACCGAGGTGGGCACCCAGATCATGGCGGGCTGCGCCCGGCAGGTGAAGCGGGTGACGCTGGAACTCGGCGGCAAGAGCGCGAACGTCGTGTTCGCCGACGCCGACCTGGAACAGGCGGCGGCGACCGCGCCATACGGCGTCTTCGACAACGCCGGGCAGGACTGCTGCGCCCGTTCCCGGATTCTGGTGCAGCGCAGTGTGTTCGACCGATTCCTGGAATTGCTGGAACCTGCCGTGCAGGGGGTGCGCGTCGGCGATCCGTCCGACGAATCCACTGAGATGGGGCCGCTCATCTCGGCCGCGCACCGGCAGCGGGTGGCCGAGTTCGTGCAGCCGTCGACCAAGGTGGCGTTCACCGGAAGCGCGCCGGACGGTCCCGGCTTCTGGTACCCGCCCACCGTGGTGCTGCCCGCCGCGCCCACCGACCGGGTGCTCACCGAGGAGGTGTTCGGCCCCGTGGTGGCGGTGGTCCCGTTCGAGGACGAGGCCGACGCGCTGCGCATCGCCAATGACACGAATTACGGCCTGTCCGGCTCCATCTGGACCAGGGACGTCGGCCGGGCGCTGCGCGTGGCCCGAGGGGTGGAGGCGGGCAACCTGTCGGTGAACTCGCATTCGTCCGTGCGGTACTGGACGCCGTTCGGCGGTTTCAAGCAATCCGGGCTCGGGCGCGAACTCGGGCCGGACGCCGCGCTCGCGTTCACCGAGACCAAGAACGTCTTCCTCGCCACGTAGTGACACCCGCACATCCGACAGGAGATACGTTGCAGCGCTTACAGGATCGAGTCGCCGTCGTCACCGGCGGCGGGAGCGGTATCGGTCTGGCCACGGTCCGTCGCTTCGCGGCGGAGGGGGCGAAGGTGGTGGTCGCCGACATCGACGCCGGGACCGGCGAGGCGGCGGCCAAAGAGGTCGGCGGCCGGTACGTGCACGTGGACGTCACCGACGAAGACCAGGTCAAGGCCATGTTCCAGACCGCGGTGGACACCTACGGCGGGCTGGACATCGCGTTCAACAACGCGGGCATCTCCCCGCCGGAGGACGATTCGATCCGCACCACCGGCCTCGACGCGTGGCGGCGGGTCCAGGAGGTCAACCTGACCTCGGTGTACCTGTGCAGCAAGTACGCCATCGAGCACATGCTCGAGCGGGGCAAGGGCTCGGTGATCAACACCGCGTCCTTCGTCGCGGTGATGGGCGCGGCGACCTCGCAGATCTCCTACACCGCCTCCAAAGGCGGCGTGCTGGCGATGAGCCGCGAACTCGGCGTGCAGTTCGCCCGCGACGGCATCCGGGTGAACGCGCTGTGCCCGGGTCCGGTGAACACCCCGCTACTGCGGGAGCTGTTCGCCAAGGACCCCGAGCGCGCCGCCCGCCGCCTGGTGCACGTGCCGCTCGGCCGGTTCGCCGAACCGGAGGAGATCGCCGCCGCCGTCGCCTTCCTCGCCAGCGATGACTCCTCGTTCATCACCGCGTCCCAGTTCCTGGTGGACGGCGGCATCGCGGGCGCGTACGTGACCCCGCTGTAGGGCCGCACGCTTACTTCGGCGCTCCCAATCGCGCGCCGCCGTCGACGCGAACCACGATCCCGGTGGTGAAGGAATTGTCCACCAGGAATTCGATCGCGTGGGCCACGTCGTCGGCGGTGCCGACGCGACCGACCGGGGTGGCCGAGGCGATCGAGTCGAAGACCTCGGTACGCGCGCCGTCGGGCAGGAAGTTCCACCAGTCGGTGTCGATCACGCCCGGGGACACCGCGTTCACCCGCAGCGGCGCCAGCTCGACGGCCAGCACCGGAACCATCGCCTCCACACCGGAATTCACGGCCGCCAGCGCCGCGGTCGCGGGCATCGACCCGCCCGCAGAGGCCGCCGACACCAGGGTGATCGAACCGCCCTGCGACAGGTGCGGCAGCGCGGCCTGCACCGCGGCCGTGTGCGCGAGCAGTTTGCCCTCGACGTGCTCGCGCACATGGCCGAGGGTCAGTTCGCGGAACGGTGTGGTGCCCGACGGGCCGGTCACGGTCACCACCACATGGTCGATCGGCCCGATCTCGGTGAAGAACCGGGTCAGGTCCGCCTCGTCACGCGCGTCGACGGTCCGGCCGGTGACGTTCTCGCCCAGACCGGCGAGCGCGGCCTCCAGCCTGCCCTTGTCGCGACCCGCGATGATCACCTCGTGCCCGTGGGACGCGAGCCTGCGCGCCGCGGCCAGGCCGATGCCCGATGTACCGCCCACGATGACGACTCGGTTGCGCACAACACCCTCCTGATTTTCGAAGCTCTGTGTCTCGAAATATAAACGAGTCACGGTGTCTTGTAAAGTGGCGGCATGACCGGAACTCGTGGCCGCCCGCGCAGCGAGGAGACCAGGCGCGCGATCCTGCGCGCCGCGCTCGAACTGTGTGAACGGGACGGCTATCAGGACTTGACCATCAAGGCGATCGCCGACGCGGCGGGCGCGGGCAGGCAGACGGTGTATCGCTGGTGGCCGGACAAGGCATCGGTGCTCATGGAGGCGCTCGCCGGGCTGGCGCAGGATCCGGCGCTGCGCGTGCGCGCCGAGTCCACCGACGTGCTCGCCGAGGTCGAGGGCCTGCTCACCGTGACCTACGAACTCACGCGCAAGCTGACCGGCCAGGCGCTGGTCGGCCTGATGGCCGACGCGCAACGTGACCCCGCGCTGTCGGAGCGGTTGCAGAGCACGGTGATCGGCCCGCGTCGTGCCGCGTTGCGCGCCCTGCTGGCGCGCGGTGTGGACAGTGGCGAGTTCGCCGGGACGGTGCCGCTGGATCTGGTGGTGGATTTCGCCTTCGGGGCCATGTGGTACCGGCTGCTGAGCCGGCACGCCCCGGTGGACGGGGCGCTGGCGCGGGAAGTCGCCGCCGGTGTCGCCGCCATGCTCGGGCGGAGGTGACCGAGGGGCTTCCCGCATCGCGTCTCTCGTGGACGCGGTAATCGTGGCCGTTGTGGCTATGTGACCGGCATCACAATATCCGGTCGAGTAGCAGGTCAGAGCAGGTGGGCGCGGGGTCTTCCTGCTCCGTGACTGTTTGCCGCCGCCGAATCCTGGGTATCGGTCTGTTTCGTGCCACGCCTTCGGTCGCCGAGATCGGAGGCGGAACGAACCGAGGTCCGTGACGGACTGGAGAGGACGTGCACGTGACCGATCGAGCATCCAGGAATTTCCCGCTGCGGCGTTCCGTGGCGGCCTCCGCCATGGGCAACGCGACCGAATGGTTCGACTACGGCGTCTACGCCGCCACCGCGACGTACCTGACCGATGCCTTCTTCCCCGGGGAACTCGGCACGCTCGGCACCATGCTCGGCTTCGCCATCTCGTTCGTCCTGCGGCCGCTCGGCGGCATGGTGTGGGGTCCGCTCGGTGACCGGATCGGCCGCAAAGCCGTGCTGGCCACCACGATCCTGCTCATGGCCGCCGCCACCGGCGCCATCGGCCTGCTGCCCACCCACGCGTCCGTCGGCGTGCTGGCCCCGATCCTGCTCATCCTGCTGCGTGTGGTGCAGGGCTTCTCCACGGGCGGCGAATACGGCGGCGCGGCAACATATCTCGCCGAATGCGCGACCGATCGCAAACGCGGATTCCTGGGCAGCTTCCTGGAATTCGGCACGATGGCCGGTTTCGTCGGCGGCTCCGCGACGGTACTGGTCTGCCAGCTCGCGCTCGGTTCGGACACCATGCACGACTGGGGCTGGCGCATCCCGTTCCTTATCGCCGTCCCGCTCGGCCTGACCGGCTGGTACCTGCGCGCCAAGCTGGACGAGAGTCCGGTGTTCACCGAGGTCGCCGAGCGCGAGCGTCCGCCGGGCGGGCTGCGCGAGGTGCTGACCACCTACCGGCGCGAGACCCTCACGCTGGCCGGACTCGTGGTCGCGCTCAACGTGGTCAACTACACGCTGCTGACCTATCAGCCCACCTATCTGCAGAAAACCATCGGCATGGGCGAGTCGGCCACCACCGCGATGATGCTGCTCGGTCAGGTGGTGATGATGCTGGTGCTGCCGTTGTTCGGCCGACTGTCCGACGACGTCGGCCGCCGCCCGATGTGGCTGTTCTCGCTGGCGGGTCTGAGCGTGCTCGCGGTGCCGCTGTACTGGCTGATGGGTCAGGGCACGGCCTGGGCGATCCTCGGCTTCATCGTGCTCGGACTGTTGTACGTGCCGCAGTTGTCCACCATCAGTTCCACGTTCCCCGCCATCTTCCCGACCCATGTGCGGTACGCGGGTTTCGCGCTGGCCTACAACGTCTCCACCGCGATCTTCGGCGGCACCGCCCCGCTGATCAACGAGGCCGTCATCGAGGCGACCGGCTGGGCGCTGTTCCCCGCCATCTACATGGTCGGCGCGTCCCTGATCGGTCTGCTCGCCTGGAACCACCTGCGCGAAACCGCGGGCGCATCGCTGCGCGGCATCGAAGTCCCCGACGCGGGGGAGCCCGCCCCCGACCCGAAGCCCGGCCTCCCCGCCCAACCCGCGTTCTGACTCGGGGCGGCGCGGTGCTCGGCGAGGAGAAGCGCTACTGCGTGGCGGACCAGACGACGACCTTGGCGGTGTAGGCCTTGACCGCGTTGTCGAGCGCTATTCCGGTGATGAACGCGGTACGGCCCGCCGCGGTTCGCACGCAGTAGGCGCTGTCGGTGGTGACCGGCAGGGTTTCGGCGCCCTGGGTGGCGACGAGGTCCGAGCACTGTTTCCGGGTGGGTTCGGCCGGGGTGGTCCACCGGGCCAGGGTCGGCTTCGTCGTGAAGAAGCCGCCGCCGACGCCGTAGAGGGTGGCGGCGGAAAATCCGCCGGAGGCCTCACGGTCGTAGCTGACCCAAGCGCTGGCGCCAGTGTTGCTGGACAGGACGCGGGGCGGGACGGAGTCCAGGTCGAAGTAGGTCAGGTTGAGCGTGCCGGACCATCGGACGTCGTCCGGGGAAGCGTTCGCCGAAGTCGCGGGGACGGCCGAGGAGGGCGCGCGGTCGGCCGGCGTATCGCTGCGCGTGGTCGGCTGAGCCGACGTGGAGGTTCCCGTGGCCGAATCGTCCTTGTCGTCATCGGTGGACTTCTCCACCGCCAAGACGATCAACCCGGAGATGATCGGGAACAGCAGCGTGGTGAGGATCGTCCCGGAATGACGCCGCATCCAGCTCTTCCGCTCGGCGTTGTCCTGCTGCCGGGGCTGCTGTGTCTCGGGCGCGTCCTCGCCGGGCTCGTTGTCCCCCATGAAGAAACCTGTCTCCTGTGGCTGCGTCGGTTCCGCCGGCTCGACGCCTGCTCGAACTCGGACGATGGTCGGCGCCGGTGATCATGGTCGTGCGCCGCTCTCGAATTGTCAATGGCGACAGGGCCTTCGATCACGCGGGTGAGTCGTCGTCTTCCGGCCAGCCGTCCTCCACGACGAGGGTCCCGTCCCGCAACGCGGTCGCGTACTGGTCGGCGACCAGATCGGCCGGATAGGTCGGCCAGTAGGACACCGCGCCGGTGGGCTTGTCGATGACGCAGACGGAGCCGCCGACGATCACCGGCGGGCTGTCCGGGTCGGCGTGCGGCGGGCGGGGGAAGGTGGCGACGGCGACGAAGCAGCTGTCGAAT
Organism: Nocardia sp. NPDC003726; assembly: GCF_053586955.1. Lineage (NCBI taxonomy): Bacteria > Bacillati > Actinomycetota > Actinomycetes > Mycobacteriales > Nocardiaceae > Nocardia > Nocardia sp. NPDC003726. Next base: position 111,016 of record NZ_JBSFNF010000007.1, on the reverse strand, counting down.
TCGGACAGCTGATAGGTGATCCCGCGTTCGGCGTAGTCGTCGGTGATGAGATGCCGGTCGGCGATCCGGTGTGCCTCGGCCGGGTCCACCGGTGTGGTCGCGTCCGTGGGATAGGCGTGGATGTCCATGTGTCGATGGCAGCTGAGAGGTGGCCGCCTGCTCCTTCCGGGTCTGTGGATAGCACGATGGCGGCTGGTCGCAAGCCGGTTTCCGGTCAGTCGAAGCGGATGGTGGACAGCATCTTGCGGGCGAGGGCCTCCGGATCGGGATCGTCGGCCAGTGTCGAATTATGCAGTGCGCCTTCGCGCCACAGCGAAGCGAAGCCGTGCACCAGCGACCACGCGGCCAGTTGGGTCGCCTTCCGGTGCTCGTTGCCGTGGCCCGGCTGGATGCCGGAGACGCCGGAGCGCAGCGCCAGCGCCGACCGCTCGCGCGCGGAGCGCAATGTCTCGTCCTCCGCATGCAGCAGGCTGTGCCGGAACATGACGTCGAAGTGCCCTGGGTGCTCGCGGGCGAAACGAATGTAGGCCACCGCCACCTCGCGGAAATCATCCCCCGCCCGTGTGAGCTGTGCGGCGAGCAGTTCGAAGCCCTCGGTGGCCAACGCGGTGAGCAGCCCCGCTTTGTCGCCGAAGTGGTGGGCGGGCGCGGCATGCGAGACGCCCGTGTGCCTGGCCAGGTTGCGCAGCGAGACGGCGTCGACGCCGTCGGCGGCGATCCGCTCGGCGGCCGCGGTGAGCAGTGCCGCGCGGAGATCTCCGTGGTGGTAGCCGTCCTTCGCCATGTCTCGATGGTGACCGATCATCTAGACATTGACAAGTTCATGCCGTCGAGTCTATCTTTCCACTGTCAAGATTTGCTCTTCGATCTACAGGAGATCCCGATGGCACCGCTGGTCGTCCTCGTCGCCGTCACCGCAGTCGTCCGGCTCATCGGCTGGCTGACCGGCAACGGCTGGCTCGATTCGTGGGCGCACGCGACCGCGCTCGGGCTGGCCGCGATGCTCGTGCTCACCTCCAGCGCGCACTTCCTCCAGCCGCGCCGTGACGCTCTGATCGCCATGGTGCCGCCGCGGCTGCCGAACGCTCCCGCGCTGGTGACGCTGACCGGCGTGCTGGAATTGGCGGGCGCGGCCGGTGTGCTCGTTCCCGCGACCGCGGACCTGGCCGCGGCCTGCCTGATCGCGCTGCTGGTTGCGCTGTTTCCGGCGAACGTCCGCGCCGCCCGCGCCGAACTGGGCATCAAGACCATGCCCTTGCCCCTGCGGGCGCTGGTTCAGGTGCTGTTCATCGCGGCCTGTGTCATCGTCATCGTCGGCTGAAGACGACGAAAGGCCCGCTCACCCCTCGAGATTCGATGGGTGAGCGGGCCTTCGACGCGTCTGCGTTCAGTTGCCGCGCAACGCCTTCGCGATGGTGCGGCGCATGAACGGCCGCGCCAAGTCCTCCGGCAGGTTCGCCCAGGCCAGGAAGAACCGCGTGAGCGGGTCGAGCGCGATGTGGTGGCGGCCGCGTTCCAGGCCGCGCACCGCGGCCTCGGCGACGCGCTCGGCCGGCATCGGCTCGATCGAACCGGTGATCGCCTTGGTCTCCACCGGCTTGCGGGTGTTCTCCATGGCCAGCCCCGGTGTGTCGGTGTCGGCCGGATAGATCACCGTGACGTCGACGCCTTTCGGCTCGACTTCGTAGCGCAGGCACAACGCCAGCTGCCGGACGCTCGCCTTGGTCGGTCCGTAGGCGGTGTACCCCGTGATACCGAGAAACGCCGCCGTGGAACTGACCAGCAGAATCTTTCCCTGACCACGCTCCACCATGCCGGGCAGCACCCGCCGCACCGCGTGCACCGCACCGAGGTAGTTCGCCGACATCTGCGCCTCGAACTCGTCGGGGTCCACGTCGAGGAACCGGCCCGGCAGCGCGAGACCGGCGCAGCAGGCGATGACCTCACACGGCCCGTTGCGCTGCTCCAGTTCCGTGATGGCAGCGGCCAGTTCGTCCGCGCGCGTGACGTCGGCGGCGGCCCAGTCCGCGCCCAATCGCTTCGCGGTGTCGCGCAGCGGCAGCTTCCGGCGCGCGATGATCGACACCCGCGCGCCGCGCCCCGCGAAGGCCGCCGCCACCGCGGCGCCGATTCCTTCCGACCCGCCGGTGACGACGACGTGCTTGCCGACCCAGTCCCGGACCCGTGCCATCGCGGCGGCTCAGGCCCGGCTCGAGGTGACGATGTCGGCGATCCGGTCCCGCCACAGCAGGTAGGTGGCGGAACTGCCGTCATCGGGCAGATCGTCGAGTGAACTCTCGATCAGCGCGTCGGTCTTCGCCACGGTGGTGCCGCAGAAGACCTGCGCCGCCGCTTCGCTGTGCTCGTTGACGCTGTTGGTCTGCTGCCGGATGCGGGCGACCATGGCCGAGCCGAGCGACAGCTGCGGCCGGAACTCACCGGCCACCTCCCAGAGTTCCTCCATCGCGGCGGGTTCCACACCACCCGCGAAGGTGACGGCGATGCCGACGCCGCTCCACAGATCCGCGTGCCGTTTCGGCTCGAACTCGCCGATCAGCCGCACGACACCGGCCGGGCTGCCGCCGCCGATGAACCACAGCGCGCGGCCCATGCCCTGGTCGGCGATGCGCTTCAGGTTGTCGCGGTCGCCGAGCCAGGCGGGGTAGCGGGTCTCGACGTGCTTGTCGCGCACATAGCGCTGCATCTGGAAGAACGCCTTGTAGAAGCCGTAGCCGTCGATGGCCAGCCAGCGGAACAGCGGGTGCTGCGGAAACAGTTTCTTCCACCGCACCTTGGGGATCTTCGCCATGGCCAGGCCGACGCCGACGTACATGGTCAGCGCGTACTCACTGGCCGGGCCCTCGATCAGGTCGGCGGCGCGGCGGCCGGGCGAGAGCGAGTCGATCGCGGTGAGGCCTACCGCGGCGCCTTCGTAGGCGAACCCGCGATACTTCGGCGGCACCTGCGACAGAGTGGTGATCAGCTCGTCGTTGTCCGAACTGCGGACCGCGGAGTCGATGCCGCCGACCAGGTGCATGGTCACCTGCTCTAGTTCGAGCGCGGTGTGCTGGTCGGGCTGCTCGAATTTGCCGAGCACCTCGCGGACGCTGGCCGGACTGGGGACGAAAAGGGCCGCGCGCAGCGGACCCAACGGCGAGGGCATGGGGTTCTCCATTCGTCGGAGGAGCGGGGGATCGTCACAGGATCAAGCGACGGAAGCCGCCGTCGAAGAAAGTCAGCGCTCCCGTGGCGGCCAGTCGGGCGTCGCGTTCGGCGTGCACGACCTCGCCGACCACGATGCTGTGGTCGCCGCTGTCGAATACCGCGTCGAGCTTGCACTCCAGACCCGCGGCCGCGTTCGCCAGCAGCGGCGCCGCGGTGTGCGGTCCGGGAAACCACTCGACCTGGTCGAATTGGGCGCTGCCGTCGGGCCGCGCGGAGTCGGCGAAATACCGGGCCACCGGCTCCTGCTCGGCCGACAGCACCGAAACGGCGAACGCGCCCGCCTCGTGGATCGCCCGGTGCAGGCGCGCCGTGTGGGCGACGCACACCAGGATCAGCGGGGGATCCAGCGAGACGGACGTGAACGCGTTGGCGGTCATGCCGTGCGGCCGTGGCCACCCGGTGGTGACCACGGTGACACCGGTGGTGAACGCGCCGAGCACGCGGCGCAGCTCGGCGCGGTCGCTCATGAGCGGGCAGCCTCCTTCTCCGGTTCCGGTTCGCCCGTGATGTCGGCCTCCAAGTCGTCGGCCACCACGGGCTGCTGCGCCGCCTCCGGCGCCGCGCCCCGCTGCCCCCACCATTCGGCGATGCCGCGCGCCCACCAGTAGACGCCGCGGGCGCCGCAGACGATCACCAGCGCGATGAACAACCCGTAGGAGATGTGCAGCGCCGTGACCACGCCGTACATGATGCCGACCGAGGCGCCGAACATGATCTGCTGCTTCTTGCCCGACGGGGTGGTGCCGGGGTCGGTGACCATGTAATTGGTGAACAGGACGAACGCAAGGCCGGTCATCATGCTCAGTCCGGCCAGGATCGAGATGTTCGGTTCGATGAGCCCGCGCACGATGGCCTGCAGCGCGAACGAGCCGACCCACGCCATGATCAGCGGCATCTTCAGCGTCAGCTTGGCGTTGAGCATGGTGCCGGTCGTCAGCAGGCCGAGCACGATGAGCGCGTCCGCCGGTCCGGTGATGTATTCGGTGAAGTGGTACGGCGGCGCCACCGCGATCATCGGGAACACCAGGAAGCACACCACCACACCGAAATTCGACGGATTCATGAAGTGGCGCATCTTGCCGTTGATCTTCGCGCGCAGCACCCACTTCGTGCCGACCGCGACCACGATGCCGAAGATCACCGGCCACAGCTTGTCGTGCGCGAAGGTCAGGAAGTTGAACGCCAGACCGGTGATGTGCGCGGGCAGCAGGAACTCGAACAGCCCACGCGGCCCGCGGCCACGGAAGGCGGGCGGGCGCTTGTACGCCCAGGCCGCCAGGACCTCCAGCCCGATCTCGGTGGTGTAGGCCGTGGCCAGTGCGATGAACGGCCACAGGAACGGCTGCTCGAAGCCGAGCAGCGGGAACCCGATCAGGTTGAAGATCGTGATCGAGATGGCGAAGTTGCGCAGCGCCAGGTAGCGCGGATCCTTCGTCGGCGCGGGCTTTTCCATCCATTCCTTGGCGAACTCGGTGCCCGAGCGTTGCATGGAGGAGATGCGTTCGGCGGTGGTCGTGGCGCCATTGCCCTGGTGAGCGGCGCCGTTGCCGTTGGCAGGTGCGCTGCCGTTGCCCTCGGCCGCCTGCGTTTCGTGATGGCCGTTGGAGGCGGCTTTCGCCTCGCCCGGATCCTTGTTGTCGTTGTCGCTCATCGCTGCTTGACCTCCTGCGCGTCCGAGGCGAGGTTCACGGTGTGCCAGCCCGGCGCGAGCTGGAGGGACTGTTCGTGCGGGGTGCCGTTGGTCTCCCGCCAGCGGAGCGTGACGTTCACCGGGGCGGCCGGATCGACCTCGCCGAGCCCGATGTGCACCTCGGTGGCCCGCTTGCCGGTGTGCCCGCTGCCGCCGTCGAGGTGGCTGCTGAGCAACCGGCCGTCCGCCGTGCGGACCTCGACCTGGGCGTCCACCGCGGGAACGCCCTGCGGGGGAAGACCGGCGACGGTGGTCGTGGCCGCGTTGCCCTCCCAGGCCGGCTTGAACAGCTTCAGGCCGAGGAACTGGCCACCCTTGGCCTTGTTGTTGTGGTAGAAGGTCGGATCACCCCACTGCCGGGCGACGGCGAAGCTGAGCGCGCCGTTGCCGGAGGTGTCGCCGACCGCGATGCCGCGCGAGGGCACCGGGGTGTCCATGCCGAGCGCGTGGGTGAGGTTGGCGAACTTGCCGTCGTCACCGCGGCTGAAGAATCCGACCGGGTCGCTGCCGGCGATATCGGCGTCGGAGCCGATGATCGGCCAGGACCACGGGTACTTGGTCAGATCGTCGTTCATGGTGCCGAGTTCCTGGATCTGCGGCCACCGGTTGGTCTCGCCCTTGATCATGCCAGTGGCCTGGATCAGCTCGTTGCGGCCGTCGTTGTCGAAGTCGTCGATCTTGGCGTCCCAGCCCCAGGTCTCCCAGGCCAGGCCGACGTCGGTCGCGCGGTTCTCGAACGGAGCCACGCCCTCGGCCAGCTGACGTGCCGCGTCGGCGGTGTCCTCGGCCGTGTTGTAGAACGCGAAGTGGCCTTCCATCAGCGCGAAGCGCACGGCGATATTGCTGACGAACAGGTCCGGCATGCCGTCGCCGTTCAGATCGCCGAAGTCGGCGGCCATGCCCTTGTCCGAATCATGGCCCAGCACATACGACTTCGGCTCGGTGATCCCGCGCTCGCCCTCGGCGAAGCCGAAGCGGATCTGGCCCGGCGTCGACTTGTTGACGAACAGGCGGTCGCGTCCGAAGTCGTTGGCCACGTACAACTCCGGGAGCTGGTCGCCGTTCAGGTCGGCCGCGGCGGCGGCAAGCGCCCATCCGGTGTCCATGCCGATCGGGAACGGGTTGGCCACCTCGCGGTACTCGGCGGTCGGCTCGTCGCCCGACTTGGCGGAGGCCAGGGTGAAGATGCGGTCCTTGCCGCCGTTGCGCGCGTTGGACAGCGAGTCGGTCATCCACAGCGCGAGCTGGCCGTCCTTGGACAGCACGTCCATGTCGTTGAAGTACTGGCCCAGGTAGATGTCGGGCTTGCCGTCGCCGTCGAAGTCCGAGACCGAGACCGCGGCGGTGATCCAGCGCTGACCCTCGTAGTGCCCGTCCGCGGTGTTCGGGGACGGCACCAGGTCGATCGGGCGGAACGCCTTGGCGTCCAGGCGGGTCGCGTTGGCGCGCTGCAGGTACAGGATCGGGGTGCGGCCGTAGTACGACACCAGCGCGTCCATGCGGCCGTCACCGTTGAAGTCGCCGGGGATGCAGCCCGACGGCACCGTGGAGGTGTCGGCAGGCAGCGGCTTGGGATCGAGCACGAACGGCTCGTACCGGGCGGTGTTGCTGTCCGGCGTCGGGGTGATGAAGGCGGTGTCGGAGCGCGGGTCGACCACGCACAGGTCGTCGGCCAGCCGGTTGCCGTCGAAGTCGTTCATCGCGATGGCCGCGCCGACCGAGGAGATCCAGGCCGACAGGTGCTTGTACGGCTCGCGCAGTTCGCGGATCTTGCGGTCGGTCGGCAGGCCCTTGGGCAGCGCGATCGGCATCGCGGTGAAATCGAATTTGCTCGCGATGGGGCCGCCCGCCTCGTCGTAGGTTGGCAGCAGCGCCGACCGCGCGGGAATGAACAGCGAGCCCATCAGCAGCAGCGCCACCCCTGGCACCACCGCTTTTCGCAGGAGGGATCGGTTGATGGGAATTTTCACGAGTGCTGCTCCTCATGGGCGAGTGTGAATTGCTGTCCCGCGGTGTCCGCGAGTCCGTCGAGCACCTCGCGCAGCGTGGCCAGCGCCTGGTCCATTTGCTGCTCGGTGTGCCTGCAGTTGATGAAGAACCGCAGCCTGGCCTCCCCGGCCGGGACGACCGGGTGGGTGATGGCGTTGACGCTGAAGTCGCGTTGCAGCATGGCCAGCGCCGCCAGCACGGCCGGTTCGTCGGCGCCGGTCATGACCGGGATGATCGGTGAGTCCTCCGACGTGCCGATGTCGAAGCCGTACTCCTTGGCGCGGCGGTGGAAGTACTCGCTGTTGTGCCGCAGCCGCGTCACGCGTTCCGGCTCGTCGCGGAGCACTTCGAGCCCGGCCAGCGCGGCGCCGATGGCCGAAGGAGCGGGCGCGGCGGTGTACATGCTCAGACCGCCTGCGACGTATTTGAACCCGTCGACCAGTTCCCGGTTGCCCGCGAGATAGCCGCCGACGCTGCCCAGCGCCTTGGACAGGGTGCCCATCCAGACGTCGACGGCGTCGCCGGGCAGGTCGAACAGCTCACGCACGCCGTGCCCGGTGGCGCCGAGGGTGCCGAACGAATGCGCCTCGTCGATCATGATCGAGCAGTCGTAGCGCCGGGCCACCTCGATGATCTCCGGCAGACGGACCACATCGCCGTCCATGCTGTAGAGGCCCTCGATGATCACCATGGCCCGGTCGAAACTGCGCCGCGACATCTTGAGGATCGTCTCGAGCGACTCGGGATCGTTGTGCCGGAAGGAGACTCGCTTGCAGCGCGACCACTCCGTGCCGGACACCACGCTGTGGTGGATGAGCGCGTCGCAGACCGCGAGATCGCGCTTGCCGAGCAGGAATCCGACCGCGGCGGCGTTGGTGAGGTAGCCGCTCGCGGTCACCAGCGCGGCCTCGGTGTCGTAGATGCCCGCGATCTCGGCTTCCAGTTCGCGATAGATCGGCAGCTCGCCCGCCACGATCCGGACCGCGGCGGCGGAGGTGCCGTACCGATCGATCGCGTCCTTGGCGGCCTGCCGCACCCGCGGGTCGGCGGCCAGGTCCAGGTAGCCGAAGCTGCTGAAGTTCACCACGTCCCGGTCGGCCATCCTGGTCACCGCGCCGCTGATGCCCTCGTGCGGCAGGTAGTACGGGTTGACCAGACCGACCTCGTTGACCCAGGCGTCGAACCGCCCGAACCGCTGCGCGGCCTCGAGCACGCCGGGATGGTCACGGAACGACGTGTGCGCGGCCCCGCGCGCCGCGCCGCCGCCGTTGCCGGTGGCCGCGGCCGGGGCGGCGGCGCCGTTGGCGGCTCGCGCGCCGTTCCCGTTCGCCGTGGCGGTGTGCTCGCCGCCTGCGTGCCTGGCCAGCAGTGCGCGGGCCAGTTCCCTGTTGTTGCCGCTCATTCGTCCTCGCTCCTCGCCGCGCGCTCTTCTTCCTGGGCAATCTGCTCGGCAATCCGCGCGCCGAGCCCGCGCAACGTCAGTCCGATCACGGCCAGCACCGACAGCTGGGTGCCGAGCACCTGCACCACGCGCGCGCCGAACTCCATGCCCATCAGCGAATCCATGCCGAGTTCGGGCAGCGGGGTGTTCAGGTCGATCGTCTCGGCGTCGACCCCGAGCACCGCCGCCAGCTGCTCGGCGAGCAGGTAGGCCACCACCTCGCCGCGCTGTTCGGGCCCCAGCTGGAGGATCTCCGCCCGCAGCGCGCCCGCGCCCGCCGCGCCGCCGCCCGCGGCCGCCACCTGGTCGGCGAAACGCGGCGTGCGGGTGGACGGGCGATGCGCCAGCGCCCACTGGCTCCAGTCGACGTCGAACAGCACGATCTGCGGCAGGTTCAGCCGCAGGCACTCGCCGAGCAGATCGGTGGCCACGTCCATGTCCACCGAGCGGTACCCGGTCATCTCCGCGTATCGGCTGACCGCCTCGTAGTCGGCCATGCCACCGCCGCCGCTCATGAAGCCCCAGTTCACCGCGAGTGCGGCGGCGCCGCGGGCCCGGCGGGCGGCCGCGATCATGTCGAGTACGGAATTGGCTGCGGCATACCCGAATTGGGGCGATATGCCGACGATGCTGCTCGCAGAGGAGAACAGCACGAACATGTCCAGATCGATGCCGGCCGCGGTGACGGCGGTGTCCAGGTTGACCGCGCCCGCGACCTTGGGCCCGAAGATCTCCGCCAGCGATTCGGCGGTGATCTGCGGGACCTCGAGGTTGTTCACCACGCCGGCCGCGTGGAACACACCACGCAGCGGATGTCCGCTGGCCTGGATGCGATCGACCAGCGCGGCGACGGCGTCGTAGTCGGCCATGTCGAGACGCTCCTCGACGACCTCCGCACCCGCGGCGGTGAGCTCGGCGACCGCGGCGCGGGCCGCGTCGCCGGTGGCGCCGCTGCGTCCGGCCAGCACCAGCCGCCGCGCGCCGACCCGCACCAGCCAGCGCGCGGTCGCCAGACCGAACGCGCCGAAGCCGCCGGTCACCAGGTAGCTCGCGGCGGGGTCGATCGGCAGACTCGGCCGCTTGACCAGCACGGACGGTTCCGGTTCACGCAGGTCGAGCACCACCCGGCCGATCTGCTTGGACCGCACCACGGTTTCGAACGCCTCGGTCGTCGCGGTGAGCGGGAACGCGGTGTAGGGCAGGTAGTCGTAGGTGCCGTCGTTCAGCGCGTCCATCGCCCGGCGTGCGGCGCGGCGGACCAGCTCGGGCCGCACGGCCAGCGCGCGGTCCATGTCCACGGCGAAGAACGACAGGTTCCGGTCGAACGGACGCAGGTCGATCGCGCCGCCGCCGTAGATGTCGGCCTTGCCGATCTCGATGATCCGCCCGAATTCGGCGGCCACCCGCAGGTTCTGCTGGAGGATCTCGCCGGGAGACGAGTTGTAGACCACGTCGACGCCGCGCCCTTCGGTCAGGTCGAGCACGTCGTCGACGAAGCTGATCGAGCGCGAGTTGACCACCTCGTGCGCCCCCGCCGCCGCGGCCACCGCGCGCCGCTCGTCCGAGCCCGCCGTCGCGATCACCCGCGCGCCGAGACGCACCGCGACCTGGACCGCGGCCATGCCCATGCCGCCCGCGGCGCCGTGCACCAGCACCGTCTCACCCGGTCGCAGGTGCGCGAGGTCGCCGAAGGCGAATTCGGCGGTGAGGAAGGGCAGGACCGAGCTGGAGTGGCACGGGTCGAGCACGGTGTCCGGGTAGTCGAGTGGCATCGTGGCGCCCTCGTCCGGCCGGAGGGTGACGTGTCTGCGAAGCAGATCCCTGGCGCACACCGACATCTCGTCCCCGACGGCGACCTCGGTGACTCCCGGACCGACCCGCTCGACCACGCCGAAACCGTCCATGCCCAGTTCGGTGCCGAAATACGTACCCGCCAGCTCCTTTTCGGTGAGCACGCCGAGCACCTTGAGCGCGTCCTTGTAGTTGAGGCCCACCGCGTCCATCCGGATCTCGACCTCGCCCGGCCCCGGCGGCACGCGATCGACCGCGCGCCAGGTCAGGTCCGACAGCAGCCGCGAGCGCGGAATCTCCAGGCGGAAGGAGCTGTCCGGGTCGGTCAGCGGCGCGGCCTCGTCCCAGACCGCCAGATGGTCGCGCAGGGACTTGCGCAGGTGCAGCGCCCAGCACGCGCCCGCACGCAACGCGACCTCGTCGGCTCGCCCGTCGCCGAACACCTGCTCGACGACGTCGGCGGCGCGCGTGGCGGGCTCGGTGTCGACCAGTCGCCAGTGCACCGCGGGTTGCTCGTTGCGCAGCGTGCGCCTGGCGCCGGTGAGCGCGGCCTGCGCGGGATGGGCGAAGGCGTCGACCGGCAGGCAGAACGCCTGCTCGGTGACCACCACCGCGCGCACCTTGATGGCAGGGGCCTCGCCGTCCTCCTCGCCGACCACCAGCTCGCCGACCGCTTTGGCGACCTGCGCCAGCCCGTAGGCGTTGGGCACCGCGTCCAGTTCGGCGCCGGAGACCACGACGAGGCGGCCGCGCGTGACGCCGGGCCGCGCCTGCGCGGCCCGCAATGCGGCTAGGACACGGTCGGAGGCGTCGGCCGCTTCCGGTTCCAGGGTGAGGATCTCCGCCGACGCCCGCGCGCTGGCGATCTCCTTGGCGCGCTGGGAGACGGTGCTGCCCAGGCTGACCACGAGCAGGAACTCCTCGCCGCCCACGGGTTCGTCGGCGGGCGCGGTGTCGTCGACGATCGCCCACACCGGCTCGTAGAACAGCTCGTCGAGCTGGTCGTGCAGATCGGGCTCGGCCGCAAGGCTGGCGAACCGAACCCTCGAAAGAGTCAGTGCCACAGCACCTTCGGGGGAAGCGACAGTGATGTCGGCGCACAGCGGGTCGCCGTCGACGCGGCGGACGAGCACGACCGCCTGCTCGGGCAGCGGCCCGGTCCAGCGGACCCCGTCGACCGAGGACGGCACCACGACGCTCGCGCCGTGCGCGGTCTGCGCGTACAAGGCGGCGAAGCACTGCAACGCGGCGTCGACCGCCGCGGGGTGGGCCAGATGCGGCAGGCTCGGCGCGCTCCCGGCCAGCGGCGTGAGATCGAGCCGGGCCAGCACCGAGTCGGCGCCGACACTGGCGGCGGTGATCAGCCGGAAGCTGGGCCCATAGGCCAGGCCGTGCGCGGCCAGGCCGTCGTAGAGCGTCGCCGCGGACACCTCCACCGCGTCCGCCGCCGGGGTGAGGTCGACGGTGTGCGGGTCGACGTCCGCCTCGATCAGCCTGCCGTGCGCGTTGATCGTCCACGTTGTCGCGGTGGCCGCGCGCGAACGCAGGGTGAACCGGCGGGTGGTCTCCTCGACGGTGAGACGCAGCACCGGCACGTCGTGCTGGCCGATCACCAGCGGCGCGACGAACTGGACCGACTCCAGCCCGAAGGTGGCGCGACCGGTCCGCACCGCGACGGCGCTGAGCGCGGCGTCCAGATAGGCCGCGCCCGGCAGCACGACGGAGCCGTCGACCACGTGATCGGGCAGCCACGGCAGCGCGGCCACCGACAGTTCCACTTCCCATTCCGGCGCGGACGCCGCGGTGCGCTGGCCGAGCATGACGTAGCCGTCGACGGCGCCGACGCGGTCGGCCTCGATCGCGGGGTCCTCGGTCCACAGCGTGCGGCGCTGCCACGGGTAGCGGGGCAGGTCCAGGTGCGCCACCGGGGCGTCCGGTGCGCCCGGCGCGTGCGCGGTGTCCAACCCGCCCGCCTGGTACAGCTCGCCCACCGCGCGCAGCAGGTTGTCGCGGTCGTCGGCGGTGCGCGACAGGGTGCTGATCGCCGCGCCCTCCAGGCCGCGGCGCACGAACGCCTCCTTGACGTTGCCGCTGAGCACCGGATGCGGCCCCACCTCGAGGAAGACCCGGTGCCCGGCATCGAGCAGGCTGTCCACGGCCGCGCCGAACCGCACCGGCTCGCGCACGTTGCGGCACCAGTACTCGGCATCCCAGTCGGGACCGGACAGCTCGCCGCCGGTGACGGTGGACCAGATCGGCACCCGCGCGGCCCGCGGCGCCAGTCCGGCCAGCACGGTGGTGAGTTCGCCGAGGATGGGGTCCATCAGATGGCTGTGGTAGGGCACCTCCACACGCAGCGCCTTGGCGAAGACGCCTTCGGCGGTGAGCTCCTCGCGGATGCGGTCCAAATCGGCCAGGTCGCCGGACAGCGTCGCGGCGGAGTGGCTGTTGATCGCCGCGACGCAGACGCCCGGCACGCCCGCGAGGCGCTCGCGCAGTTGCTCTTCGGACAGGCCGACGGCGAGCATGCCGCCGGTGCCAGCGGTGGTGGCCTGCAACCGTGCGCGGTGATAGCTCACCAGCAGCGCGTCGCGCAGCGACAGCGAGCCGGAGGCGTAGGCCGAGGCCACTTCGCCGACGCTGTGGCCGACCACCGCGGCGGGGCGGATGCCGAGTTCGGCGAGCTCGGCCACGAGCGCGGCCTGGACCAGGAAGTTGGCCGGCTGCGCGTACGCGGTCCTGGTGATCCGCGACTCCGCCTCGGGCCGAAGCAGTTCCTCGACGATCGACCAGCCCGCGATCTCCTGGAAGACCTCGTCGATCGACCGCGCGGCGGCGGCGAAGTGCCCGTCGGCCTCGAGCAGGCCACGGGCCATGCCCCACCACTGCGGGCCCATGCCGCTGAACACGAACACCGGCTGGGTGGAGCCGTCGGTGAGCGCGCGGGCGGGGGACTTGCCCGCGCCCGCGGCGAAATCGGCCAGCTGCGAACGCAAGTCGTCGGTGTCGCGGTAGGCGAACGCCGCGCGGATCGGATGATGCGCGCGCTGCGTCCATGCCGCCTCGGTCACCGCGTCCACCGGGGTGGTCTCGGTCAGGTCGTGCACCTGGGTGGCCATCGTGCGCAGCGCGGTCTCGTTGCGGGCCGACAGCGGCAGCACCGTGATCGGCCCGCGCGTCCGCGCCTGCGCGGGCGCTTCCGGCGCACGGGTGAGGATCGCGTGGGCGTTGGTGCCGCCGTATCCGAAGCTGTTGACCGCCACCGCGGCTCGCCCGTCGTCGTTGGGCAGCGGCTCGGTCTCCAGCGGAATGCGAACTCGCAGCTCGTCGAACCGGATCTCGGGATTCGGGTTGTCCAGCCGCATTTGCGGCGCGATGACACCGTGTCGCAGGGTCAGCGCGGCCTTGATGAGACCGGCGACGCCAGCGGCGGCCTCGGTGTGGCCGATGTTGTTCTTCACCGAGCCGACCGGCAGCGGCTCGTCGCGGCCGTCGACCGCGCCGTACACCGCGCCGAGGGCGGCCAATTCGAGCGGGTCGCCGACCGGCGTGCCGGTGCCGTGCGCCTCGACATAGCGGATGTCGCTGGCGTCGATGCCCGCCAGCCGGTGCACCCGCCGGGCCAGCGCCTCCTGCGCGGCCGGGTTCGGCACCGGGATGGCCAGTGTGCGGCCGTCCTGGTTGACGCCGCTGCCGCGCACCACCGCGTAGATCCGGTCGCGGTCGCGCACCGCCGCGTCCAGCGTCTTCAGCACCACGGCGCCCGCGCCCTCGCCACGGCCGTAGCCGTCGGCCGCCGCGTCGAAAGACTTGCACCGGCCGTCGACCGCGAGGAAGCGGCCCTTGCACATGGAGATGAACGCCTCGGGGCGCAGCATCGCGTTGGCGCCGCCGACGATCGCCGTCTCGCACTCGCCCGACTCCAGCGCGAGCACCGCTTGGTGCAGCGCGACCAGGGAGGACGAGCAGGCGGTATCGATGGTCATGGTCGGCCCGAGCAGATCCAGCAGGAACGCGATGCGCGCCGACAGCAGCGTGTGCGACGAACTGGTCGGACTGTGGCTGTTGATCGAGGCCCGCGCCACCGAGCCGCTGCGCACCAGCGCGTTGTCGTTCATGAAGCCGCCGACGAACACGCCGACCTCGCGTCCGCCGACCCGGCCCGCCATCCCCGCGTCGTCGAGCGCCTCCCAGGCGACCTCGAGCAGCAGTCGCTGCTGCGGATCCATGATCGACGCCTCGCGCTGGGAGATGCCGAAGAACTCGGCGTCGAACTCCCACAGCGACTGGGTGAGGAATCCGCCGTGCCTGGTGTACATCCGGCCCGGCGCGTCCGGGTCCGGATCGTAGAACTTGGCGATATTCCAGCGGTCCGCCGGTATCTCCACGATTCCGTCGCCCTTGCGCACGACGAGATCCCAGAACGAGTCCGGCCCGTCGATGCCGCCCGGAAAACGGCAGCCGATACCGACAATTGCTACATTGGGCATGCAAATCCCCTGATGCTCGGGCATTCGAAAACGCGGACGGGTGAACGTCCGCATCATCGAATCAGCGTGGAGACAGCCGGAATCGCGGCGCCGGTAAACCTGTTCGGCCTTGGCGTCGTCCGGCGGTGAAGTGGTTCCGCGGTAGGAGGTCAGTGTCCACCCATGGTAGGAGCGGCGATTCGCGAAGGTCAATACGGAATTGTTCTCGCCGCAACCGGAAAGCGTTGCCGGGCAGGTAATGACAACTTCGGCATCGACGCAGTTCAGAGTGCTTATGACGAGATTATTCTGGCGTTATTACAGAGTTATCGCGGGGTGGAACCGGTGTGAATTACATCGTTATTCCGGTGTTATTCCGCGTCGTTCCTCCGCCGGTCGCCGGAAGGTGTTGAGGAGGCCGTCGATTCGTGGCTACGATGGCTCGTCGTAACGCAGTGGCGCGAAAGGCGATGGCGTGGATTCGTACAACACCGGGCAGTTCCGCATCGAGGCGGAGGCCGAACCCATCGAAAGCCTGGACTGGCTGCTGGCGTTCACCGAGCAATACATCGCGGGCTGGAACAGCGGCGACGGCGCTGCGGTCGCGAAATGCGTCACGCAGGACACGATCTGGCACGACCCTTCGCTGGACGCGCCCGCGCACGGCCCGGCGGGTGTGGAGAAGTTCGTCGCGGACACGGTGCGTTCGTTCCCGGATGTCGCCTACACCAACCCGTTCCCGCCGGTGCTCGCCGCGGACAACCGGCTGGCCTTGGTGCCGTGGCGGATGACCGGGACCCATCTCGGCCCCATCGACCCGCCCGGTTTCGGTCCGACCGGCAAGACGATCGATCTGCTGGTCATCGACGCGTGGCAGTTCCGCTCCGGGTTGATCTGGCGCAGCCAGGCCACCTGGGATCTGACGGAGATGCTGCTGCAACTGGGCCTCATGCCGCCGCGCGGCAGCGCCGCCGAGCGCGCGATGGCGCGCGCCCAGCGGTTCAGGTCCAAGCTGCCGTTCTGACCCGGCCCGGGGGAATCACTCGCCGAACAGTGTGGCGAACCGTTCCACCGCGAGTAGGACCGAGGCGCCGACGGATTCCAGCTCGGCGCCCATGCCCACGAGCAGATTCACGATCGCGGGCACCAGCACCTCGAGCAAACCGTCGTCGCCCAGGTGACCGGCCATCTCCAATTGGATGAAGCCGAACAGTCCCATCCATAGCTGCGCCGCGGCGGAACGGACATCGGGGGTGTTGATCAGTCCGGCGTCCTGTGCGCGCTGCACCGCGCCCACCACGTGGTCGAAGGTCTCCGCGTAGTGCTCGAACTCCGAATCGTGCCCGGCCACGAGCACGTTGCCGCGGTTGATCTTCAGGTCGATGCGCGTCCCGGTGCCGAACATCAGCTGGAACAGTTCCGGCCTGCGCTGGGCCTCGTCGCGGAACACCAGGCCGAGCACGAGCAGATCGGTGATCGGCTCGTCGGTCACTCCGGCCGCGGTCATGCGCTCGGCCAGCTGGGCGAAGCCGGCGGAGCCCGCCGCCCGGATCAGGCCGGGCATCCCACCGAAGTTGGAGTACACCGCCATCGTGGAGACCCCGCACATGCGGGATACGCGGCGGACGGTCAGCGCGTGCAACCCCTCGGTCGAGACCACCTCGACGGTCGCCTCGATCAGGCGATCGCGCAGCGCGGTGTTCATCGTGTCCGTCCCGGCGGCCGGGCGCACGGCTAGTTCGGTTGTTCCGGCAGTCTGCTTGGTCATCGCTTCCGCTTCCCCCGCGCGGTCACGCCGTGGCGCATAGATGCACTGACGCGCTGTCTTCGGGAAGGCGGTATCGCCGCTTCACCTCGGGCGCACCGGTCCTGCTCACCGCGCGGACCACCGATCGCGGGGCGGGGGGAACGACGTCGACTTCGACCGATGCACCATCGATTCGCCCGGTCCGGAAAGCTGATCGTGGTTCATCGCGCACAGATATCTCCGTTCTTGCCGCACGAACGGGCGGGCAGAGCATGAGGTGGAGCCGCGTTCGCGGGCTACGAAGAGCAGGCGCACCCGCCGGGAGGTGCGTGTCGGAGGTGAGTGTCGTCACTGAAACTCTATGTGATACAGCGTAACATCCACAGCCATTCCGCCAAATGTTCTGCGCGCTATCCGAATTCGTCGCGCGCCACGCAGTTGTGACATCGGAGGACATTCCGGCCGGAGTTCTGGAGCCGATGACAATCACCGTCGGCTCGGAGCCGGGCCCGTGATGTCGCGAATTGGACAAATAAGACATCGGCCCGGTGGACACCCCGGTAATCGGCGGCTGCCGATTCTCGATCTGCGCGGTCACGAACACGGGGCAACGTTATCGTTCGCAAGGGACAGTTTCGTGGGTGGGAGGTCGGCCGGATGGCGACATCGATTCCGGGAATCATCGCCTGGCCGGTCATCGGGTTCGTCGCGGCCGTGCCGGCGGGCCGGTGGTTGCTGTGCGCGACACGACCGTCGACCGGCTACTGAATACGCTGTTCGGCTGGGGAGCGCTGAGTCTGCTGCTGTATCGCTGCGACATGACGCCCGGCATCGCGAGCCTGGCCCGCCAGCTCTCGCTCGGCTGCACGGTGATGGCATCGATGTGTCAAGGCATCGTCCGGGTCCGGGCGTTCGACGCGGACCCGGCCGCGGCCCGGCGCGGGCACCGCGCCTGCCGCGTGCTTGCGGCCGGGTCCACCGCCGCGATCCTGCTCGCGGGCGCGCAGGCAAGGCGGACTGCTCGAACTCGCCCGGTGTGGCCCTCGGCCCGCGCGGCGGCGGGCGAGCGCGTCCCCTTGGCGGGCGGCGTCGGTTAGAGCACCGCTTGGGTCTGGGTGACCTTCGCGACGAGCTTGTCCGCGTCGTCCCGGATCACCGTCTCCACCACGATGAACGAGC
Source organism: Nocardia sp. NPDC003726 (assembly GCF_053586955.1). NCBI lineage: Bacteria > Bacillati > Actinomycetota > Actinomycetes > Mycobacteriales > Nocardiaceae > Nocardia > Nocardia sp. NPDC003726. Next base: position 93,485 of record NZ_JBSFNF010000007.1, on the reverse strand, counting down.
GTCCGGCGTGCAACGGCGTCGACGACGCGACCGCGTGCCCGGACCGGACGGCGCGCAGGAAGTTCGTCTTCGACTCCACCGTGGTGGTGCCCTGCTTGCCTTCCGGCAGGTTGAGGAACGCGCAGACCGCGCCGGTGGCGTCGGCCAGCGACATCAGCACCCCGCCGTGCAGCGCGCCGCCGAGTGTGCACAGCGATTCGTCCCAGGCCAAGCGGCTGCGCACCAGATCGGGCCCGTGCGCGAGCACCTCGACGCCGAGACGTTCGGTGAACGGCATGGTCTGGTGGAACAGCTTGGTGCCCATCTCATCGATCATGCCGCGATCCTGCCCGCCGCCGGTCGCGGAGTCGATTACCTCGCGGGTAATCGCCGCTCTGCGCCGCTCGGTGGAGATCGGCACGACTTCCGTCACGGAAAGCGTCACTGGTCTGCGCGATTCCGTGCCGGTGACGTCGCTTCCTGCGGTTCAGCTCATCCGCGCGACAAGAGCGTCGGGCAGATGGGGGAGTGCCAGGTCGATCAGCCGCCACGGCCACCCCGGGACGCAGGCCCGGCGCCGCTCCTGCTCGATGGCGGCCACCATCGCCGCGACGCCCTTGTCCAGGGGCGCGACCATGCGCGCGTCGCCCGCCTTGGCCGCCATGTCGGTGGCGATGAAACCCGGCAGCAGGGTGGTCACCGTGATCGGGGAGCGCGCCAATTCGGTGGCCAGTGCCGCGCCGAGCGCGGCGAGTCCCGCCTTGCTCGCCGAATAGGCGGCCTTCTTGCCGGGCAGTCCGCGCACCGCGCTCATCGATGCGACGAGGACCAGGTGTCCCGCCCGCTGCGCGCGGAAGATCTCGAGCGCCGCTTCCGTCTGCGCGAGCGCGCTGACGAAATTCGTGGTGGCCGTCGCGAGATTCGCGTCGGCCCGTCCGCTGCCGATCAGCGCTCCCTTGCCGATCCCGGCGTTGACGATCACCCGGTCCAGGCCACCGAGCTCGTCGCGCAGTTCGCCGAAGACGACCGGCACCGCCGCGTGGTCGTCCACGTCGAGCGCGCGCACCGCGACGGTGATCCCGGGACGAGTCGCCACGAGTTCGTCGCGCAGTGCCGTGAGCGCGTCCAGTCTGCGGGCGCACAGTGCGAGATCGCGGCCCTTGGCGGCGAAATCGCGCGCCATGGCGGCCCCGAGGCCCGCGCTCGCCCCGGTGATCAGGATTCTCTTCCGCGTCATGCGGCCGACCTTAACGGCGCGGCCGGACTTCGTCCGTCGGCAGCCTGCGCATGGCCGGAGCGGAGGTACGCGGTCGCGTCTCAGCCGCCGGACGAGCCGGTCGGTGGTGGGGTGGCCAGCAACCGCCACGGCCCGCAGTTCTCGGTCTTGAACCCCACGTCGGTCGGCTTGATCTGCACCCGGACCGGACCGAGCCGGGTGTAGTTGTTCGCGATGATGTACTGCATGTTCGTGTTGTCCCCCTCGGCCTTCCACAGCCTGCGCCAATCGCAGGCGTAGGCGGGGTCGGACGTGCCGGGCGCTTCCCAGAGTCCTGGCGCGATGTCGACGCCGACCAAGTAGACGCCGTCGTGCGAGATGGTGTTCGCGGGTTCGGCCGCCGCCGTCGCCGTGGCGAGCAGGGTGACGGCGCAGCCCATGGCTCCCGCGAGTAGGAGCGCGCTAGCACGCATACCGGTTCTCCTTGACTTGTACTCCCGCCGCGTCGTCGTACGCCCGCCGTCGCGGCCGACTCGGGAGATCCCCGCATCTCCGCGGCAACCAATACCAGAACCGACCGGGTGGTGTGCCCGAATCCGCGATTCCGGCTCGGCCCGCACGGGCCGCGCAATCATCGGGGAAATTCCGGCGATCCCGACCAATCGGGAGGTAGTCGCGGATTTCGGCGTGCCGGGCGAGACAGCTTCGAGCCGCCTGTATTACGCTCTGCTATCTCTGCGCAAATCTCCGAGGTCGATCCGGCCGCCGGACGTCGCGCATGCTGTAACGCTTCGATTACACCTCTTGCTTTGCTGATACATGCGTTGCCAAAGTGACCATTGGGTTTGGTGTTACAAGTGGGAAGGGAGGGGTGCTCCGTTCCGGGGCGCCGACCGCACTATGAAGCCAAGCATCGTCAAAGCCGGTATCTGCACCGCGGTGACGGCCGCGGTAACGGTGACGTTGTCCGGATTGCTTCCGGTCAGCGCGCAGGCGGCGCCGTCGCCGCTGGACATGTCGAAGAAACTCGCGGGCAAGACCGTGTTCCTCGACCCAGGCCACCAGGGGTCGAACCACTCCCAGGACTTGGCCAGACAGGTCAGCGACGGTCGCGGCGGCACCAAGGACTGCCAGACCACCGGCATGACCACCATGAACGGCGTTCCCGAGCACACCATCACCTGGAACGTCGCACAGGTCGTCAAGACGTCGCTGGAGACGCTCGGCGCGCGTGTCGTGCTCAGCCGCCAGGACGACATGAACTGGGGCGGCTGCGTCGACGACCGCGCCCGCGCGGCGAGCCAGTCCGGCGCCGACGTCGCCGTGAGCATCCATGCCGACAGCGCGCCCGCGCAAGATCGCGGGTTCCACCTGATCGTCCCCGAGCTGCCCATCCCGGATCTGATCGTCGATCAGGTCCAGGCGGGCGCGGGACTCGCCGCGTCCAAGGCGGTGCGCGACGCGTATCGCGAGGCGGGATTCCCGCCCGCCAACTACGGCGGCGTGGTGGACGGTCTGCAGACCCGCAAGGACATCGCCGGGCCCGCGCTCACCACCGTTCCGCTGGTCTTCCTCGAGATGGGCAACGGCGCCAATCCCGAGGACGCGGCGTTGCTGGAGACGCCGGACGGGCAGCTCAAGCACGCGATCGCGCTGACCACCGGCGTGGTCGGATACCTGCTCGGCGCACCGCAGCCCGGCGCGGCGCCGGATCAGCAGGGCGCCCAGGGCTCGTCGTTCGACCATCCCGCGGCCGCGCAGGAAACGCCGCAGGCTCAGACGACAGGAACACCGCAGGCGCAGACGAACCCGTTCGCACCGCAGGCGCAGACGAACCCGTTCGCTCCCCAGGCGCAGACGAACCCGTTCGCTCCCCAGGCGCAGACGAATCCGGCGGTGCCGCAGGCCCAGCCGATTCCCGCGGTGCCGCAGAGTTCCACGACTCCGGGTGCGCCGCAGAGCCCCGCCGCTCCGGCGGTGCCGCAGGCGCAGTCGGCGCCGAGCACCACGACACCGAAGCCGGCGCCGGGCACGGCGACACCGCAGTCGCCTGGCACGTCCGCGGCGCCGAAGTCGCCGGGCACTTCCGCAACGCAGTCGCCGGGCACGCCCAACGCACAGCAGTCACCCGGCGCCTCCGGGGGCAACGCTTCGATCATGGAGTTGCTGATGCCGCTGGCGAAGATGCTCGGCCTGGACGACAACGCCATCACCACGGAACTGATCAATCTCGGCTACAGCCTGGCGGGCATGCTGCTGGGCCCAGCGAAATAGTCCGCACACCGAACCCGCCGGACGCCATCCTCGGCACCACCGAGGGTGGCGTCCGGCTTTTCCCGCGGGTCACACGGCGCACTAGGGTGAGCGGAATGGCTGACCGGATTCCTGTTGTGCTCGTCGCGGGGTTTCTCGGTTCCGGGAAGACCACGCTGCTCAATCACTTGCTGCGGCACAACCGGGGCACCCGGATCGGCGTGGTCGTCAACGACTTCGGGGCGATCAACATCGATTCGATGCTGGTCGCGGGGCAGGTCGATGCCATGGTCTCGCTCGGCAACGGTTGCGTGTGCTGCGCGGTGGACGTCACCGAACTGGACGAGCTGTTCACCCGGCTCACCCAGCCGCGCGCCGGGATCGATGTCATCGTGGTGGAGGCCAGCGGCTTGGCCGAGCCGCGCAACCTCATCCGGATGGTGCTCGGCAGCGACAATCCGCGCCTGCGCTACGGCGGCCTGGTCGAGGTGGTGGACGCCGAACAGTTCCCGGCCAGCAGTGCCCGTCATCCGGAGCTGCGCACGCATGTGCGGTTGGCCGACCTGGTGGTGCTGAACAAGGCCGATCGGGTGACGCCCGGGCAACTCGACCACCTGCGTGCGGATATCGCGTCGCTGGCCGGTTCGGTCCCGGTGTACGCGACCGCGCACGGCCGGATCGATCCGGGGCTGCTGTTCGACCGTCCCCGGCGCGAGCGCCCGCTGGTGGCCGAGCAACTGAGCTTCGACGAACTGCTTCTCGAGCACGATCACGAAGACCACGACGACCACCGTCATCTGCACGACGACTACACCAGCGTCTCCTTCGCCAGCGACCGGGAGCTGGACCCGCGCAAATTGATCGGCTTCCTGGAGGACCCGCCCGCGGGGTTGTTCCGGGCCAAGGGCTTCGCCGCGTTCGGAGTGGCGGGCGAAGGCAGGAAATTCGTCCTGCACATGGTCGGCCGCCACATCGTCTTCGAGCCGGGGGGCTGGTCACGCGGTGAGTCGCGGGGAGCGCGAGTGGTGCTCATCGGCGCGGGCCTGCACTCGGACGCGGCCTTGGCCCGGCTTCGCGATACCGTGCACGACGCCGCCGAACCGCTGGACGCGCAGAGCATGCTCGGGGTGTGGCGCTATACGCCGCGCTGAGCGCGCAGATTGGCGCGTTTGGTCGCGACGTGTCGCGTTCGGTGCTGGTGCCAGAACGGTCTTTTCATGAGACTGAATGCGTGGCCGCCGGTGGGCGGGCACCGGGGAGCTTACTGCCGCGTTCGGCGCCGCCCGGCAGCCGATCCGTGACCGACCGAATCGTTCCGCGACCGATGGGAGTTTCCGTGTCAGATTCCATGGAGAGCGCCACCGCGTACGTCATCGAGGTGCTGGAGGCCAAGGGCACCGCCACCCGCGACGACTTCGACGTTCCCGCGATCGTCGCCGAGACCCACGCCATCACCAACAGCTGGGATTTCCGTGCGATCGAGGACGCTACGTTCTGGTCGATCGCCGCGCGTTTCATCAGGCCGTGACGGTCGGCTCCGTGCGCGGGGCGTGGCCGGCCAGCGACCAGCGCCGCGCCGCGCGCCGCATCGACCCCGGGTCGGAGTAGCCGAGGATCTCGGCCTGGCGCGATGGGCTCAGCGGCCCCGCGGCGGTCGCGGCGACCAGCCGCGCACCGCGAGCCCGGTCCAACTCGGCGCGCCAGGTGGTGCCCGCCTCGCGTAACCGCCGCTGGAGCGTGCGCGGGCTGGTGGCCAGCCTGCGCGCCACCCGTTCCAACGACGCGTCGCCGTCGTCCAGGCATTCCGCCAAGGCGGTCGCGACGCGTTCGGGCCATGCGGTGGCCAGCGGGGGCGGAGGCGGAAGCGCGGCGGCCAAGGGCTGCAGGATGCCGGCCAGGACCGGATCGCTCGTGGTCAGCGGCAGATCCATGTCCGAGGCGCGAAAAGTCATGGCGTCCACCGGCGCGTCGAACTCGATCTCGGTGGTGCCGAAAACCTCGATGAAGGCGCCGATCTTGGCGGGCGCCTGCTGGCGCAACGCCACCCGCAGCGGAGCGAGCGGTTCACGCACCACGCGCCGGGCGCGGCTGAGCACCGCGCTCAGCCCCCAGAGCTGGGTGAGATCGCGGCCGCGGCCTTCCCCGTCGATGATGTCGAGATACAAGGTGACTTCGTCGTCGTTCTCCGCGACCAAGTCGAAGCGGTGGTTGGTGGTCACCGCGGTGACGTACGGCCCGCAAGTCGCCAGTCCGGCCCCCAGCGTCGGCGCCGAGGAGAACAGATAGTCGTAGAGGCCCAGGCAGGTCAGCTGGTAGCGGCTCGCCACGTTCAGCGCGACGTCCGGGTCCCCGAGTTCGAGTTCCCCGATCTCCCACAACCGGGAGAACGTCTGGCTGGGCAGGTGCAGGTCCTCGCCCGCCATGGTCCACTCCGGCAATCCCGCTTCCCGCAGCAGCCGGTCTCGGTCGACGCCGGCCGCGGTGAGTTGCGAGATGACGAACCGGTGCAGCAGAACCTGGTCGGTTCCCATCGCGTGCTCCCTTCTGCCACCGCGACCGATCGGCGCGCCGTCGGTCTCCGAGTGAAGCGATACCGCGCGCACACGCTATACCGGCTGTGTTGATTCGTCATGAGATTCATGTCACGGTCGGATCACCCGCAGGCGTTCACCCATTCGGACAGTCCGTCGGCGAACAGCTGGCGCTTCCAGATCGGGACTTCGTGTTTGATCCGGTCCACCAGTTCCGCGCACGCCGCGAACGCCGCGCCGCGATGCGCCGCCGCCACCGCGACGACGATCGCGCGGTCACCGATGCGGAGCGAGCCGACGCGGTGCACGGCCGCGACCGGCACACCGTGTGCGGCGGCGAGTTCCGCGCAGACCTCGCGCAGGAAACGCTCCGCCTGCGGGTGCGCGGAGTATTCCAGGGCCGAGACCGCCTGCCCGCCATCGTGATCGCGGACTTTCCCGGTGAACACCACGACCCCGCCGTAATGTGGTCCCGAGACCGCTTCCTCGACCTCCGCTGGGTCCAGCGGCTGGTCGCTGATCCGGGCGAGCCGGACCGTGGCCTCAGCCGTTGTCATGACTTCCACCTCCGGCGACTTGTGCGAGCAGATGATCCAGCAGCGGCTCCAGCACCGCGATGCCGTCCTTCACGCCACCCGGCGAGCCGGGCAGGTTCACGATCACCGAGCGCCCCGCCAGGCCGGCCACGCCGCGGCTCAGCGCCGCGAGCGGGAACTTCGCGGTGCCGCGCTGCCGGATCGCCTCCGCCACACCGGGTAGTTCGCGATCGAGCAGGGCGAGGGTGGCTTCGGGGGTCGCGTCGGTGGGGGAGGCGCCGGTTCCGCCGGTGCTGATGACGAGGGCGGGTTCGAAGCGCAGCGCGTCGGCCAGGCCGAATTCGATCTCGGCGTCGGCGTAGACCAGCGGGCCCCGCACCGAGAAGCCGAGGCCGGACAGCCAGTCCACGAGCACCGGACCGGTGGTGTCCTCGCGCGTGCCCGCCGCGACCCCGGTCGAGGCGACCAGCACCACGGCCGAGCGTTCCTCCGCGCCGAATTCGGGCTCGGCGTAGCCGGAGGTGTCCTGTTCGTCCCCATCGGCAGCGAAGTCCTCATCGATGACCGGCTCGATCTCCCCCTCGTCGGAGATCGTGTCGTCCGGGCGCTCCCAATGTCCGCGCTTGCCGCCTTCTTTGGCGAGCAGGCGCACGCCGGTGAGCACCGCGGCGGGATCCACCGCCTTCACCATGTCGTGCAGGGTGAGCCCCGCCACCGCGACCGCGGTCAGCGCCTCCATCTCGACGCCGGTGGGGCCCTTGGTCTTCGCGGTGGCCTCGATGGTGATGGCGGTTTCGGTGAAACCGAACTCCACCCGCACCGACGACAGCGCCAGCTGATGGCACAGCGGGATCAGTTCGGAGGTCTTCTTCGCCCCCGCGATGCCCGCGATGCGGGCGGTGGACAGCACGTCGGCCTTCGGCATGTCGTCGGCCCGCACCAGCGCGACCACCTCGGCCGTGGTGCGCAACTCGCCTGCCGCGACGGCGATCCGGGTGGTCTCGCTCTTCTCGCTCACGTCCACCATGCGGGCGCGGCCTTCGTGGTCGACATGGGACAGCTCGCTCATAAGGACCACACTCGCACAAGCGCCCCCGCGGGCAGCGCGGTGACCTCGGCGGGCACGTCGATCAGCACGTCGGCGTTCGCCATGGCCGCCACGAGATGCGAGCCGGGACCCGACACCACCTCGACCGCCCGCGGGCGTCCGTGCGCGGACAACCCGTCCGGATGCTCGCGGATCAGCTTGCCCCGGAGGAACTGACGCTTGCCCTCCGGCGAGCGCGCCACGGCGTCGACCAAGGGAAGTTCGTAGGCGTCCACCTCGGGAAGACCGGCCAGACGCCGCAGGATCGGGCGGGCGAACACCTCGAACGACACCATCGTGCTGACCGGGTTGCCGGGGAAACTGAGCACCGGCACCCCGTCGACGACGGTCAGCCCCTGCGGGCCGCCCGGTTGCATCGCGACCGAGCCGAACCGCCCGCCCAACGGCTCGAGCACGTCCTTGACCACCTCGAAGTCGCCCTTCGACACACCACCGGAGGTGAACACCACATCGGCACGCTCCAGCGCGGCCGACAGCAACGCGCGGAAACGCGCCGGATCGTCGCTGCTGTGCGCGACGGAGACGACCTCGACGCCGTTCGCCGCGAGCGCCGCGGCGAGCGCGACGCCGTTGGAGTTGTAGATCTGGCCGGGACGCAGCGGCTTTCCGGCCGCAACCAGTTCGTCGCCGGTGGTGATCACCGCGCCGCGCACCGGACGGAAGACCGCCACCTGCGACAGTCCCACCGCGGCCAGGGCGGCGACATGGCGGGGAGCGAGCGTGGTGCCCGCCCGTGCCAGCAGGTCGCCGGTGCGGACGTCGGTGCCCGGTTCCCGCACGAATTCCCCCGCGCCGCGGCCGCGTTCGATGGTCACCATGCCGTCGCCCGCGCTGGTGTCCTCCACCGGCACCACGCAGTCCGCGCCGGGCGGGATCGGCGCGCCGGTCATCACCTTCATCGCCGCGCCCTGCGGCAGCGGCGCCCGGTCGGCGGCGCCCGCGGCGACGACGCCGGCCAACGGCAGGGTGACCGGAGCGACGAGCACCGATTCGGCGCGCACCGCGTACCCGTCCATCGCGGAGTTGCGGAACACCGGCAGCTCGATCGGCGAGCGCACGTCTTCGGCCAGCTGCCTGCCCAGCGCCCGCGCGACCTCGACGGACTCGACCGCGCGCGCGGCCAGCGGCCGCAGCAGCTGTTCGATGCTGTCGCGGTAGTCGTCGACGGGCCTGGCCGAGACGCCGGCGGGCCGAGGGTTCATGGGAGTCAGCCTAACGCCCGATCCGGGCGGGTTTCCGCCTCCGCCGCCACGCCGCGGTCATCCGGCGCCGGGCGAGCCCTCACCGCCGATTCGCGGCCGCGGTGAGCCGGAGTCGAGCATTCCGCCCACAGACGAATCGGGACAGGCGGTCATAATGGACGTGTGACTCTGGTCGAGATCGGGATTCCCACGGTGCGTTCCGGGCGTCCCTCGCTCGCCGGCCGTCCCGACACCCCCTACTTGCTGGATCGTTTCGGACGCGTCGCCCGCGACCTCCGGGTGTCCATCACCGAGAAGTGTTCGCTGCGCTGCACCTATTGCATGCCGGAGGAGGGGCTGCCGGAGATTCCCCGGCACGAGCTGCTCACGGTGGACGAGATCGTCCGGTTGGTGCGCCTCGCGGTGCGCGAGCTGGGGGTGCGCGAGGTCCGTTTCACCGGCGGTGAGCCGCTGATGCGCCGCGACCTGGAACAGATCATCGCGGGCTGTCACGCCGAGGTGCCGGACATCCCGCTGGCCATGACGACCAATGGCATCGGGCTCGAGCACCGCGCCCTCGGGCTCGCCGCCGCCGGCCTGCACCGGGTGAACGTCTCGCTGGACACCGTCGACCGGGCCGGTTTCGCCCGGCTGACCCGTCGTGACCGCCTGGAGTCGGTGTTCGCGGGCATCCGCGCCGCTCGTGCTGCCGGACTGGCCCCGATCAAGGTCAATGCCGTCTTGATGCGCGAAACTCTCTCCGGAGCGCCCGATCTGCTGCGCTGGTGTCTGGACGAGAGCTGTGAGCTGCGCTTCATCGAGGAGATGCCGTTGGACGCCGACCACGAGTGGGCCCGCGCCAACATGGTCACCGCCGCGGAACTGCTCGGCGTGCTCGGCACGCGGTTCTCCCTCGCCGAGGTCGGCCGCCCCGACCCGTCGGCCCCCGCGGAGAAGTGGCTGGTCGACGGCGGCCCCGGCACCGTCGGCATCATCGCCACGGTGACCAGGAAGTTCTGCGACACCTGCGATCGCACCCGGCTCACCGCGGACGGCATGCTGCGCTCCTGCCTGTTCAGCGACCAGGAATTCGACCTGCGCCAGGCGCTGCGCTCCGGCGCGGGCGACGACGAGGTCGCGGCCCTGTGGCGCGGTGCGATGTGGAACAAGTGGGCAGGTCACGGCATCGACGCCGAGGGCTTCGTCCCCCCGGAGCGGACGATGGGAGCCATCGGTGGTTGAGATCCGCTATTTCGCCGCGATCGCCGACGCCGTCGGCAAGGACGGCGAGACTCTCGATCTCCCGGCCGGAGCGACGGTCGCCGACCTGCGCGCCGCCCTCGCGGCGACCTACGGCCCCGACCTGGACAAGATGTTGTCGGTGTGCGCCTACCTGGTCGGCGACGAGCTCACCCGCGACCCCGCGGTCGCGCTGAGCCCGCGCGTCGACGTCCTGCCACCCTTCGCGGGCGGATAGGCCGCGCGCCGAGGCGCTAGCGCCACCAGGTGTCCAGCGGCGACACCGGGACGGTGCGCTTGTGCCGGGTGTTGCGGAAGATGCTCTCCAGCCGTTCGGCGACCTCGGGGGTCACCTCCTTGCCCTCCAGGTAGTCGTCGATCTCGCTGTAGCGAAGACCGAGCGCTTCCTCGTCGGGCAGCGCGGGCCGGTCGTCCTCCAGATCGGCGGTGGGCACCTTGGACCAGATGCTGGGGGGCGCGCCGAGTTCCTGGAGCAGGGCGGCGCCCTGGCGCTTGGTCAGGCCGGTGAGCGGAGTCAGATCGACGCCGCCGTCGCCGTACTTGGTGAAGAATCCGGTGACCGCCTCGGCCGCGTGGTCGGTGCCGACCACGAGCAGGTTCTCCTGCCCGGCCAGCGCGTACTGGATCACCATGCGTTCGCGCGCTTTGATGTTGCCGCGCACGAAGTCACGCAGCTGGTAGTCGGTGCCCAATGCCGCCGCCGTCTCCGCGGCCGCGGCGTTCACGCTGGGCCGGACGTTCACCACGACCTGCCGGTCGGGCCGGATGAAGGTCAGCGCGGTCAGCGCGTCGGCCTCGTCGGCCTGCACGCCGTAGGGCAGCCGGACGGCGAGGAAGGTCGCGTCCCCGCCGTCCGCGCGCAGTTCCTCGGCCGCGAGCTGGCACAACCGGCCTGCGAGCGCGCTGTCCTGCCCGCCGCTGATCCCGAGCACGAAACCTCGTGCGGGCGTGGCGTTCAGATAGTCCTTGAGGAAATCGACCCGGCGGCGGATCTCGTCCTTCGGTTCGATCGTGGGCCGGACACCCAATTCGCTGATGATCTGTTCGCGCAGGTTCCCCATGGCGCCCGAGTCTACTGATGACTCAGCGGGCGACAACGCGCCGAACGACGCGCTCCCAGTTGTCCCCGATCTGCTCGCGGGTATAGCCGAGCACCTGCATCTGGTGCATGACCAGCGCCGCGCCCAGCATCGCCAGCAGCCAGTCGGCCACCAGAGCGACCTCGCCGGGCATCTCGGCCTCCCGCAACAGCATCGCGACGTGCGCGCGCAGCAACCCGTAGGGCGCACCGGAATAGCGGTCACCGGCCTCGCCGAGTTCGGCGGCGCGGTGCAGTTCGCCTTCCACCTCGATGTCGAGAAGTCTGGCCCGCCCGAAGGCGATCAGCCGTTCCACCGGAGGCGCCCCGGGGCCGAGCGGAGGCGGCCCGAAGATGAACGCCTCCTGGTACTTCCGCTCCGAGTGGTCCAGCAGCGCGAGCATCAGGCCGGATCTGCTGCCGAACCGCCGGAACACCGTGCCCTTGCCGACCCCGGCGCGTTTGGCCAGGGCGTCCATGGTGAGGCTGTCGACACCGTGCTCGCGCACCAGCTGCTGCGCCGCGTCCAGCAGGAGCCTGCGGTTGCGTGCCGCGTCGGCGCGTTCGGCGGGTTCCGCGGTGCCGGGCAACGGCGCGCCGACGTCGAGCAGCCGGGGCGCGCCGTCGGGGGACACGTCCGGTGTGGGGTAGTTCACAGCGCTCACGCAGACTCCGCGGGAAGTAATCGGACCACGGTCCGGTTAGTGTGTGGTGAACGTACGGACACCACCCATCAGTACACCAGGAGTCGTCATGAGCCAGACCCGCATTCTCGCACTCGTCGGCAGCCTGCGCGCCGCCTCGGTCAACCGGCGGATCGCCGAGGCCGCGGCGCACACCGCGCCGGAGGGGGTCGAGGTCACCCTCTACGAAGGGCTCGCCGACATCCCGTTCTACAACGAGGACATCGACGTCCCCGGCTCCGTTCCCGCGGCCGCCCAGGCGCTGCGCGACGCGGTCGCCGAGGCCGACGGCCTGCTGGTGGTGACCCCGGAGTACAACGGCACGCTCTCGGCGGTGCTGAAGAACGCGATCGACTGGGCCTCGCGCCCGTACGGCGCCGGCGCCATCAAGGGCAAGCCCGCCGCCGTGGTGAGCGCGTCGATCAGCCCGAACGCCGCGCAGTGGGCGCACGGCGACGCGGTGAAGGCGCTCGGCGTGGCGGGCGCGCGGGTGGTCGAGTCCGCGCACCTGCACTTCGGGGTCATCGGCGAGCGGTTCGCCGCCACGCATCCGCGCGACGACGCCGAGGCGCTGACCCAACTGGCCGGCACGGTGCGTGATCTGGTGGAGGCCACGCGCGGCGAATTGGCGTCGGTGTAAGCTCCTCCTCCGGTCTGAACGAGGGCCACCGCCGCGGGGCGCGGCGGTGGCCCTCTTCGTTGTCCCGGCGGTTTGCTGAAAGTAAGCTGACGCGCCGAAAAGTGATCTGCGCCACTGTTTGGTTCGGCGACGAATCGAGCGTGCTGGTACTTCTCCGCGTGGAATTTCATCAATGTGACTCGCTACATGTCGTGTTGTAGGAATCTGTCGGCCACTAGGTGTAGTGTCTTCGGTACTGGAAGACGGCCGGGAACCTCGCTCCGCACAGGCGGCTGATCAGGGGATTCCGGCCCGGATCCAGGAGTTTGCGCAGCATACGTCGGATCGTGCATTGCATACGGATCACAGGCTGTGGATCAGGCACAAGGAGAGAGGGATAGCAATGACCGTCACCGTGTACACCAAGCCCGCTTGCGTCCAGTGCAACGCCACCTACAAGGCCCTCGACAAGGCCGGGGTGGACTACGAGGTCATCGACATCTCGGAGAACGACGAGGCGCGTGACTACGTCATGGCACTCGGGTACCTGCAGGCGCCGGTCGTGGTGGCCGGAGACGATCACTGGTCGGGCTTCCGGCCCGACCGGATCAAGTCGCTCGCGACCGTGGCGGCCTGACGCTTCCACCGCATCCGGTTCATCCGAGGGACGAGCGCCGCGGCGCTCCTGGGAAGGGAAGGCCACCATGTCGGAGACGACGGCGCTGGTCTACTTCTCCAGCGCTTCGGAGAACACGCATCGCTTCGTCGAGAAGCTGGGTCTCCCGGCGACTCGCATACCACTGCACACCGCTGACTCACTGCGCGTAGACCGTCCGTACGTGCTGATCGTCCCCACCTATGGGGGCGGTCGGCACGTCCTGGGGGGCGCTCGTTCCGACAAGGACTTCGTGCCCAGGCAGGTCGCCAAGTTCCTCAACGATCCGCACAACCGCGCGTTGCTGCGCGGGGTGATCGCGGCGGGCAACACGAACTTCGGCGACACCTTCTGCTATGCGGGCGAACTCATCGCGCGCAAGTGCGGGGTGCCGTACCTGTACCGCTTCGAACTCATGGGAACCGCTGAGGACGTCGAACGCGTCCGAGAGGGATTGGGATTGTTTTGGCAACAGCAACGACAGCACCGGCCGGAAAGACAGCTCGCTTAGAGCAGCCCCCGGTGCGCGGCGGCGACGCGGGCGAGGTCCTCGACTACCACGCCCTCAACGCGATGCTGAACCTGTACGGTCCGAACGGGGAGATCCAGTTCGACAAGGACCGCGAGGCCGCCCACCAGTACTTCTTGCAGCACGTCAATCAGAACACCGTCTTCTTCCACAACCTGGACGAGAAGCTGGACTACCTGATCGACGAGAACTACTACGAGGCCGAAGTCCTGGAGCAGTACAGCCGCGAGTTCATCAAGAAGCTGTTCCAGCAGGCCTACGCCAAGAAGTTCCGGTTCCCCACCTTCCTCGGCGCGTTCAAGTACTACACCTCGTACACGCTGAAGACCTTCGACGGCAAGCGTTACCTGGAGCGGTTCGAGGACCGGGTGTGCATGGTCGCGCTCACGCTCGCCGCCGGTGACGAGGCGCTGGCGAGCAAGCTGGTCGACGAGATCATCGACGGCCGTTTCCAGCCGGCCACCCCGACCTTCCTGAACTCGGGCAAGAAGCAGCGCGGCGAGCCGGTGTCATGTTTCCTCCTTCGCATCGAGGACAACATGGAGTCGATCGGGCGCTCGATCAACTCCGCGCTGCAGCTGTCCAAGCGCGGCGGCGGGGTCGCCCTGTTGCTGAGCAACATCCGGGAGCACGGTGCGCCGATCAAGAAGATCGAGAACCAGAGCTCGGGCGTCATCCCGATCATGAAGCTGCTCGAGGACTCGTTCTCCTACGCCAACCAGCTCGGCGCGCGCCAAGGCGCGGGCGCGGTCTACCTGCACGCGCACCACCCGGACATCTACCGGTTCCTGGACACCAAGCGGGAGAACGCGGACGAGAAGATTCGGATCAAGACGCTCTCGCTGGGCGTGGTCATCCCGGACATCACCTTCGAGCTGGCCAAGAAGAACGAGGACATGTACCTGTTCTCGCCCTACGACGTGGAGCGCATCTACGGCAAGCCGTTCGCCGACATCGACGTCACCGAGAAGTACTACGAGATGGTCGACGACAAGCGCATCCGCAAGTCGAAGATCAAGGCGCGCGAGTTCTTCCAGACCATCGCCGAGCTGCAGTTCGAGTCGGGCTACCCGTACATCATGTTCGAGGACACGGTGAACCGGGCCAACCCGATCGCGGGCAAGATCACCCACTCCAACCTGTGCTCGGAGATCCTCCAGGTCTCCACGCCCTCGGAGTTCAACGACGACCTGTCCTACGCCAAGGTGGGCAAGGACATCTCCTGCAACCTCGGCTCGCTGAACATCGCCAAGACGATGGACTCGCCCGATTTCGCGCAGACCATCGAGGTGGCCATCCGGGCGCTGACGGCGGTGTCGGACCAGACCCACATCTACTCGGTGCCGTCCATCGAGCAGGGCAACAACTCTTCGCACGCCATCGGCCTCGGGCAGATGAACCTGCACGGCTACCTGGCGCGGGAACGGATACGCTACGGGTCCGACGAGGGCATCGACTTCACCAACATCTACTTCTACACCGTGGTCTACCACGCGCTCCGGGCCTCGAACCGGATCGCGATCGAGCGCGGCACGTACTTCGGCGGCTTCCCGGAGTCGAAGTACGCCAGCGGCGAGTACTTCGACAAGTACACCGATCAGGTGTGGGAGCCGAAGACCGATCGCGTCCGGCAGTTGTTCGCCGACGCGGGCGTGCACATCCCGACCCAGGACGACTGGCGTGAGCTGAAGGCCTTGGTCATGGAGCACGGGATCTACAACCAGAACCTGCAGGCGGTGCCGCCGACCGGGTCGATCTCCTACATCAATCACTCCACCAGTTCCATCCACCCGGTGGCGTCGAAGATCGAGATCCGCAAGGAAGGCAAGATCGGGCGCGTCTACTACCCGGCGCCCTACATGACCAACGACAACCTCGAGTACTACGAGGACGCTTACGAGATCGGCTACGAGAAGATCATCGACACCTACGCCGCGGCCACCCAGCACGTGGATCAGGGCCTGTCGCTGACGCTGTTCTTCAAGGACTCGGCCACCACCCGCGATCTCAACCGCGCTCAGATCTACGCCTGGCGCAAGGGCATCAAGACCCTCTACTACATCCGGCTGCGCCAGATGGCACTGGAGGGAACCGAAGTCGAGGGTTGCGTCTCCTGCATGCTGTAGTTCGACAGCGAAGACGGTGACGCGTCCCGTGCCGCGGGAAGCGTCACCGTCTTCTGCTGCCCAGAGCAGATCGAGTAGGCACGACGGGCTCGTTCTGGCTAGGTTCGCCGGTGTGGAGATGGTATCTGTCCTGCCGCAGCTGGTGGCGTTGCGGTTTTCCGAGGTGAACGACCTCAATGTCTACGTGTGGAACGATGACGCCGAGGTCACGCTGATCGACAGCGGCCTGCCGGGAAGCGCGGCGGACATCGAAAGTGGGCTGCGCGCACTGGGTTTCGGCACCGGCCAGGTGCGGCGGGTGATACTCACCCATGCCCACGACGATCACATCGGCTCAGCCGCCGACTTCGCCGAGTGGGGAGCCGAGATCTGGGCCCATCATGCCGACGCCGATGTCGTGCGCGGCGAACGTCCTCAGCCGGCTCCGGTGCTGCGCGACTGGGAACGCCCGATCGCCGACGCGCTGGAACCGGGGCCACGTCCCCGCCCTGCCCCGGTCCACCGCGAGCTGAGCGGCGGCGACGTACTCGACTTCGGCGGCGGCGCTGAAGTGATCGCTGTCCCCGGTCATACCGAAGGCAGTCTGGCGTTGCATCTGCCGCGTCACCGGGTGCTGTTCTCCGGTGATACCTTGGCCAACGTTCGTGGGGTCACCATGCCCGGTGTGTTCAATGTGGACAGTGCCGCCGTCGACGCGGCTGCCCACAGGCTGACCGAACTTGATGTCGACGTCGTCTGCGTCGGCCACGGTGATGTGCTGCGGGACCAGGCTCTGCGCGCGTGGCGGATCCGGCAGCCGGGACGCTGACGCTGATCACGGCACGGCGGTGAAAGCGCGTGCCCATGTGTCGGCGCCTTCGGTGTTGTGGGGCGACAGCCGACATCGGCTGCCGGGTTCGACCCGCGCCCGTCGACAGGTACAGCGGGTTCGCGGTACAGCCGACGGGTGGGCAACCGGCACAACCGGGTGCCGCCGTCAACGTGCGGTGAGTCGTTCGCGTCTGGAATATGCTGGGCCGGAAGCGATCCGGTAGTGATGGGAACGATGATGACCGATCTCGGCGGCAACGGGAAGCCGCTCAGGCCGATTCACGACGCGAGCGTGCCGAGCAGCGCTCGAATATACGACTACGTCCTCGGCGGGAAAGATCACTATCAGGTGGATCGGGACGCGGCCGAGAAAGTGATCGCGGCGTTTCCCACCAGCAGGGTCGCGGCCCGGCAGAACCGGCAGTTCATGCACCGCGCGGTGAACGCGCTCACCGAGCTGGGCGTGACGCAGTTCCTCGACATCGGCACCGGTATTCCCACCGAACCGAACCTGCACCAGGTGGCGCAGGCGCCGACGCCAGAAGCGCGGGTGGTCTACGTGGACAACGACCCGATCGTGTTGTCCCATGCCCGCGCCCTGCTCACCGGCACCCCGGAGGGGCGCACCGCCTACGTCGACGCCGACCTGAAGGACCCGAAAGCGATCCTGTCCGCGTCCGAACTCCTCGAGACCCTGGATCTGGAGCGTCCCGTGGCGCTGAGCTTGGTCGCCGTGCTGCATTTCCTCAGCGACGAGGACGATCCCTACGGAATCGTCGAGACGTTGATGGATGCACTCGCGCCGGGGTCGTTCCTGGTGGTCTCGCACATCACCGCCGACCTCGAACCCGAGATGATGACCGAGGCGCTCGAGGTGTATCGGCAGAGCGGTGTCTATGCCCAGACGCGCACACGCGACGAGTTCGCCCGGTTCTTCACCGGGTTGGAACTACTGGACCCCGGAATCGTCGTCACCAACCAATGGCGACCGCAGGGCGAGTCGCCGTCGTGGCTCGACTCGCAAGTGAACTGCTGGAGCGCGGTCGGCCGCAAGCTGGGTTGATCCGCCGGCCGCGTCGGGCCGAGGGTATGTCGATCCGAGCGTGTGCGGCTGCGGCAATTGAAACGGAATGATCCGTTCTGATACTCTGGATCAGAACGAAGCATTCCGTTTCTAGAGGAGATCGCCATGAGCACCATCGAGCCCTTCCAGGTCGACATCCCGCAGGCCCAGCTCGACGATCTGGCCGATCGTCTGCGCCGCTGCATGTGGCCGGGCGAATTGCCCGGCGTGGGCGACTCCTACGGGGTGCAGGAGGACCGGGTGCGCGGCCTGGCGCAGTACTGGCTGGAGACCTTCGACTGGCGGGCGCTCGAGGCGAAGCTGAACGCCTACCCGCAGTTCACCACCGAGATAGAGGGGGAGAACATCTACTTTCTGCACATCCGGTCAGCTCGCGCGGACGCGCTGCCGGTGGTCCTCACTCACGGCTGGCCGGGCTCGGTGCTCGAGTTCCTCGACGTCATCGAGTCGCTGACCGCGCCGGAGTCTGCTGAGGATCCCGCCTTCCACCTGGTGATCCCGGCGCTGCCCGGCATGGGCTTCTCCGGCCCGACGCACAGCGCCGGCTGGACCATGCGGCGTGTCGCCAAGGCCTGGATCGAGCTGATGGATCGGCTCGGTTACCAGCGCTTCGGTGCGATCGGCAACGACGGCGGCTCGATGGTCTCCCCGGAGATCGGCCGCCTCGCGCCGGACCGGGTAGTCGGTGTCCATGTGACCCAGCTGTTCTCGTTTCCGTCCGGCGATCCGGCCGAGTTCATCGACCTCTCGGCGGAGGATCTGGCGGCGCTCGAGCACCTGAAGTGGTTCCAGGACAACAAGATGGCCTTCAACATCCTGTGCAGCCAGCAGCCGCAGACGCTGGCCTACGCGCTCTCCGATTCGCCGATTGGCCTGCTGGGTTGGAACGCGCAGCTTTTCGGTGCGAGTCTGGACGCCGATTTCATCATCGGCAACGTCGCCCTCTACTGGCTGACCGGCACTGCGGCCTCCTCGGTCCGGTACTACTACGAGGAGGCGCACAGCACCGACCGCCCGACCGGCCCGACCACGACCCCCACCGCACTCGCCATGTTCAAGGGCGATTTCCAGTCGATCCGCCGGTTCGCCGAGCGTGACCACAGCAACATCGTCAGCTGGAACTCCTACGATGCGGGCTCGGTGATCGGCGGTCCGAATGATGCCGCAGGCCACTTCGCCGCGCACGAGGCGCCCGAACTGCTCGTCGGCGACATCCGGCGGTTTTTCGCCGAAGTGGCCTGAAATCCGGCCGCGCCGGGCAGGTGAGCCGAAGGCGCCCTGCCCAAGGTGATCAACTCAGGGCCGGGAGCACTTCGCGTTCGAAGAGTTCGATGCCGGAGGTGTCGTAGGCGGATTCGGGGAAGTTGAAGATGGCGTAGCCGAGGCCGAGGTCGCGGACGCGCAGCAGGTTCTCGGTGATCTGTTCGGGGGTGCCGGTGGTGGCGCCGCTGCTGTACAGCTGCTCGAAGTAGGACTCGGTCGCCTCGGGGCCGATGACGGGGGTCAGGCGAGCTTTCAGCGCCGCGATGCGGTCCTCGACTTCGGCCTCGGTGGCGCCGATGACGACGTTGAAGTTGGAACTGCGGACGATCGCGTCGAAGTCGGTGCCGACGTCGGCGCAGTGCGCGCGCAGCACTTCGGACTTGTGGGTGAACTCGTC
Organism: Nocardia sp. NPDC003726; assembly: GCF_053586955.1. Lineage (NCBI taxonomy): Bacteria > Bacillati > Actinomycetota > Actinomycetes > Mycobacteriales > Nocardiaceae > Nocardia > Nocardia sp. NPDC003726. Next base: position 74,177 of record NZ_JBSFNF010000007.1, on the reverse strand, counting down.
GGGATTGCCGCTGAAGTTGGTGTACTGGGCGTACTCGGCCGCGATGCGCAGCGTCTTCTTCTCGCCGCCGCCCGCGATCCACAGCGGGATCCCGTTCCGCTGCAAGGGGAGCGGGCGCACGATGGCGCCGTCCACCTGGTAGTACCTGCCGTCGAGCGTGGCCGAACCCGTGGTCCACGCCTGCCGGAGGATCTGCACGCCTTCGTCGAGGCGGCCCAGCCGTTCGCCCGCGGAGGGGAAGCCGTAGCCGTAGGCGCGCCATTCGTGTTCGTACCAGCCACCGCCGATGCCCATCTCGACGCGTCCGCCGGAGATCAGGTCGACCGTCGCGGCCACCTTCGCCAGGTAGGCCGGGTTGCGGTAGCTGATCGCGGTACACATCTGGCCGAGGCGCACGCGCGAGGTGGTCGCGGCGAACGCCGACATCAGGGTCCACGCTTCGTGCGTGGCCTCCTCGGTGGGCACCGGGACGGTGTGGAAGTGGTCGTACACCCACAGCGACTCCCACGCCGGGTTGGCGTCGGCGCGCTGGGCGAGGTCTCGCATCACCCTCCACTGGTCGGCGGGGTCGATACCCACCAGATCGAGCCGCCAGCCCTGCGGGATGAAGATGCCGAAGCGCACGAATATCTCCTTCGTGTGTACCCGAACCGCCGCGGCGAGCGCCGCGGCTTCCGTACCTCACTGTTACCAGTCCACCGCGGTCTGGCAACCGTTCGGCGCTCGGCGCACCGAATTCCGCGCCCGCCGCCGACCGCGAATGATGCCCGACCGGCCAGGAGGCGTTCGTGCCCGACGCTCAGCGGGGGACGCGGTCGGTCGGCACTTCGGGGCGTGTCACGGCGACCACGGTCAATAGGTAGTCCAATCCTCGGAACTCGTCCGGGTTCGTCGTGAACAGCGGCAGCGCTTCGGCGATCGCCACGGCGGCGATCATCCGGTGACAGCGCGGAATCGGCCGGGAGCGTGTGCGCCCGGCCGATTCCGCGCGATCGGTGACTATGCGCCGGTGAACCTTGCTCCGGCCACGGACTTCGACGGCTGGCCGTCGACGCCGACCGGGATGTCGCCCTCGAGGGTGGTGCGGTACAGCACCCGGGTGACATCGAGATGGTCCAGATCGCTCGGGGCGAGGTGCGCGGTGACCCGGTTGTCCCAGAACGCGAGGCTGCCCTTCTGCCAGCGGAAGCGGACCGTGTAGGCGGGATTGGTGACCTCGTCGAACAGCAGCTTCAACACCGCGTCGCTCTGGTTCGGGGTGAGCCCGACGATCCGGGTGGTGAAGCCGGGATTCACGAACAGCGCCCGCTCGCCGGTCACCGGGTGCACCCGGACCACCGGATGCTCGGTGATCAGCCTTCCTGGCGCGACGCGGGCGGCCACGGCTCAGGAGCCGGCCGGGGCGCGCCACCGTGACAGGCGGCGTTCGAGGGCGACCAGCAGGCCGTTGAAGGCCAGACCGAGCAGCGAGATCGCGAGGATGCCCGCGTACATGTTCGGGATCGCGAAGTTCTGCTGCGCGGCGGTGATCAGATAGCCGAGCCCGGCCCTGGCCCCGAACATCTCGGCGGCCAGCAGCACGAGGATCGAACTGGCCGCGGCCATCCGCAGACCGGTGAAGATGGACGGCAGCGCCGCGGGCAGGATCACCTTCTGGAACAGCCGGATCGGCGAGAAACCCAGGGAGGCCGCCGATTTGACCAGCAGCGGATCGACGGTGCGCACGCCGGTGATGGTGTTCAGCAGGATCGGGAAGAAGCTCGCGTAGACGACGATGGCGACCTTCGAGGTCTCGCCGATGCCGAGGATCAGCAGGAACACCGGCAGCAACGCCAGCGCCGCGGTGTTGCGGAACAGTTCGAGGATCGGGTTCAGGAAGTCCGCGACCGGCTTGTACCAGGCGATCGCGATGCCAACCGGAATACCGGCAACCAACGCGAGCGAGTACCCGGCCAGCGAACGGCTCAGGCTCGCCGAGAGGTGAGTCCACATCTCCCCGCTGGCCACCAGGTCGGCGAACGCCTGGGCGACCACGGAGAACGGCGGCAGGAACACCTCGTCCACCAGTCCCAGCGTCGGGGCCAGCTGCCACAGCAGTAGGAACAGGGCGATGACGACGGTCGGCTTGAACACCCGCCAGGCCAATCGGCGCACCGCCCGGAGGGCCTGCGTCGTGGCGGTGGGCGCTGCCTCGGCCGTGCGCACCGGGCCGGGCCGGGCCGGCGCGGCGGCACTTCCCCGTACCGGCCGCTCGCTCAGCTGAATGGCACTAGACATCGGCCGTCCTCTCGGTGGTGGATTCGATCTCGGCCGTGTGGGCGGACAAGGACTCCAGTTCCAGGCTCGCGGCCCGCTGGACCTCGCTGTGCAGCAGCGTCCAGATCTCGTGGCGGTAGTCACGGAAGCGCTGGGAGGAGCGGATGTCGTCGTCGGTGCCGCGGTCGATCTCGACGTCGACGATGGCCTTGATCCGGCCGGGCCGCGAGGTCAGCACGGCCACTCGCTGACCGAGGTACACCGCCTCGTCGATGCCGTGGGTGATGAAAAGGACGGTCTTGCCGGTGGCCCGCCAGATGCGTAACAGCTCGTCCTGCAAAGACTCCCGCGTCTGCGCGTCGAGCGCGGCGAACGGCTCGTCCATCAGCAGTACCTCCGGATCGAACGCCAGACTGCGCGCGATCGCGACGCGCTGCTTCATGCCGCCGGACAGTTCGTGCGGGTAGCGATCGCCGAAGCCGGACAGCCCGACCAGCTCCAAGTAGTGCTCGGCGAGTTCGCGGCGCGCCTTGCGGCGCAACCCCTTGGCTTCCAGCCCGAATTCGATGTTGGCGCGGGCCGTTCGCCACGGCAGCAGCGCGTACTGCTGGAAGACGATGCCGCGATCCAGGCCCGGGCCGGTGATCGGCTTGCCGTCCAGCAGGATCTCACCGGAGGTCGGTTTGCTCAGGCCGCCGAGCAGGTCCAGTAGCGTGGACTTGCCCGAACCGCTCGGGCCCACCAGCACCAGGAACTCGCCCTCGCGCAGCTCCAGCGAGATGTCCCGCAGCGCGGTGAACCGCTCCTGCGACCCGCGCACCGCGAACTGTTTGCCCACCGCGGTGAGCGATAGTTTCGTCGCTGTGGTCATTTCGCGGCCACCACCTCTCCGGTCGGTCCCGCCTCCGGCTTGTACTTGCCGTTGGCGTAGGGGTTGAACTTGTTGGTGAACAGATCCGCGGCCTTCAACTTGCCGTTGGGCAGTTCGCCGTTGCGCACCAGCCAGTCGATCCAGATCTGCAGTTCTTTCTCCGCGACCACCCCGCCCTGCGCCGGGATGCCTGAGCTGTGCCAGTACGGCACCAAGCTGGTGTTCTCGTTGCGGCCGCGCTTGCCGATGATCTGGACGAACCGCTCGCGCACCTGATCACGCGGTGTCACCTGAAGCCAGCGGATCGCGCGCGCGGTGCCCTGCACGAAGTCCTCCACCGCTTCGGGATTCTTGGCGATGTAGTCGTTGCGGAAGACGTAGGTGCCGTAGTCGAACGTGCCGAAGATGGCCTTGTCGGTGTAGAGGGGGTGGATGCCGCCGCGCTGCAGGGCGTTGTCGCGGAAGACACTGCCCAAGGCCGCGACGTCGACCTGTCCCTTGCGCAGCGCCTCCTCGGTGTTGGCCGGAGGCACGACGATCAGCTGCACCTGCTTGATCTCGTCCCCGGTGAGGCCCTGCTGATGCAGCCACTCCCTGGTGATGAATTCGTGGTGCGCGCCGAGGGTGTTCAGCGCGACCTTCTTGCCGATCAGATCACGCGCCGAGGTGATGCCGGAATCGTCGCGCACGTAGTAGCCGGTGAACGATTGCTCGTCCGCGCCATAGGAACTGAGCACCGAGGTAACCTTCGCGCCTCCCGCGATCAGCTTGACCACCGCGCCGTTGAACGCGCTGCCGAATTCGACCTGGTTGGTCGCCGCCGCCTGGATATTGGCCGGGCCACTGGTGGTGTCGCCTTCCCAGTGCAAGCTGATCTTCGTGAAATAGCCGAGGTCGTCGGCCAATTCGACGGGGCTCACCTGCCCGGTGGCGCCCTGATAGCGCAGCACGGTCTTGCCGTCGGCGGTCTTGGCGGGTGCGGACTCGCCGCAGCCGGTGAGCACGGACAGGCCGGTGAGCACCGCTACGGCGGCGGAGAGAGCGCGGGCGACGCGCCGGGACGATGGGGGGAAAGGCATTGTTGTTCTTTCGAAGACGAGAAGACGCCGTGCGATGTGACGCCCGGCGTCCGGAGACACCACAGCGGGAGCGATGCGGCGGTGGACGACCGTGCGGGATTCGGTCGCAGATGCGGGCCGCGATGCTTCAGCGGCAACAGATTCCGTGCGAAACGCGCATGAAGTCGACCGCGCGTCGGCGGATCAAGGCGGTGGCTGTCGACACTTCGAAACTTCCGTGAGCTGAACTGGTGTGGGGGGCGCCCGATGGTTCGGGGCACTTGCCTGGCAAACACTGTCCCGGCTCCCAAGCATGGGAGCAACAGTTCGACGCCGACTGCGTATAACCCTGTCTTACCGCGGCCGATGGCCTATGAACGGGGCCGGGGCTTCGTGGTGTGGCTCGCGACGCGCCGACACCGGTGCGGAGCGGCGTCGGTCACAGCGGACCGTCGTATGGTGATCATCGTCTCCGAAGCGATGTAAGCTGCACGAGGACGTTTTCGCGTTCCAGTGATGTTGACCCGAACGGTGCGGATACCGAGATCCGCGGCGACGACGAGAGGGAGGTGGGGTAGCGATGCGCAGCGAACCTCCCAGTCGAAGGCCGCGCGGCGCCGCCCCTTCGCATTCCTAGTCAGGTCGCGACGGCAGGGGCCGGCGCCCGCGGTGTGAATTCGCGTTCTCCGTTCACTCACGCATGTGCTGAGGTCCTCTCATGTCGCAGACCGACATCATCGAAGTACGTCCGACGCTGTCCGAATCCCTGCAGGACATCGTCGAAACCCGCCGCGTGGACGCCGCGCTGGACTGGCTCGGCAACCACCCGCCGCATGTCATCGCCGACCAGCTCGCCCGGATGGACGCCGTGCGGGCCGGGATGGCGTTCCGCCTGCTCGACAAAGATCTGGCGCTGGCCGTCTTCGAGGAACTCGAGCCGGTGGACCAGCAGCAGATCCTGCAAGGGCTGCGCGATCAGAGTTTCCGCGACCTGGTCGAGGGCATGGCGCCCGACGATCGCGCGCGCATGCTGCGCGAGGCGCCCGCCAAGGTCGCCAAGAAGGCGCTGGCCGGGCTCAGCCCGCGCGAGCGGCGGATGACCGCGAGCCTGCTCGGCTACCCGGAGGGCTCGGCGGGGCAGTACATGACGCCGGAGGTGGTGGCGCTGCCGCGCGACCTCACGGTGGCCGAGGCGCTCGGCATGGTGCGGGCCAAGGGCGGCAACGCCGAGACGGTCTACACATTGCCTGTCGTCGACGCGGGCAGGCGGCTGACCGGCATCGTCGAGCTGCGCGAACTGGTGCTCAGCAAGCCGGAGACGATGGTGTCGGAGCTGGTGGTCACCGAGCCGGCGTTCGCGCGCGCCACCGATGCCGCGGAGAAGGCGGCCCGTCTGATGCGCGAGACCAACGACATCAACCTGCCGGTGGTGGACAGCGAGGACCGGTTGGTCGGGCTGCTGACCATCGACGACGCGGTGGAGGTGATCGAGGCCGCCGACAGCGAGGACGTCGCGCTGCAGGCCGGGTCAGCGCCGTGGGAAGGCCACTACATGGCCGCCGGCGTGTTCCAGCTGGCCCGCTACCGCGCGCTGTGGCTGCTGCTGTTGCTGTTCGCGGCGACCCTCACGGTGAGCGTGACCGACTTCTTCGAGGGCACCTTGCAGCAGGCGGCGCATCTGGCGCTGTTCATCCCGCTGCTGATCGGCGCGGGCGGCAACGCGGGCGCACAGGCCGCCACCGCCTGCGTGCGCGCGGTGGCGGTCGGCGAGGTGCGGGCGTCGGACCTGTTCCGGGTGATCTGGCGGGAATGCCGGGTCGGTCTGGTGCTCGGGTCGTTGCTGGCGTCGGTCGGCCTGGCGATCGGCGCCCTGTTCGTCGGTCCGCGCATCGCGTTGGTCGTCGGCATCACGCTGGTGCTGATCTGCGGCTGGGCCGCCACCATCGGCGGCACCATGCCCCTGCTGGCCAAGAAGCTGCGCATCGACCCCGCGGTGGTCTCCGCTCCGATGGTCACCACCCTGGTCGACGCCACCGGCCTGATCATCTACTTCACGACGGCCAAACTGGTGCTCGGCATCTGAGGTGCGGTGTGCGCGACGATCGCGGTCGATTTCGCCCGCGTGGAGTGCGCGCTGGAGCGTGGATTCATCGATGGCAGCCGTACCGGTGAGATGGCGGGCCTGCGGCCGGAGAACGCGCAGGGGCCCGGCATTACCGCCGGGCCCCGATGCGTTTCACCTGCTCAGAATTCCCAGTCTTCGTCCTCGGTGTTGACGGCCTTGCCGATGACGTAGCTCGAGCCGGAACCGGAGAAGAAGTCGTGGTTCTCGTCGGCGTTGGGGGACAGCGCCGAGAGGATGGCCGGGTTCACCTCGGTCTCGTCCTTCGGGAACAGGCCCTCGTAGCCGAGGTTCATCAGCGCCTTGTTGGCGTTGTAGCGCAGGAACTTCTTGACGTCCTCGGTGAGGCCGACCTCGTCGTAGAGGTCCTGGGTGTAGTCGACCTCGTTGTCGTAGAGCTCGAACAGCAGCTCGAAGGTGTAGTTCTTGAGTTCGTCGCGCTCGGCCTGGGTGACCAGTTCCAGGCCCTTCTGGTACTTGTAGCCGATGTAGTAACCGTGGACCGCTTCGTCGCGGATGATCAGCCGAATCATGTCGGCGGTGTTGGTGAGCTTGGCCCGCGACGACCAGTGCATGGGCAGGTAGAAGCCGGAGTAGAACAGGAAGCTCTCCAGCAGCGTCGAGGCGACCTTGCGCTTGAGCGGATCGTCGCCCTTGTAGTACTCCAGCACGATCTCGGCCTTGCGCTGGAGGTTGCGGTTCTCCTCCGACCAGCGGAACGCCTCGTCGATCTCGCGGGTGGAGCACAGCGTGGAGAAGATCGAGCTGTAGCTCTTGGCGTGCACCGACTCCATGAAGGCGATATTGGTGAGCACCGCCTCTTCGTGCGGGGTGAGCGCGTCGGGGATCAGGCTGACCGCGCCGACCGTGCCCTGGATGGTGTCCAGCAGGGTCAGGCCGGTGAACACCCGCATGGTCAACTGCTTCTCGTCGGCGGTCAAGGTGTTCCACGACGGAATGTCGTTGGAGACCGGGACCTTCTCCGGCAGCCAGAAGTTGCCGGTGAGCCGGTCCCAGACCTCGGCGTCCTTTTCGTCGGGCACCCGATTCCAGTTGATGGCCGACACCCGATCGATAAGCTTCATCCTGCCTCCACGCCTTTCCCGAGCACGCTGCCGTCACGGAATATCTACCTTCGGAACACTACTCCTTGTGGCCGACATGTCCGCTCAGCACAACACCTTGTGTCGCCGCGGCAGGTGTCCTACCGGCGGGAGACCGCAGGGACACGCCGCGCGCGGCCCTTATTGTGCGGCACGCGCGCGTGGGGGACCGCATCGGCACCGTCGTCACGGCGGCCATGGGACCGGCAGCACCGCGGGCAAGCCGATCCGTCTGTCTGTCTGTAGGTCGGTAGGTCCCGGCGGGCGCCGCCGGTTACCGCTGCGGTCGGCCGCCGGGTGCGCCGCTGCCGGGCGGGCGCCCGCCCGGCAGCGGCCCGGAACCGTTTCCCGGCAGCGTGTTCTGTGACTTCTCGGCGACGCCGACGGTGAGCGCGACGCGCAGGCCGGAGGACGGCGTGCCGGTCACGGTGGCCAGTTCCGCGTCCCAGCCGTCGCCGAAGATGCCGTCGGAGGCGAGCGTGACCTGCGAGAGGTTGGTGACACTGCGCGCGTAGCCGGGATCGTCAGCGAACACCGCATCGCAGGTGTCCTGCGGCAAAGCGATCTGCGAGGTCAGGCGGGCATTCCGGCCCGCGACCGCGGTCTCGAGCGAGTCGTAGACCTCGAAGTGGATGTGCGGCCACCGGCCCGAATAGCAGGCCGGGAAGATCGAGGTGAAGGTCACTTTGCCGTCGTCGCCGGCCACCTGGACGCCACGGAGATAGTTCTGCTCGGTGACACCGCCGCTGTAGAGCGAGTAGTTGCCGTCGCGGTCGCAGTGCCACACGTACACCGCCATGCCCGCTCCGGCGGCGCCGTTTTTCGCCAAGTCGCGCAGCGTCAGTTCGAGCGTCATCGGGACGCCCTGCGCGACACCGGAATAGGAGCCGAACGAGCTGGTGATGTCGCTGCGCACCACGCCGGACTCGACGAGGATGTTGGGTCCGTTCGTCCCGTCGGCCGGATACGGCCCCTCGGTCTCCTGCGGGGCGGCGGTGATGCCGCCGGATTCCGCGGCGGCCGTGGCGGTCGCCGTGGCCGCGGTGTCGTTCGATGCCGACGCGCAACCGGCCGCGACCGCCGCCGCGCCCGCGCTCGCCCCGAGGAAGAACAGGGCGCGCCGCCGGGACATCAGCACTTTCATGTCGTGTGCGAGGCCGAGATCGTGCTCGTGCACCTCATCGCGTCGTGCGCTCACTGTCCGTCCTTCCGTTCGCCGGTTCGTCTTCCGCGACGTTAGGAACGGGCCCTCGGGTTCGGCTGGGTTCCCGCTGGGAGTTCGCTGTGTGGCTCAGCGTCTGCTGGCCCTGCGGTAGCCGATGCTCGCGGGCACCGCGAACAGGACGATCGCGCCGAGCGACCACAGAACGGTGAGCGTGAGCGGACGCGCCAGCGGCCCGCCGAAGGCGAGCGCGCGCATGGCGTCGACCCCGGCCGACATGGGCTGGTTGCGCACCACCGGCTGGATCCACTTCGGGAAGGCGACCAGCGGCACGAAACCGGTGCTGAAGAACATCATCAGCGAGGTCAGGATCGTGATGCCCTCCACGAGCGTCGCTTTCGCGGTGAACACCGCGATCGAGGTGACGACGGTGGCGAAGGCCAGTCCGAAGAGCACCGGGAGGAACAGGAAGGCGATCGCCGCCGCGACGCCCTCGTGGAAGCGGAATCCGAGCACGAAGCCGACCAGCACGACGGCGAGGGTGCAGGCGAAGATGCGGCAGCCCTCGGCGAGCACCCGCGAGGCCAGGCCGGAGGCGCGGTGCACAGGCAGCACCCAGAAGCGCGCGAGCAGGCCCGAGTCGCGTTCGCGGCCGAGCAGCACACCGCCCGCGACGGCGCCGGACAGCGCGCCGACCAGGGCGACCATGGGCACCGAGCCGTACAGCGCGCTCTCGCCGGTGAACTTCTGGATCTGCCCGCCGATCACGGTGTTCAGCATGACCAGCAGCAGGCACGGGATGATCAGCGTCTCCAGCAGCGTGACCGGATTGCGCGCCCAGCGCAGCAGCAGCCGCTGGGTCTGGATCAGCGTGTGCCGCACCAGCGCCGACACCGACAGCTCGGAGCCGGTGCGGAAGCGATCCTGGTGGTCGGTCAGCAGCGCCATCACGCCCTCCTCGAGCTCAGCCGGATCGACAGCGGGACGCAGATGATCAGAACGGCCAGCGCCCAGGCCAGCGGCGGACCCAGCAGCGACCAGGTCACCTGACCGGCGTTCGGCCCGCTGTCCCCGGCGAACGCCCGCAGGGCGATGGCCCACTGCGACACCGGCTGATTGCGCACGAACGGCTGCACCCATGCCGGGAACTGGTCGGCGGGCGCGATGCCGGTGGACAGCATGCCGAAGATCAGCGGCGGCAGCACCAGCGCCTGCGCCGTCGCTTCCGGGTTGCGCGACACGGTGCCGATCACATCACCGCCCCAGATCAGCGCGACGCCGATGAGCAGCGAGAACAGCACGAAGCCGAGGGTGTGCGCCGTGCCGAGATAGAAGCGGAAGCCGATGACGTGGCCGCAGATCAAGGCCGTGATCAACGCGATCACCAGACGGAAGACGCTGCCGGACAGGCGCGCCGTCACCGGCACCAGCGGGCCGATCGGCATCGAGCCGAAGCGCCGGTTGAGCCCGGCGACCGAATCTGTGGCGGCGCGGAAGGCCGCCGAGACCGCGGTGAACGCGGCGGCCTGCAGGATCACCAGCGGCATCATGTACTGCGCGTAACTGCTGAAGCCGGTGCCGATGACGGTCATGATGGTCTTCAGCGGGATGTAGAAGCTGGCGGTGAACGTCACGGGCGCCAGCACCGAGGTGAGCACCTCGCCGGTCTGCACCGACGGCACGATCAGCCGGGTGGTCAGCACCCACCACTGCTGCGGCCGCAGCGGCGCGGCGCGGGTCTGGCTGAGCCAGGTCGCCGCCGTCACGACACGACCTCCCGCCGCGCGCGTTCCTCCGTCGTCGCCAGATGCCCGGTCAGCTGGAGGAACACGTCGTCGAGCGATGGGCGGCGCAGTGCGACGTCCACCAGGTCGAAGCCGGCGCTGTCCAGTCGGCGCAGGGCCTCCAGCAGGGTCTTCGCGCCGTCCGGAGCAGGGACGGCGATCCGGTCGGAATCGGGGCCGAGCGCGTCCCTGTTCTCCTGCGGCAGCAGCGAACCGAGGGCGGCGGCGATGGCGGGCAGATCCTTCAGATTCAGCGGCACCACCTCGCAGTAGCTGCCGCCGGTGCGCGCCTTCAGTTCGTCGGCCGTGCCGTGGGCGATCACCTTTCCGTGATCGATGACGATGATCCGGTCGCTGAGCGCGTCGGCTTCCTCCAGGTACTGGGTGGTGAGCAGGGTGGTGATGCCCGCCTTCTTGAAGCCGGCGACCAGATCCCAGACCCCTTGCCTGCTGCGCGGATCCAGCCCGGTGGTCGGCTCGTCCAGGAACACCACGTCGGGCCGCACCACCAGGCCGCAGGCGATGTCGATGCGCCTGCGCATGCCGCCGGAGTAGGTGCCGACCCGGCGGCCCGCCGCGCGTTCGAGGTCGAACTCGGCCAGCAGCTCGTCCGCGCGGGCACGGGCGGCCCGCTTGCGCAGGCCCATCAGCCTGCCGAACATCACCAGGTTCTCGTAGCCGCTGAGCATGTCGTCCAGCGCGGCGTACTGCCCGGTCAGCATGATGCTGCGGCGGACGGCGGCGGGATCGGCCAGCACGTCGTGGCCCGCGACCGTCGCCCGGCCTCGGTCCGGCCGGATCAGCGTGGACAGGACGTTCACCGTGGTGGTCTTGCCCGCGCCGTTCGGTCCCAGGATGCCGAGCACCTCGCCCGGCTCGGCCGCGAAGTCGACTCCGCGCAACGCCTTGACCGCGCCGAAGGATTTCTCGATCCCCTCGACGACGACTCCTTGGTCGGAATTCATCCTCGGCCTCCCAGATGTGCATCGAGCACGCGCGCGATGACCGGCAGCACGTGCGGCGCGGTCAGTTCGTCGTGGGTCGCCTCGATGTCGTGGTTGATGATCTCGCCGGTCACGTACGGCCCCCAGCCGTCGGGACCGAAGATGTCGGAGGTGTCGACGATCGCGCTGAAGTACACGATGTCGCCGTCGAACACCGGACGGCGGTACCCGGTTCTGGTGCGCGCGGCGGCGTTGTAGGACGCGGCCATGCGCTCCAAGGTCGCGGCGTCGATCAGCGAGACGCCGCCGAGCCGTTCGCGGATCAGGTCCGCCGCCTGCTGCGCGGTCGCGTCGGCGGGGACGTCCTCGATGCCGAACACCGCGCCGAAGGTGTGCACGAACGAGCCCGCGGTGAGCGGTTCGATGCTGTCGCCGTCGATGTCGGCGGTGTCGGCGTCCAGCAGCGCGACCACGCCCACCTCGGCGCCTTCGGCCTTCAGCTTCGCCGCCGCCGCGTGGGCGATCAGCCCGCCGAACGACCAGCCCAGCAGGTGGTACGGCCCCTCGGGTTGCAGGGCCCTGATCTCCCGCACATAGCGCTCGGCGAACTCGTCGATCGAGCGCGCGGGTGGTTCGTGACCGCCGAGGTCGGGCGCTTGCAGCCCGTAGATCGGGCGGCCCGGCGCGAGCGCGTCGGCGAATCCCAAGTAGGTCCACGACATCCCGGACGAGGGGTGGATGCAGAACAGCGCGGGTCGCTCGCCGCCGAGCCGGATCGGCAGCACCACGTCGAGTCCGAGGCCGCCCGCCGCGGGAACGGCCGGAGACGCCGTGGCCGCCGCTTCCTCTTCGGCGGCGTCCCGCGCCGCCGGGGTGTGGGCGAACCGGGCCGCGGCGTGCAGGGCCTCGATCCACAGATCGGCCAGTTCGGCGACCTCGTCGTGGTCGAGCAGGGTGGACGGGAAGCCGAAGCTCGCCCGCAAGCGGTCGCCGATCACGACGGCGTTCACGTCGATCGCCGATTGCAGTGGCACACCGGGGTCTTCGGCGACGTGCACGTCACCCAGCTCGTCGGTCGGCAGCCAACCCAGGCCCTCGAGTCCGGCCGGGATGTCCCCGGTGGAGTAGCGGCCGAGGTAGTTGAAGCCGATCCGGCCCGGCAGCCGTTCCGGCAACTGCCGCGCGGTCTCGGCGTTGAGGTAGCGCAGCAAGCCGAAGCCGATACCTTTGTCCGGCACCGCGAGCAACTGGTGTTTGACGGCGCGGATCGCGGCGCCCAACGCCGGTCCACCGGCGAGCGCGTCGTCGATGTCGATCTGCGCGAGGTCCAGGCGCACCGGGTAGATGCTGGTGAACCAGCCGACCGTGCGGGACAGGTCGGCGCCGGGAGCCACTTCTTCCTGACGGCCGTGCCCTTCCATGCGCAGCAGCGCCGACGGGTCACCGCCACGCCAGCGCACCAGCGCCAGCGCCAAGGTGGCCAGCAGTGTGTCGTTGACGCTGCCCTGGAACAGGCCGGGCAGTGTGGTGAGCAGCGCGGTGGTGACCTCGGCGGACAGCTCCCGCTCGACCATGCGCAGCGTGCCGGTCCGGTCGACGGCGGGATCGAGTTCCCGGCCGCCGAGCGGCGGATCGGAACCGGCGAGCACGTCGTGCCAGTACGCCAGTTCGGCGACCCGCTTCTGGGAATGCGCTTCGTCGGTCAGCGCGTGGGCCCATCGCCGCATCGAGGTTCCGGTCTCCGCGAGCACCGCAGTGGCGCCCGCCGACACCTGGGCCCACGCGGCCACCAGGTCCGGGATCAGGATGCGCCAGGACACACCGTCGATCACCAGGTGGTGGGCCAGCACGATCAACCGGCCCGCTCCGGTGCGCGACCCAGCGTCGCCCACCGGGTCCAGCCAAATGAATTGCAGCACAGTGCCATCGGCTGGATCGAGCCGGTCGGCCGCCGCGTCCAGCTCGGTCATGGCGAACTCGTGCAGTTCGATCGGGTCCACGGCGGTGAACTCCACCCGGTGCACCAGCGCGTCCACGTCGACCGATCCGGGCGGGCCGACCAGTACGCGCGGCCCGTCCGCGCCGTCGGTCACCAGCCGGGCGCGCAGCATGTCGTGCCGGTCCACCGCGGCGGCGAGCACCGCCACGATCTGCGCGCGCTCGATGCCCACGGGCAATTCGAGCACCGCCGTCTGGGCGAAGCGGTCGTAGTTCCCGCCACGTTCGAGCATGTAGTGCACGATCGGCGTGAGCGGCAGCTCGCCCACACCGCCGCCGGGCAGTTCGTCCAAGGTCACCGCGGCGCCCGCCGCGTCGACGGCCGCGGCCAGCGCCGCCACCGTGCGGTGCTCGAACACCTGCAGCGGGGTACAGGTGATGCCCTGCTGCTTGGCGCGCGACACCAGCTGGATCGCCAGGATGCTGTCGCCGCCCAGCGCGAAGAACGAGTCGTCGGCGCCCACCCGCCCCACACCCAGCAACTCGCCGAAGATCGCGGCCAGCTGCTGTTCGGTCGGCGTGACCGGCGCGCGGTACTCGGTGCGGTCGCCGGCGAACTCCGGTGCGGGCAGCGCCTTGCGGTCCAGCTTGCCGACCGCGTTGAGCGGGATCTCCTCCAGCACGACGAACGCCGACGGCACCATGTAGCCGGGCAGGAGGTCGGCGGCGAAGGCGCGCACCGTCGCCACGTCGAGGTCGCGGCCGGGCGTGCGGACCAGGTAGGCGGCCAGCGCGGTGGCCCCGGTGGGGCCGGGCACGCCGAGCGTCACCGCGAAGTCCACGCCGTCGGCGCGGCCGAGCACCGCGTCGATCTCGCCCAGCTCGATGCGCTGGCCGCGCACCTTGACCTGGAAGTCGGTGCGGCCCAGGTACTCCAGCTCGGGTCCGGCGTCGCCGCGAATCCAGCGCACCAGATCGCCGGTGCGGTACATCCGTTCACCCGCCGCGCCGAACGGTCCGGCGACGAAGCGGGCCGCGGTCAGGCTCGCCCGCGCGTGGTAGCCGCGCGCCAGCGCAGGTCCGGCGAGGTACAGCTCGCCCGCGACGCCGAACGGAACCGGGCGCAGCCGGTCGTCGAGCACCAGCACCTGCGCGCCCTGCACCGGCGTGCCGATGGACACGGGGGCGCCCACCGTCAGCGGCGCCGAACCCGTCGCCCAGATGGTCGATTCGGTGGGGCCGTACAGGTTGACCATGGTGCGTCCGGTGGCCCAGCGCTCGACCAGCTCCGCGCCGACCGCCTCGCCCGCCACCGCGAGCACCCGCACGCTGCTCACCTCGGCCGGGTCGAGGGTCGCCAGCGCGGAGGGAGTGATCACCATGTGGGTGACCTGTTCGGTGTCGATCAGTTCCGCCAGCGCGCTGCCGCCGAACACCTCCGGCGGCGCGACCACCGAAGCGCCACCGGAACCGAACGCCATGATCGCCTCGAACACCGACGCGTCGAAACTCGGCGACGCCACCTGCAGCACCCGGGAATGCTCGTCCAGGCCGAGCGAAACCTTCTGCGCCGCCACCAGATCAGCGATGCCCCGATGGGAGACCGCGACGCCCTTCGGCGTGCCCGTCGAGCCGGAGGTGTAGATCATCCACGCCGCGTTGTCCGGCCGGATGGGGCGGGGCAGTTCCCGCTCGCTCAGCGGGCGACTGCTCGCGGCGCTCCACCGCTCGACCAGCGCGAGGTCGTCGAGCACCAGCCAGTTCGCGCTGTCGGGCAGCATGGGCCGGAACGCGGCGAGGGTCAGCCCGAGCGTCGCGCCGGAGTCGGTGAGCATGTGGTCGATGCGCTCGACTGGGTGCTTGGGATCGACCGGAAGGAACGCCGCGCCCGCCTTCGCCGCGGCCCACATGCCGATGAGCAGTTCCGCGGAACGCGGAAGGCCCAGCGCGACAACCGTTTCCGGTCCGCCACCGGATTCGAGCAAGACGCGGGCCAAGCGAGCGGCGTGCGCGTCGATCTCGGCATACGTGGTGGTCTGTCCGTCGCACACCACAGCGATGCGATCCGGGTAACGCCGCACGGTCTCGGCCAGCAGCTCCGGCAGGGTGACGGTCGCCGCGGACGCGGGGCCGCGCACCGGCACGAGCGTCGCCCGTTCGGCGTCGCCGAGGATGTCGATATCGGCGATGCGGACCTCGGGCCGCGTCAGCACCGTCGCGAGCACGCGCCGCCACCGGGTGGCGAACGCGGCCACCGTCGCCTCGTCGAACAGATCGGTGGCGTAGGTGAGCACGGCCTCGATGCCCGCCGGGCCGCTGTCGGCGAAGCGTTCGCGCAGATCCAGGGTCAGGTCGAACTGGGAAGCGTCACGTTCGAAGTCCTCCACCTCGAACCGCAGGCCGGGCAGCTCCAGCACGGGTTCGAGGAAGTTCTGCAGCGACAGCGAGACCTGGAACAGCGGGTGGTGCGCGGTCGAGCGCGCCGGATCCAGCACTTGGACCAGCCGCTCGAACGGGACGTCCGCGTTGGCGAAGGCGTCGAGGTCCGCGGACCGGACGGTGTCCAGGAACGCGGCGAAGTCCGCGCCGGCGTCGACCGGGGTGCGCAGCGCCAGTGTGTTGACGAACATGCCGACGAGCTGGTCGAGCGCTTCCTCCCCGCGCCCCGCGACCGGAGTGCCGATCAGCACGTCATCGGTGCCGGCCAGGCGTGCCAGCAGCACCGCGAGCGCCGCGTGCACCACCATGAACGGGCTGACGTGGTGGGCGGTGGCGAAGTCGGCCAGCGCCCGGTGCGTCTGGGCGTCGACGGTGAAACGGAAGTCGGCGCTGTGCATGGTCTGCACCGCGGGGCGCGGCCGGTCGGAGGGCAGTTCCAGCACGTCGGGCGCGCCCGCGAGGGTCGCGCGCCAGAATTCGATCTGCCGCGCCGCCAGCGATTCCGGGTTCGCTTCGTCGCCGAGCACCTCGCGGTGCCACAGCGCGAAATCGGCGTACTGCACCGGCAGCGGTACCCGCTCGGCGTGCCCGCCTCCGGCCCGCTCGGAGTAGGCGGCGACCAGATCGGCGGCCAGCGGCGCCATCGACGCCCCGTCCGCGCTGATGTGGTGCACCACCAGCACGACGACGTGCACCGGCGGCGTGGCGGCGCTCTCGCCGGAACTCGCGGTGTAGCTCGACGAGACCGGCGCGGTCGCGGCCGCGGGACCGGACGAGACCGGCGTTTCGCCCGTCGAAGGCGCCGACGACACCGGTGCGGCGGTCGCGGAAGGCTCGACGCCGCCGTGGATACGGAACAGGCCCACCCGCAGCGGCGGCTGGGTGGCGAGGTCGAAGCCGGTGCCCGTCAGTTCGGTGATCCGCTCACGCAGCCGCGCGCCGTCCTCGGTATCGGCCACCGGCATCGCGGGCACGGCCACGTCGGCGTCGATCACGACCTGACGCGGCCCTTCCGCGTCGGCGGGGTAGAGCGTGCGCAGGCTCTCGTGCCGGTCCACCACGTCGACGAGCGCCGCGCGCAGCGCCTCGACGTCCAGGTTCCCGGTGAGCCGCAGCGCCACGGCGATGTTGTAGGCGGCCGAAGCCGGATCCATCCGGTTGAGCACCCACATGCGCTGTTGCGCGGGCGACAGCGGGACCCGATCCGGCCGGATCCGCGGCGCGAGACCGAACCCGCCCGGCTGCGCGCCGGTGGCGGGCACCACCCGGGCCGACAGCTGGGCCACGGTCGGCGCGTCGAACAGATCACGCAGCGCGATCCGCGAGCCGAGCGCCGCGTTCACCCGCGCCACCACCTTGGTCGCGCTCAGCGAGTTGCCGCCCAGCTCGAAGAACGACTGGTCGACGCCGACGCGATCGCGTTCGAGCACCTCGCCGAACACGGCGGCCACCGCCTCCTCGACGGGGCCGCGCGGCGCGAGATAGGGCCGCTGACTTTCGGAGAAGTCCGGCACCGGAAGGGCTTTGCGATCCAGCTTGCCGACGGGCGTGAGCGGAATCGAGTCGAGCACCACGAGGTAGCCGGGCACCATATATCCGGGCAGTTCCGCGGCCACCTGCGCGCGCAGCCGCTCGACGTCCAGTCGCGCGCCTTCGGCGGGCAGCACGTAGGAGACCAGCACGGTGGTCCCGGCGGGGCCGGTGCGCCCGATGGTCACCGCGTACTCGACCTCGTCGTCGCGAGAGAGCACGGCGTCGATCTCGCCCAGCTCGATGCGCAGGCCGCGGATCTTGACCTGGAAGTCGCTGCGGCCCAGGTACTCCAGCTCGGGACCGCCGCCGTGATCGACCCAGCGCACCATGTCGCCGGTGCGGTACATCCGCCCGCCGGGCGCGCCGAAGGGGTCGGCGACGAACCTGCCCGCGGTCATTTCGAACCGATTGAAATAGCCGCGCGCGAGCGCGGGACCCGCGAGGTACAGCTCGCCGGGCACCCCCATCGGCACCGGACGCAGCCAAGCGTCCAGCACCACGGTGGACGCGCCACGGATGGGCCCGCCGATCGTGATCGGCTCGCCGGTGACGAGTTCGCCCGGCCCGGTCGCCCAGATGCTGAACTCGGTGGGGCCGTACAGGTTCACCATCCGCCTGCCCGGCGCCCATCGCTCGATCAGCTCCGGCGTCGCCGCCTCGCCCGCGACCGCGAGCACGCGCAGGTGCTCGAGCCCGGCGGGCTCCATGGTGGCCAGCGCCGATGGCGTGATCACGGCGTGGGTGACGCGCTGGGTGCGCAGCAGCGTCTCCAGTTCCGTCCCGCCGTAGACGTCCGGCGGCGACACCACCAGCCTGCCGCCGGCGCCGTGCGCGGTGAGCAGTTCGAACACCGAGGCGTCGAAGCTGGGCGAGGCCACCTGCAGCGCGCTCGCGGTGGGGTCGAGGGCAAGGGTTTCCCGCTGCGCCGCAACGAGATTCGCGATGCCGCGGTGGCTGAGCAGCACGGCCTTCGGCTTGCCGGTGGAGCCGGAGGTGTAGATCAGGTACGCGGTCTGGTCCAGGTCGATCGGCCCGCCGCGCTCGGCGTCGGTGATCGGGGCCTCGGAGACCGTCATCACCCGCCGGATGGTGTTCAGGTCGTCGAGCAGCAGCCAGTCGATCGTGCCCGGCAGCGTCTCGCCGGTCGCGGTGACCGTCACGCCGATCGGGGCCTTGGAGTCGCTGAGCATGTGCTCGATGCGCTCCACCGGGTAGTTCGGGTCCAGCGGAGCGAACGCGGCGCCGGTCTTGGCCAGCGCCCACACCGCGACCACCGATTCCAGGGAGCGGGTGAGCGCGAGCACGACGAACACCTCGCGCCCGACGCCGCGGCGCAGCAGCACCCGGGCGAAGCGGTTGGACCAGGCGTCGAGCTCGGCATAGGACATGGTGAGCTCGCCCGCGGTGATCGCGATCGCGTCCGGATCGATCCGCGCGCCCGCGGTGAGCAGCTCGGGCAGCGTGGCGGGCGGCACCGGCTCCGGGCCGCGCACCGGAGCCAGCGCGGCGCGCTCGGCGGCGTCGCAGTACTGCACCTGGGAGACCAGGGCGTGCGGGTTGTCCGCGAGCTGGGTCAGCAGCCGGACGAAACGGTCCAGCAGCGGCCGCGCCTCCCGCATCGGCAGCTGGTCGGCCATGTACTTCAGCGTGATCCGCAGCGTGTCACGGCCGTCCTCGCCGCGCAGCGGGATCACCATGAGGTTCAGCGGATACGGCGTCGCATCGGTGCCTTCCACGTCGAGCACCCGCATGCCCGCGATGTCCAGCGCCTGCGACAGCGCTTCGCGATCGATGGGGTAGGACTCGAACACGGTGAGCGTGTCGAAAAGCTCGGCGAGGCCGACCGCCTGGTGGATGGCGGCGAGCCCGACGTGCTGATGGTCCATCAGCCGCGCCTGCTCGGATTGCACGCGGGCGAGCAGGTCGGTGACCTTCTCCGCCGGATCGAGGCGTACCCGCACCGGCAGCGTGTTGATGAACAGGCCGACCATCTCCTCGACCCCGGCCAGCTCCGGCGGCCGTCCCGAGACGGTGCCGCCGAACACCACGTCGGTGCGACCGGTGAGCATGGTCAGCAACATCGCCCACGCGGCCTGCACCAAGGTGTTCACCGTCGCGCCCGCTTCCCGGCCCGTGGTCTCCAGCCCGGCCACGGTGTCGCGGGACAGGTCGACGGAGATCATGCCGGTTTCGGTCGATTCGATCCCGGCGAGGGTGGGCACCGCGCGGGTCGGCGTGTCGATACCCGCCAGCGACTCGGTCCACGCGGCGAGGGATTCCGCGTCGTCCCTGGTCTCCAGCCAGGTGAGGAATTCGCGGTAGGAGTGCGCGGGCGGCAGGGCCGCGTCGTCGCCGTCGGTGACGTAGAGGGTGAGCAGTTCGCGCACCAGCAGCGGCGTCGACCAGCCGTCCAGCACCAGGTGGTGGTTGGTGAGCACGAATCGGTAGGTGTCCGAGGCGGTCCGGATGAGCGTGCAGCGCAGCAGCGGGGGGCGGGTGAGTTCGAAGCGGGTGCGTGCGTCCACCGCGATCAACCGGTCGACCTCCCTGGTGCGCTCGGCGCTGTCGGCGATGCCGGTGACATCGGCCTCCCGCCAGTCGATCTGGGCATCGGCCAGCACCAGTTGGCGCGGCCCGTCCTCGGTCTCGACGAAAGCGACGCGCAGGTTCTCGTGCCGGGTCACCAAAGCCTGCGCCGCGCGGCGCAATCGGGGCGCGTCCACGGTGCCCGCGAGGGTGAGCAGCGACTGCACCGTGTAGCCGTCGGCGGTGTCGGAGTCGTAGAGCGCGTGGAAGAGCAGGCCGTATTGCAGTGGCGAGAGCGGCCAGACGTCGGCCAGGTTCGGGTAGGCGCGCTCCCAGGCGTCGATCTGCGCCTGCGAGACGGTGACCAGGTCGAAGTCCGACGGTGTGCGTCCGCCCGCGTTCGCGGACGCCGCGTGCCGGGCCAGCGCGGCGAGTGCCTGCTCCCACAGCGCGGTGAGTTCGCCGAGATCCGCCTCGTCGAAAAGCCGTCCGGCGTAGGCCCAGGTGACCTCGAGTCCGGCGTCGGTGAGCACGGCGTTGATATCCACCGCCGCGGCCAGCGGCGCGCGGTCGTCCTGGGTCGCGGCGAACCGGCGCGGCAGCCACGGTTCCGCGTCGCCGCCGGTGGACGCGCGCCCGAGATAGTTGAAGCTGATCTGCGGGGTGGGCGCGTCCGCCAGCGCCGCCGCGGTGCTCGGGACCAGGTAGCGCAGCATCCCGAAACCGATGCCCTTGTCCGGCAGGGCGCGCAGCTGTTCCTTGGTCGCCTTGATCGCCGCGCCCGCCGCGGCGCCGCCCGCGAACGCGTCCGCCACGTCGATGCAGGCCAGATCGACCGCGACGGGATAGACGCTGGTGAACCAGCCCACCGTGCGCGCCACGTCGGCGCCGGGCAGGACGGACTCCGCGCGGCCGTGACCCTCCAGGGTGAACAGCGTGGAGGTGCGCCCGCGCCACCGGGCCACCGCGAGCGCGAGCCCGGTCAGCAGCACGTCGTCGGCGCCGCAGTGGAAGCGATCCGGCGCGGTGGTGAGCACGGACCTGGCGATGTCCGGCGGTACGACGGTCGTCAGGTGCGCCATGGAGCCGACCACGTCGACGGCCGGGTCCATCGGCGCCGAGCCGAGCGCGGGGTCGGGTGTGGCCAGGATGCGTTGCCACAGCGGCAGTTCGCCGACGCGCGTGGCCGCGTGCTCGCGTTGGCCGTACGCCCAACGGCGGAAGGACGTGCCGACCGGTGCGAGCTCGGCGCCCAGCGTGGCGGTGGCCAGATCCGGCAGCAGGATCCGCCAGGAGACGCCGTCGGTGACGAGATGGTGCAGCACCAGCCACAGCAGCGGCGCGGCGTCGGCGCGCTCGATCCACGCGAAACGCGCGACCACGCCCGCCTCCGGGTCGAGCAGGTCGGCGGCGCGCTGCAAGGCGCGCTCGCAGGTCGCGTCGAGATCGGCGTCCGCGGTCACGATTTCCAGCAGGGCGCCCGCGTTCACCGCGCCGGGTTCGGCGACCACCCAGCTCCAGCCGTCGCCGGTGCGGCGCAGCGTCGAGCGCAGCAGGTCGTGCCGGTCCAGCAGCGCCGCGAGGGCGGTGACGAGGTCCGCGCGCTCCGTGCCCGCGGGCAGCTCGATCAGCACCGCTTGGGCGAACCGCCGCCAGGTGTCACCGGCATCGAGCATCGCGTGCACGATCGGCGTGAGTTCCACCTCGCCGACCCCGCCGCCGGGCAGCTCGCGCACTTCTCCGGTCGGCACGTCGGTGGCCACCGCGGCCAGCGCGGCGACGGTCTTGCGCTCGAAGACATCTCGCGCGCCGAATCCGAGACCGGCCGCCTTCGCTCGTGACACCAACTGGATCGAGACGATGCTGTCGCCGCCGAGCGCGAAGAAGCTCTCGTCCACCCCCACCGATTCCAGGCCGAGCACCTCAGCGAACAGCGCGGCGAGCTTCTCCTCGCGCGGCGTGGACGGTGGCCTGCTCACGGTGGTGCGCGCGCCGAATTCCGGTGCAGGCAGGGCTTTGCGGTCCACCTTGCCGAGCGGCGTGAGCGGAAGACGGTCCAGCACCATGATCACCGCGGGCACCATGTAGGCCGGAAGCGTCTCTTCCGCAGCGGCTTTCAGCGCCTCCGGGTGGACTTCCGCACCCGGCTCCGGCAGCACGTACGACACGAGCGCGGTGGCGCCCGAACCGGTTTCGACGCCGAGGGTGAGCGCGAAGTCGACGCCGGGTTGCCGCTGCAAGGCGGCGTCGATCTCGCCGAGTTCGATGCGGAAGCCGCGCACCTTCACCTGGAAGTCGCTGCGTCCCTGATACTCCAGTTCGACGCGTCCGTCGTTGTGCACCCAGCGCACCAGGTCGCCGGTGCGGTACATACGCTCGCCGTCGCCGTACGGGTCGGCGACGAAGCGGTCGGCGGTGAGCCCGTTGCGCCGGTGGTAGCCGCGCGCGACGCCGGGACCGGCGAGGTACAGCTCCCCGACGGTGCCGGGCGGCAGCGGCCGCAGCCACGGATCGAGGACCACGGCCGACACGCCGCGGGCCAGGCGGCCGATGGTGACCGGACCGTCCGGCGTCAGCGGCGCGCTGAGGGTGACGGTGATGGTGGTCTCGGTGGGCCCGTAGCCGTTGAGCAGGGTTCGGCCCGACCATTTCGTCACCAGCTCGGGCGGGCAGGCGTCGCCGCCGACGATCACGGTGCGCAGGTCGGGCAGGCTCGCCGGGTCCAGCGACCCCACGACGGCCGGGGTCACGTTGAGGTGGGTGACGCGGTGGGCGCG
This sequence comes from Nocardia sp. NPDC003726, assembly GCF_053586955.1. NCBI lineage: Bacteria > Bacillati > Actinomycetota > Actinomycetes > Mycobacteriales > Nocardiaceae > Nocardia > Nocardia sp. NPDC003726. The sequence continues at coordinate 51,664 of NZ_JBSFNF010000007.1, read as the reverse complement.
CAGCACCTCGGCCAGCTCCTCGCCCGCGTACGCCGACGGCGGCACCACGGCCAGCGTCGCGCCCGCCGCGAGGGCGACGAGGATCTCCTCCACCGAGATGTCGAAACTCGGCGACACGGCATGGGCGACGACGGACTCGGCGTCGACGCCGAATCCGGCGCCGGAGCTCGCCACCAGGTCGGCCAGCCCTCGATGCGGGACGAGCACGCCCTTCGGAAGCCCGGTGGAGCCGGAGGTGTAGATGATGTAAGCGGCCTGGTCCGGGTGCACCGGGGCCAGGCGGTCGGCGTCGGTCACGGGCGCGGCGTCCTGCTCGGTCAGCGCCTGCTCGGTGCCCTCGTCGTCCAGGATCAGCCAGGAGACCCGGCCCGGCAACGACTGTCGCGCGGCCGCCGTCGTGATCCCCGCGACCACCCCGCTGTCGCCGACCATGTGCTCGATCCGGTCGGCCGGATAGGTCGGGTCGATCGGCACGAACGCCGCGCCGGTCTTGGCCACCGCGATCGTCGCCAGCACCGACCGGATCGACCGCGGAATGGAGATCGCCACCGTGCGCTCGGGTCCGGCGCCCGCCGCGATGAGCACCCGGGCCAGCCGGTTGGTGTAATCGTCGACCTCGCGGTAGGTCAGTGCGGTCTCGCCCGCCACCAGCGCGGTCGCCAGCGGATCGCGGGCCGCGCCGTCGGCGAGGATGCCCGGCAGCGTCCGCGCCGCGACGCCCTCGGGCCCGCGAGCGGGCGCGAAGCCGGTGCGCTCCTCGTCCGACAGCACCGGCACGCTCGCCAGCGGCGCGTCCGGCCCGGCGGCCAGGAAACGATGCAGGAACGACAGGAACCGGCGGTGCTGCCCGGTCAGCTCGGCGTCGGTGTAAAGGTTGCCGTTGGCCTGGAAGTCGATGTGGGTGCTCTCCCCGCCGACGCCCGGATACAGATTGACGAACAGGTCGTCGATCAACCCCGAGGTCAGCACGTGCAGCCGCCCGGTGACCCGGCCGAGCTGAATTCTGGTGTCGACCATCATCAGGTTCACCGAGGGGCCGAACGACCCGGCCTCGTCCATCGACCAGCCCAGATCGCGGAAGATGTCCTCCTGCCGGTAACGCTGGCGCCGCAGCGCCCCGGTCAGCTCGCCCTGGGCCGCGCGGATCACGTCGCCGACGGTGGTGGCGGGCGTCAGCCGCAGCCGCAGCGGGACCACGTTGGCGATCATGCCGCCCGAACGCCGCAGCGTCGCGGTGGTGCGCGCGGACACCGGCAGGCTCAGCACGACTTCCGGCGCGCCGGTCATCGCGGACAGATACGCGCCGAAGGCGGCGACCACGGTCGGCGCGACGCCGGAGGACACCTGCTCGGCGACGGCGTCCAGCAGGCGCCCGGTCTCGGGGGACAGCGCGCCGGTGACCCGCCTCGGGTGCCCGTCCACGGGCGCGGTGCGGCCGGCCAGGCTCACCGGATCGGCCATGCCGTCCAGGTGCGCCAGCCAGTGCTCCCGGTCCGAGCCGAACCGCTCGGAGGTGCGGTAGGCCAGATCCGCCTCGACGATCTTGCGCAGGTCCTCCGCCTTCGCGGGCGGAGCCTCGCGACCCTCGACGGCGGCGTTGTACAGCTCACCGGTGCGCTGCACCATGGTCAGCGCGCCCATGCCGTCGAGCACGATGTGGTGGATCCGCGAGTACCAGAACCAGCGGTCCGCGCCGACGCGCAGCATGGCGATGCGCACCAGCCGGTCGCGGGTCAGCTCCAGCGGCGTCTCGTATTCCGCGCGCATCCACGCCTGCGCGGCCGCCTCCGGATCGGGGTGGGAACGGAAATCGAGCGTTTCCAGACTGTCGTCGAGGGTCGGATCGACGAATTGGAACGGATGCCCCTCCACCTCGACCAGGCGCAGGTAGCCGGTGCCGAATTCGCGCCCGGCCTGCCGGGCCGAACGCGCGAGCAGGTCGAGGTCGACCGGACCGTTCAGTTCGACGTACTGGGCGATCGAGATCGGCGTCGCGCCCGCGACGTGCTGGGCGAACCAGATGCCGCGCTGTGCCGCCGAGAGGGCGAAGGCCCCGTCGGGAAGAACTGTGTCCGAATCTCTCGCCGAAAGGGAAGGCTGTTGCATGACGTGTCCTACGTTCTGACCGCGATCGGGCCGATCGGCAGTGACCGCCCGCAGCCACCGCGGTACCGGTAGTACGTGCCGCCGCACAGCACGCGGCAACTCAATTCTGAACCGGCGCGGTCGGCGCTGCGGGGTATTGGGCACACTGCGCGACCCGAACATCGCTGTTCGGGTCGCGGGGGAGGGGTTGGGGTCCGGTCAGGCGGCTTTCGGGAGAAGATCCAGGTCCGCCGCGCGCAACGGGGCCGAGGAGCTGGTCAGGTAGCGCTGCAGGGTGGAGCGCTCGTCCAGCACCAGCCAGGTGATCTCGTCCGCCGACTCGGGTCGCTGGTCCTTGGTGGTGATGCCCACCGCGGTGCCGAGGATGTAGGAGCCGTCGTCGGTCACCGGGACGGTGACGGCGCCGAGCTTGGTGGCGGCGCGCTCGGCCACGACGGACTCGATCGGCTGGTCGATCGCCACCGCGATCCGGGTGCCGGGTCCGGCGCCGAGGCGGAGCAGCAGCCGGGCCATGCGGTTGGACCAGCGATCCAACTCGGCGTAGGTCAGGTCGCAATCGGCGGCGGACGCCACGACCGCCTGCGGATCGACCTCGGCGACGGGCTGTGCCACCGGCAGGGAGTACAGGTTGTCGGCGAGCGAATCGGTCAGCGTGTGCATGTCGTGTCCTCGAGGTCGATGGAGAGGTTGTTCGCGTACCTCTGAATCTCGTCCTCGAAAGGGCTTTTCGACAGCAACCCCAGCGCTGGTCCGCGCACTCCCAGGGTGGGGGAAACCTCACCCAAGGGGGTGGGCGGTCAGTCGGTCACGTAGCCGTTGAGCGTGTTGCGCAGGTCGGTGAGCAGGGCGCGGGCGGCGGTGAGGCCGTCGCCGTGCCAGACGGTGTCCTCCACGGCGAACACGCGGCGATCGGTGGCGGCGCCGAGTTCCTTCCACGCGTCGCCGCGCAGCATCTGCTCGCCGTGTTCCTTGCCCTCCTGGCCGGCGAGGATCACGTAGATCACGTCGCCCTCCGCCTTGGTGGCGAACTCGTCCTCGCGCACGTCGAACGAGGAGCCGCGCTGCGCGGCGGGACGCTGCACGCCGGCGTCGGCGAGCACCTGGCCGGAGAAGCTGTCGCCGCCCTGCACCCGCTGGGCGTCGGCCGTGAACCTGATGACCGACGCCTGGGTCTGGCCCGCCGCCAGCGTGGCGCCGGTGTCGCGCGCCTCGGTGCGGTAGTTCTGCAATGCGGTCTCCGCCGCGTCGCTGCGTCCCATACCGGCCGCGAACGCCGCGAATTCGGCCTGCCAGCTGTTGTTCGAACCGACCAGCACGGTCGGGGCGATGGCCTGCAGCGCGCTGAAAGTGGCTGCGCCGGTGGGGTTCTCGCCGAGAATCAGATCCGGGTGCATGGCCGCGATCCGGGCCGGGTCCGGCTGCGCGACGGTGCCGACGCCGGGGATCTTCAGCACGCCGGTGCCCAGGTATGCCGGTTGCGGGCTGGGTCCGTCGATGGTCACCGTCCCCACGACCCGCTCCCACAGACCGAGCGCGCACACCGCGTCCAGCGCGGAGGTGCTGAGCACGACGATGCGCTGCGGGTCGGCGGGCACCTCGGAAACCCCCGCCGCATGGGTGACGCTGCGGGTCTCCCCGGCCGCCGGATCCGGTGCGCTCGGCAGCGCGCACGCCCGGGTGGTGTCGCGCTCCAGCCCCACCACGCCCGCGCCCGCGATGTTGGTGGTGGTGCGCACGATGGAGGGGGAGTCGTCGGTGGCGCCGCCGCAGCCCGCGAGCAGGAGCGCGGCGCACCCGGCCACGACCGCCCGGAACCGGTGACCGGCCGCGCCGCCGCGCTGACCAACCGTGCGAATTCGGGTGCGTACCTGCATCACGTCGCTCACCGGCATGCGAGTGAGGGTACATGTCGGCGGGTGTCGAGCCGTTGGTGAGGTCGAGGCGGTGCGCTGCGCTTCGCGGTCGAGGAATCGACCACCCGATTCGAAGAATCCGCCGGAGCGAATCGGTCGCGGTCAGGAGACATCGTTCCGGTCTCAGCGCGCGGGTGGGCGGCGGATCTTCGTGCGGGCCGCAGCGGTCAGGCTCGATTGCCGCCGATGCTGAAACGGGCGCCGGTGGCGTCGGTGACGGCGGCCATCCGGCCGTAGGGGGTGTCCTGGGGCGGCGAGAGCACCGTGCCGCCCAGTTCGGTGAGCCGGCCGACGGTCTTGTCCACGTCGTCGGCGCCGAAGTAGACGATCCAGCCCGCGGGCGCGCCCTCCGGCAGGAAAGCCGAGGCGTCCATGACGCCGCCGAGCATCGGGCTCTCGGCGTGGATGGTCGAGTAGCGGAACTGCGGGGCGTCGGAGACGGTGAAGACGTCCGCCCAGCCGAACACGTCCCGGTAGAAGGTCAGTGAGGCCTCGTAGTCGCGGGTGTGCAGTTCGAACCAGGACGGCGCGCCCGCGTGATCGCGCCACTCACCGCCGGAGACGAAACCCATGGTCTCGAAGCCAGGGAACGTGCCGGCCTCCCAGATGCCGACGCCCGCGCCACCGACATCGCCGAGCACGGCCATCGTGCCCAGCTCACCCACCGCCATCGGCGGCACGATCAGCGACGCCCCCGCCGCGGTCGCCGCGTCGGCGGTGGCTTGTGCCCCGGAACTGGCCAGATACACCGTCCACTGTTCGGGACTGTCGGTGTCGCCGGGCATCCTCGCCATCGCCCCCGCCACCGCGCGCCCGTCCTTGCGGAAGGTGACGTACCCGCCGAACTCCTCACCCGCGCTCTCCGCGGTCCAGTCGAACAGTTCGCGGTAGAACGCGATACTCCGATCGAGATCGGAGCTGTACAAGTCGACCCAACAGGGATCGCCGATCTTCGTGCGCTTCGGTGTGGTCATCGCCGCCCTCCTGGCCTGTGGTGAAACTCGTGTCACCTCTACAGACGCCCCCCGCGCGCAGAACTAATCGCTCCCGGCACGAGGAGCTCGAGCGCCGGAGGAAGGTCAGGACCGACCCAGCGAGGCGGCGGCGACCACCGCCTGGGCTGGGCCTGCGAGCGCCACCGGCCTTGCTTCCCGGGTGCGAATGGAACAAACGGTGTCGCTGGGCGCTGATTCGTCGTAGTTCGCGCCCCTGCTGTGGGCCGACCTGATCACGCAGTATCAGGCGTGCACATCCGCTACTGGCCCGGCACTGGGCACTCGTTCGCAGCAGAGATCATCCCCAAAGCGGCCTATTTCGCCGTCGCTGACACCTGCCGCCCCTAGCAAGCAGCACCGACACCGCAAGCACTCAACCCCATAGGTTGCTGCCTACGCGACCACCCACCGCAACCACGTCTTTCGAGCGAAGCGAGACCGAGCATCCGCCGTTCGCGGCCCGGCTCGCGTGTGCGCGGCCGCCGCGTACGCGACGAAGGAGCAAGCGGCGGTCGCGCACACACGAGCCACAAAGGGGCCGCGAACACGCCGCGGCGAAGGCGCGGCCAAACAACACAGCTACGACAGAGAGTAGGACCCGTTCGGCTCGCTCCATCCCGACGGGTTTACGATTCGGAGAGCGCAAGCGAACTGTCGTCTGTTCCGACATCGGAACGGATGCGATCAGCGGAGCCTGCGGAGCGACCTAAAGGCACCTTTCAGGAGGATCAGTGACTGCCGTAGAGCCCCAGCCAGTCCCTCAGTTGGAAGCGACTCGGCCTTATCCGGCTCGGACCGGGCCGAAGGGCTCGTTCATCTACAAGATGGTCACCACCACGGACCCGAAGGTCCTGGGTGTCATGTACCTGACCACGTCGATGGGCTTCTTCCTCATCGGTGGCCTGATGGCCCTGCTGATGCGCGGTGAGCTGGCCAGGCCGGGCCTGCAGTTCCTGTCGCCCGAGCAGTTCAACCAGCTGTTCACCATGCACGGCACGATCATGCTGCTGTTCTACGCCACCGCGATCGTGTTCGGCTTCGCGAACATCATCCTCCCGCTGCAGATCGGCGCTCCCGACGTCGCCTTCCCACGCCTGAACGCCTTCAGCTACTGGCTGTACGCGTTCGGCGCCAGCATGGCGACCGCCGGCTTCATCACCCCCGGCGGCGCCGCGGACTTCGGCTGGACGGCGTACGTGCCGCTGACCGACATCCTGCACTCGCCCGGCGTCGGCACCGACCTGTGGATCCTGGGCCTGGCGGTGTCCGGTCTCGGCACCATCCTCGGTGGCGTGAACATGCTGACCACCGTGGTCTGCCTGCGCGCTCCCGGTATGACCATGTTCCGGATGCCGATCTTCACCTGGAACATCGCCGTGACCAGCGTCCTGGTGCTGCTGGCCTTCCCCCTGCTGACCGCCGCGCTGTTCGGCCTGGCCTACGACCGTCACCTGGGCGGCCACATCTACGACCCCGCGACCGGCGGCATCCTGCTCTACCAGCACCTGTTCTGGTTCTTCGGCCACCCCGAGGTGTACATCATCGCGCTGCCGTTCTTCGGCATCGTCTCGGAGATCTTCCCGGTCTTCTCGCGTAAGCCGATCTTCGGTTACACCACGCTGGTCTACGCCACCCTGGGCATCGCCGCGCTGTCGATCGCCGTGTGGGCCCACCACATGTACGCCACCGGCGCCGTGCTGCTGCCGTACTTCTCGTTCATGACCTTCCTCATCGCGGTCCCGACCGGTGTGAAGTTCTTCAACTGGATCGGCACCATGTGGCGCGGTCAGCTGACCTTCGAATCGCCGATGCTGTTCTCCATCGGCTTCATCGTCACCTTCCTCTTCGGTGGTCTGTCCGGCGTCATCCTGGCCAGCCCGCCGCTGGACTTCCACGTCACCGACTCGTACTTCGTCGTGGCGCACTTCCACTACGTGCTCTTCGGCACCATCGTGTTCGCCACCTACGCGGGCATCTACTTCTGGTTCCCGAAGATGACCGGGCGGATGCTCGACGAGCGCCTGGCCAAGTGGCACTTCTGGACCACGTTCATCGGCTTCCACACCACCTTCCTGGTCCAGCACTGGCTGGGCGCCGAGGGCATGCCGCGCCGCTACGCCGACTACCTGCCCAGCGACGGTTTCACCACGCTGAACACGATCTCCACGATCGGCGCCTTCGTGCTCGGCGCGTCGATGCTGCCGTTCCTGTGGAACGTCTTCAAGAGCTACCGCTACGGCGAGGTGGTCACCGTGGACGACCCGTGGGGCTACGGCAACTCGCTGGAGTGGGCCACCACCTGCCCGCCGCCGCGGCACAACTTCTACGAGCTGCCGCGCATCCGCTCCGAGCGTCCCGCGTTCGAGCTGCACTACCCGCACATGATCGAGCGCATGCGGGCCGAGGCGCACGTCGGCTGGGGCGCGGGCAAGCACGCCACCGACCTGCACGAGCCCAACGCCCTGGCGAAGTAGGGCGCTGCCGCGGCGGGGCCGAACGAGCGAGGTCCGGCCGCGCCGTAGGATTCAGCGCGACGAGTGTGCACCCGCTGGTCACCAGCGGGTGCACACTCGTTTGTGGAGATCAGTACGCACCGTGCGTTGCGACAACGACGTCCAGCACAGCGACGGCGAACATCGAACATGGAGCGCATCAGTTGGCCGACACCACCGTCCTCGTCACCGTCACCGGGCCCGACCGCCCCGGTGTGACGTCCGTGCTGCTCGCGGCCATGTCCCGGCACGGGGTGAGCCTGCTGGACGTGGAGCAGGTCGTGATCAGGGGCAGGCTGACCCTCGGCGTCCTGGTCACCTGCCCGACCGATGCCGAGGCGTTGCAGGACGAGCTCGAAGAGGCCATGAACACCGTCGGCATGCACGTCGACGTCGAGGTGGACGCGGCGATCGGCAGACAGCCGATGTCCACCCACGCGGTGGTCATCCTCGGCAGCCCGGTCACCGCGCGCGCGTTCAGCGCGGTGTCGCGGCAACTGGCCGCGCTGGGAGCCAATATCGACACCATCCGCGGCATCGCCGACTACCCGGTGACCGGCATGGAGTTGATGGTCACCGCCACCGACTCCGGCCCGGACACCGATTCCCGGCTGCGCACGGCCCTGGCCGAGGTCGCGGTGGCCGAGCAGGTCGACGTCGCGGTGGAGCGGGCCGGGCTGGCCCGCCGGGGCAAGCGGCTGATCGTGTTCGACGTCGACTCCACCCTGATCCAGGGCGAGGTCATCGAGATGCTCGCCGCGCACGCGGGCGTGGAGGACGAGGTCCGCAAGGTGACCGAGGCCGCCATGCGCGGGGAGATCGACTTCGCCGAATCGTTGCGGCAGCGGGTCGCGACGCTGGCCGGGCTGGACGAGTCGGTGATCGAGGAGGTCGCCGACCGGATCGAGCTGACCCCCGGCGCGCGCACCACCATCCGCACGCTGCGCAGGATCGGTTTCCGCTGCGGCGTGGTGTCGGGCGGATTCCGCCAGGTGATCGAGCCCTTGGCGCACGAACTCGAACTGGACTTCGTGCAGGCGAACACGCTGGAGGTGGTGGACGGCAAGCTGACCGGCCGCGTCGTCGGCGAGATCGTCGACCGCGCGGCCAAGGCGACCGCCCTGCGCAAGTTCGCCGCCGACGCCGGGGTGCCGATGGAGCAGACCGTCGCGGTGGGCGACGGCGCCAACGACATCGACATGCTCAACGCCGCCGGACTCGGCGTCGCCTTCAACGCCAAACCGGCGCTGCGCGAGGTCGCCGACGCCGCGCTGTCGCACCCCTATCTGGACGCCGTCCTGTTCATCCTCGGGGTCACCCGGCACGAGGTGGAGGCCGCCGACGCCAGGGACGGTTTGCTGCGCCGCGTCCCACTGGGCTGAACGAGCCGGCTCGGCTCGCAGCGGCGTCCGGCCGCCGGGCGGCGCTCGACTCCGCGCTGCGTACACCGGCGCGCATGGTTCGCGCCGCTCCCATCGGTAGGCTCGCTGCTGTTGATCATGCGTCGATCGGAGGACTGGTGCGCAAGTCCTTGCCAGCTGCCCGCCGGGTCGGCGGTGGGGTGCGGCGCCATGGCCCCGACACCGGACAACAGCGGCGACCGCACGTCGGGCGGCGGGTCGTTTTCTCGGCGCACCCGTCCACCGGCCACTGCGGCGGTTTCGCGAAAGGTGATGCGGGCGGGGCGAAGCAGGACCGAGCGACGGATTCCGGACCCGTCCGGGCCGCGCCCGTCGCGCCGGCCGCCGGTGGGATGCCGCTGCGGAGTTTTGTGGGCGTGGCGTGTGATGCGCCGCTTCCGACGAGGGAGTACACGCGTCCGTGGGAACGGGGTTCGCTACCGGCCCAGACGTTTTCGTCGATGATCGAGGTGAAGCGATGACGAGCATTCCGGAATGCGGCGCCGAAGTCCGCGCGGACGACGAGACCATCGGCGCGGCAACGCCATCGGGCATCGAAGGATTCCGGGCCCGGCACGCGGAACTGGCCGGAGGCTACGGCGGCGGCGGAGATCCGGACGACCCGGCCATGGTGCAGGCGATGCAGATGGTCCTGCACTTGCCCAAGATCGATCCGCCGCCGCGCAGTGCGCTGCTCGCCGCCGCCGCGTCGGCTGCGGTGGCCCTATGCCTGGACGAGCGGGTCGGGCCGGGCGGCGAGTGGGAGGAGCGCTATCTGGCGTGGAAGCGTTCCCGGATTCGCAAGGTGGCTCGGCGCGCGCGCGGCGCGCAGTGGCAAGCGACTTGCGACGTCGCGGGCGTCACAGTGGAGATCGACGGCGCGCAGGCGCGGGCGCTGGTCCCGGGACCGGTGGGCCGAGTCGATCCGCGGATCAAGCGTCTGCAGATCGGCGGCACCGACCTCGAGCACGACGAGCCGGGCCCGCCCGATCCGGCGCTGCCGGTGCTGTGGGTGAACGCCGGGCTCGGGATGACGTTGGGCAAGGCCGCCGCGCAGGTCGGTCACGCGAGCATGCTCCTGGCCGGCGCGCTGCCGGTGGAGCACGCGCTGCGCTGGGCGGAACACGGCTTCCGCTGCGCGGTGCGTGAGGCCGACGAGCAGCAGTGGGCCTCGCTGGCCGGACAGGTGGCCGACGGCGCTGCGATCGCCGTGCGCGACGCGGGATACACCGAGGTGGCGCCGGGCTCCATGACGGTGATCGCGGTGCCCGCCGCGTCCTGGTGAACCCTCCGCTACGGCGGCGCGGGCGTGTCGGACGGTGCGGCGGATGCGGCCGGGACGGCGGCTTTCCAGCATAGATCCGACCGACCGGGTCGGTTTTCCCTCCCTGCGTTGGCAAGTGCCCCCTCGGGTGGGCCAAGATGGAGCGCGTGCCGCAACCGGATCCCGATCTGCTCATCGATTTCACCGACGTGACCGTCCGCCGCTCCGGCCATACCCTCGTCGGCCCGGTCACCTGGCAGGTCGAGCTCGACGAACGCTGGGTGGTCCTCGGCCCCAACGGCGCGGGCAAGACCTCGCTGCTGCGGATGGCCGCCGCCGAGCTGCATCCCACTGCGGGCGTCGCCCATCTGCTCGGGGAGCGGCTCGGGAAGGTGGACCTCAGCGAGCTGCGTCCGCGGATCGGCCTGTCGTCGGCCGCGGTGGCCAGCCGCGTCCCGGTGGACGAGAAGGTCAGCGATCTGGTGGTGTCGGCGGGCTACGCGGTGCTCGGCCGCTGGCGCGAGCGCTACGACGACGTAGACACCGATCGCGCCATCGACATGCTGGAAAGCCTCGGAGCCGAACATCTGTCCGACCGCACCTACGGCACGCTGTCGGAGGGCGAGCGCAAACGCGTGCTCATCGCCCGTGCGCTGATGACCGATCCCGAACTGCTGCTGCTCGACGAGCCCGCCGCCGGCTTGGATCTGGGCGGCCGTGAGGAACTGGTGGAGCGGCTCGGCGATCTCGCCGCCGACCCCGACGCCCCCGCGATCGTGCTGGTCACCCATCACGTGGAGGAGATCCCGCCCGGGTTCACCCACGGCCTGCTGCTCAACGAGGGCGAAGTGGTCGCGCAGGGCCTGCTCTCCGACGTGCTCACCGCGGAGAACCTCAGCGACGCCTTCAGCCAATCGATCGCGCTCGACCGCGTCGACGGCCGCTACTTCGCCCGCCGCTCCCGCCGGGCGGGCAGCCACCGCACCCGCTGACCCGGACGGTGCGCGGTCGCCCACCGTGCGTGCGCGTCAGGCGTGCCTTCGTCTTCGCTGCGGCCGTGCGCGGACTGCGTCCGACTGCGCCCGTTATGGTGCAAGGGTGAGTGAGACAGAAGCGCAGGCAGACTCTCAGCAACCGGCACCGCCGCTGAAGGACGCGTCCACGGTGATGCTGGTGCGCGACGGGGCCGACGGGCCCGAGATCTTCCTGCAGCGCAGGGTCGGCGCGATGGCGTTCGCGGCGGGCATGACCGTGTTCCCCGGCGGCGGCGTCGACGCGTCCGACGGAACCGCCGACATCGCCTGGGCCGGTCCCGAACCCACGTGGTGGGCCGAACGGTTCGCGACCAGCGAAACCAGGGCCAAGGCGCTGGTCTGCGCGGCGGTCCGGGAGACGTTCGAGGAGTGCGGCGTGCTGCTGGCCGGGCCCACCGCCGACAGCGTCGTCTCCGACACCACCGGCTACCGGGACGCGCGCGGCAGGCTGGAGCGCAGGGAACTGACGCTGGCGTCGTTCCTCGCCGAGGAGAAGCTGGTGCTGCGCGCCGATCTGCTACGGCCCTGGGCGAACTGGATCACGCCCGTGATCGAGCCGCGTCGCTACGACACCCGCTTCTTCGTCGCGGTGCTGCCGGAGGGCCAGCGCGCCGACGGCGCCACCTCCGAGGCCGCCGAGGTGCGATGGAGCACCCCGGCCGAGGCGCTGGCACGCTGGCGCTCCGGCGTCGACGTGCTGCTTCCGCCGACCTGGTCGCAGTTGGTCGCGCTCGGTGAATTCGGCTCGACCGCCGACATCTTGGCCGCGCGGCGCCGGATCGATCCGATCATGCCGGTGCTGGCCGATCTGGACGGCAAACAGCTGCTGTCCTTCCCCGACAACCACCGCTACTTCGCCGACCTGCCCGACGCCGGGCGACTCAAAGGGTCCGCACGGCCCTGAACGGCACCGGCGCCGGTGACCTGCGGGGGGCTCGCCCGCGTCCGTTCTGGGAACGCGGATCTTCCAGGACGACCGCAAGGTTGTCGCGTCAGCGAGCCGCCGGATCACGGCCACCCCGCCCGGACGGTGCACAGCGCCCAGCGCTTCCGAAATCGCCCTGGCGCAATCCGTCTGTGGGACAATCGCTGCATTCTCCAGGTCCGAGGGGGGCTGATGCGTTCGGTGCCGCTGTTGATCTCGATGTGCCTGTTCCTGCTCGCCTGCGGCGGACGCGACCCCGCACCCGGCTCGACGACTACGACTCCGCCGGCATCATCGGTGTCATCCATGCCGACCGCCGAACCCGTTCCGTCGACGGACCAACCGACGGTGACGGTGCTTCGGTCCGAGCCGACCCAGCCCCCCGCTTCACCGACGAACGCGCCCTCGATCCAGGTACCGGAGACAACCGTCCCCTTGACCGAAAGCTTGCCGACAACAGTGGAAGTCAGGGTGACCACTCCCGACAAGGGCGCTCGGCTCACTACGCCCCCGACTTCCCCCATCACCAGTGCCCCGGCCCCGACATCGTAACGATGAGTGCGCGGACCGCTGAGACGTCACCGCCCCGACGGGCGGTCGCGGTCGCGGTGGCGACGTCGGAGGCGGCCCTGACCGTGGCGGTGCTCTACTACGTCGGATCGGTGTACACCCGCGCCTGGTACGGGCACTTCGGAATCGACGCCCGACTGCTGGACTTCAGCGTCTCGGACTATCTCGTCAAGAGCCTCGACGGTGCGTTCTTCCTCGTCCTGTTGGCGTTGTTGATCGCCGCGGCGGTGTTCGCGCTGCGGCAGGCGCCGCTCGTGGTGGTGATGCGCACTCGACGGCCCCGGTGGGCGCTGCGGTGGTGGGTCCGGACAGTCACCGTTGTCGGGGTGGCGCTGTGCGCCGGGGCCGCGATAGGGGTCATGCTGCGTAAGCAGTTGCCCACCTGGACGAGTCTCGGTCTGCCGCTGACGCTCATCGCCGGCGTCGCATTGATCTGGTACGCCCTGGAACTGTCCGCGACCTACCATCGGTTGCTCCACCGACCATTCGGCCGCCCACCGGTCGGGCGGTCTGTCCCGCTTCTGGTCACGCTACTGGGCCTCGCCTTCCTCGGCGGATTCTGGGCGATCGGGTACTACGCCGGCGTCGAGGGCAGCCGGAGCGCGAGGGCGGAAGAAGACCATGGTCTCGCGCATGAACCAGCGGTGGTGGTGTTCAGTGTCGACCGACTCGCCATCGCGGGCGGGAAGTCGCGACTCGACGCGATCACCGGGCCGGACACGAAATACCGCTACCAGTACAGCGGACTGCTGCTCCTGGCCCGCGCCGAGGACCGCTACTTCCTCATCCCGGCCGACTGGGACAAGGAACGCGGCGACCGCGTCTTCGTCATCACCACCTCCGACGATGTCCGGATCGACCTCGCACCACGCCGCGCGCCGCAAGGAGCCGGCCATCCGTAACCGTGTGCCGTAAAACCTGAATTGATCGCCGCCGCCTGCTCGTGCCGGCTCGTCGTGCCGAGCGGGACCGGCGCCGGCGACCCGGCGTCGCCGTTTTCGGGGCTCACCGCTGGTGACGGTGGACACCCGGTAGCGTGCGTCCCATGGCCGAATTCGTGACCCTGGAGCTGACCGAAGGTTCTGCCGCGCGGCGCGTGGCCGTCCTCCGGATCGCCCGCCCGCCGATGAACCTGCTGAACCTGCAGCTGGCGCGCGAGCTGGCCGAGGCGGCCGACGCCGTCGCGGCTGATCCGGGTGTCGCCGCGGTGGTCGTGTACGGCGACGAGCGTGTGTTCTGCGCGGGCGACGACGTGGCCGAACTGTTCGGGCTCGGCAGCGCTCAGGCCGCCGCCATGGCGGCCGATCTGCAGCACGCCCTCGGCTGCCTGGCCCGGATCCCGCAGCCCACCGTCGCGGCGATCAGTGGTTACTGCCTCGGCGGCGGCTTGGAGCTGGCGCTGGGAGCGGACCGCCGCATCATCGGCGACAACGTCAAACTGGGTTTACCGCAGATCGAGACGGGCCTGATCCCGCTCGCAGGTATCCGGCGCCTGTGCTTGCTGGTCGGGCCCGGCGCGGCGAAGGACCTCGTCTACACCGGTCGTTTCGTCGAACCCGGCGAGGCGAAGGCGCTGCGCCTCGTCGACGAAGTCGTCGCGCCCGACGACGTGTACACCGCCGCGATGCGGTGGGCGCGCCAGTTCGCCGACGGACCCGCCCGCGCGCTGGCGGCGGCGAAAGCGGTCTTCGAAGCCGGTCCGCACGGCCTCGATCGCGCCCGCGGCGAGTGGTCGGCCCTGTTCACGACGGAAGATCGCCTGATAGGAACAGGTTCTTATCTGGCCAACGGTCCGGGATCGGCCGAATTCGTGGGCCGATAGCAGGCGTCAACTGCGGATTTGGGTAGGCTTGCCGACCATGACGGTACGTCCCGACGACCCCGCGCCGAACCCGCACGCCACCGAGGCAGAGGTCGAAGCAGCGCTCAAGGATACGAAGCTGGCCCAGGTGCTCTACCACGACTGGGAAGCCGAGACCTATGACGACAAATGGTCCATCTCCTATGACGAGCGCTGTATCGAATACGCGCGTGGCCGGTTCGACTTGGCCGTCGGCCCCGCGCCGCTGCCCTACGGCAAGGCGCTCGAACTGGGCTGCGGTACCGGCTTCTTCCTGCTGAACCTGATGCAGGCGGGCGTGGCGAAATCGGGCTCGGTCACCGACCTGTCGCCGGGCATGGTGAAGGTCGCGCTGCGCAACGCGCAGAACCTGGGACTGGACGTGGACGGCCGGGTCGCCGACGCGGAGACCATCCCCTACGAGGACGACACCTTCGACCTCGTGGTCGGCCACGCGGTGCTGCACCACATCCCCGACGTCGAGCTGGCGCTCAAGGAGTGCCTGCGCGTGCTGAAGCCGGGCGGCCGCTTCGTGTTCGCCGGTGAGCCGACCACGGTCGGCAACTTCTACGCCCGCTGGCTCGGCCGCATCACCTGGAAGGCCACCACCACGGTCACCAAGCTGCCGATCCTCAGCGACTGGCGGCGTCCGCAGGAGGAGCTGGACGAGTCCTCGCGCGCGGCGGCCCTGGAGGCGGTCGTCGACCTGCACACCTTCGATCCGCGCCAGCTGGAGGCCATGGCCCGCTCGGCGGGCGCGGTGGAGGTGTCGGCCAAGACGGAGGAGTTCGCGGCGGCGCTGTGGGGCTGGCCGGTGCGCACCTTCGAAGCGGCCGTGCCCGCCGAGAAGCTCACCTGGCGCTACCGGATGGCGATGTACCGCGCCTGGCTCGGGCTGAGCTGGGTGGACGAGAACGTCATGCGCCGGGTGGTCCCGCGCCAGTTCTTCTACAACGCCATGATCACCGGCGTGAAGCCCACTTCCGCCGGGAAGTAGTGCCGCGCGACCGCATCGCCCGCCCCGGCAGCACGGTCGGTGCTGCTGCGGTGGGCGGAGGCGAGCCCATGCCGCCGCGGGTGTGGGAACGCCGTAACCGCGCAGGGATCACCACCGGCGCGATCGTCGGAGTCGGGCGGGTCGGCTCGGCGCGCCCGCCGGGACGGAACCGATAGTGGCGTATCGCTTCACCCGCGATGATGTCGGGTATCTGGACAGCGCGACCGGGCGGGCCGCGTTGACCGAGGTGGACGGACTGGCGCTCACCTCGGCATCCCTGCTGAAGGACCTCGAGCTGGTGCGCCGCGCCCACGGCGACCGGGCCGCTGCGCTGGTCGAGACGGTCCGGCTGCGCCGCCGCGCCACGGCCAAACTCGCCGGTGCGGGGGAGTGGCTGTTCACCGACGACGCCTTGCAGCAGGCGACCCCGACGGCCGTCGCGGAACACCGGGCCGCGCGCCTGGCCGGGCGGGCGGTGCACGACGTGACCTGCTCGATCGGCGCCGAGCTGGCCGCACTGGCGCCGCACTGTCCTGCCGTGCTCGGCAGCGATCTGGACGACGTACGGCTGGCCATGTCGGCCCGCAATCTGTCCGGCCGTCGAAATGTCCTGCTGGCCAAGGCGGACGCGCTGAGGCCGTGCAGCGCAGGCACCGTCGTGATCGCCGATCCGGCCCGGCGCGCCGACGGCCGCCGCACCCATGACCCGGCAAAACTGCAACCGCCGCTGCCGGATCTGCTCGACACCTATCGAGGGCGCGATCTCGCCGTGAAATGCGCTCCCGGTTTGGATTTCGACCGGCTCGCCTGGCCCGGCGAGGTGGAGGTGGTGTCGCTCGACGGCTCGGTGCGCGAGGCGTGCCTGTGGTCGCCGGGACTCGCCGAGGCCGGTGTCACCCGCCGCGCCACGGTGCTCTCCGCCGGAGCCGCCGCGTGGACCATCACCGATGCCGACTCCGACGTCATCGACGAGCGCCCGCCTGGGCAGTGGATCATCGACCCGGACGGCGCCGTCGTGCGCTCCGGACTCGTCCGCCACTACGCCGCGAAACACGGCTTGTGGCAGCTCGATCCGCGCATCGCCTATCTCACCGGCGACGCCGTGCCCGAGGGAGTACGCGGATTCCGCGTGCTCGACCGCATGGACCTCCGCGAGAAGGCCCTGCGCGCCGAGCTGCATCGCCGCGACTGCGGCCCACTCGAAATCCTCGCCCGTGGTGTCGACGTCGACCCCGATGCCCTCCGTTCGCGTCTCAAACCACGTGGCAGCCGACCGCATACGCTGGTGATCACTCGCATAGGGCGTACCGCGACGGTCTTCCTCTGTGCGACCCCGTGACCATCCGGGTGGGCCGCTATACGGGAAGTCTGGCGATGACCAGCCGTGCGGCGTCGGCCCACCGTTGATCCGACGGCGGCGCGGGTAGATTGCCGCCGACCAGGAAGACGGTGACGACGAACCGGTCGGTGAGAATCCATGCCCGCGGGTAGTCGGTCTTCGCTTCGAGCAGCACCGCTCGCCCGATCCCGGGGAGTTCGCGCGTGTTCGGTTCCCTCAGCCGCGCAATGGTCGCATCGGTGACCGGTCCCTGGCGCGGCCGCATCACTTTGATCGACGCGGTGAAGGACAAGATGCCACCGGCCGTGAGGTAGTAGGTGCAGCTTCGCCCGTAGGTACCGTCATTGCGCTTGGTGTTGGTGTCCTGTCCGTCGCGCAGGCTCACACCGGCGAGCGCGCTGATCTCCGCACCGCTGAGAACGCATTCGTCGTCGACGGCGTGTTCGGTGAACGGCTCGGCGGGAGCCTTCGCCGATGTGGTTGCCGCGGAGGGGCTTTGCGATGCTCCGATTGGATGTCCGTCGACCGTTGCCGCGCAGGCGACGACAGACGTCAGCAGGACGATCACGGCAGCCGTCGCTTCACCGAGCCGCGCGAAGACACTGTTCCCCCACATGATTCCCCCTCGACCACAATGACAAGATCGAGGCGACTCTACCCGGCCGCACCGACAATCCGCGTTCCAGCGTCGATTCACCCGCGTTCGCGCTGCCCCGGCCGACCGGTCATGCTTGCTCGCGGGAAGCTGCCGGAGGGTACGCCGTTGCCGCGCGCTGTTGTCTTTCGTTGGTGCGGTGAGCGCGCGCTACCTCGAACGGGTCCGCCGATGCGTGTCGCTGCACTGCGAGCCCGTACTCGGCGGGTCCCCGGGACCGGTGTCCGCGCGGGCCGGGTCTACTCCGGCTCGAACGCGAAGATCTCGCCGATACGGGTGGCGACCACGACCTCGCCTTTCGCGCCGACCGATGTTCCGGTGGTGGTGCCCTTCGCGCCCGGCAGGACGTCGGAATCGATGGTGGCTCCGGTACGCGTGTCGAAGGTGACGAGGTTCAGCCCGTCACCGATCGCCGCGGTGACGTAACCGGTCTCGCCCGCCGTCTGCGCGGCCGGGCCGCGCAGCGCCAGATCCTTGCGCTCCCACGCCGTTTCGGCGGTGTCGCCGTTGTCCCGCAGCGCGAGCAGGTAGCCCTCCTCGCCCGACGGGACGACCAGGCCGTCGTCGGACACCGAGATGCCGCCGCGCGGTGTCCAATCCAGCCGGTGGACCCACTTGGTCCGCCCGTCGGCGGTGTCGATGGCGATCAGGCGGTTGTTGTTGTCGCCGACGTAGACGGTGGCGCCGTCGGCGGACAGCGCCGGGCTGGTCGCGCTGCCGCCGAGCAGCAGTTCGGCGCTCCACTCCCGGGCGACCTTGGCGCCGGTGTAGCGCAGCGCGACCAGGGCCGCGGCAGGCCGCCCCGGCTGCCACAACGTCACGTAGAAACGGCCGCCGGCGTCGATCGGGGAGATGTTCGCGACGGGGCAGTGCGGCCCTCCGGTAGCGCAGTCGTCCAATCCCTGGCCCGCGTCCGGCCAACCGAGGCCGGCGTGCGCGAGGAAATCGGGTTCGCCGAGCAACTGCACGGTGGGAACGGCCCGATCGCCGGTCTGCCTGGACAGCACGTCGACCTGACCGGACTGGCTGATCGTCAGCAGTTTGCCGTCCCCGGTGAACTGCACCGACACCGGCGTACCGGCCACCGGCGTCGCCCACCGCGGCTGCCCGAGGTAGTTGAAGGAGATCACCCTGCTGTCGTCGCCGACGTAGACGTTGGTCATCCCGTCCACCGCGGACGGCGCGGAGATGGCGCTCGGGCCAAGGGCGTTGCAGAACCGTTTGCGGCCCGTGGCCATCTGGAAGGAGAAGATCGAGCAGTTCGGCAGGCGCGTGGTGACGAACAGTTGACTGTCCGGCCCCAGCGTGACCGGCTGGGCGATCGGCCCGCCGACCGGCCGCTGCCAGCTCAGCCCGATCTTGCGCGATCCGGTGACCGGAGTGGTGCCGCTGTTGCGTCCGTCGTGGTAGGCGGCGGTCCAGCCCTTGCCGGTGCCGACGGTGATGTCGTCGTAATCGGTGCCGCAACCGGCCAGCGTCAGCGCGCCGACCGCGGCAAGCACGACCACGGCGCGTTTCCGGGACGGTCGCCACATGGAAGTAGCCAGTACGCCGCCGCTTCGCACCTGCCGTACTCCTGTCGTCGTTTGGCTCGCATCCGCGCCCTTTCCGGCGCAGGAGTCACTGTACGGGAGCCCTTTGCGCGGGTGAACGAGTCCCGGCGTTGTCGTAGCGGGTGCTCGTCGCGACGCTCGCCACGGGCGATAGGCTCTATCCGTCGCCGCCGAGGCGGTCGACGGCCGGTAGGACCACGACAGGAGAACCGTTCGTGACGAGCATGTGGGGCGCACCGTTGCGCTCGCGCTGGCGGGGATCGCGCCGCCGGGATCCGCAGCAGGCGCGTTTTCTGACGCTGGCGTCGCTGCGCTGGGTGCTCGCGAACCGGGCGTACACGCCCTGGTATCTGGTGCGTTACTACCGGCTGTTCAAGTTCCGCCTGGCCAACCCGCACATCGTGCTGCGCGGCATGGTCTTCCTCGGCCGCCGCGTGGAGATCCACGCCACCCCGGAGCTGAGCCGCATGGAGATCGGCCGCTGGGTGCACATCGGCGACGGCAACGCCATCCGCTGCCACGAGGGCTCGCTGCGCATCGGCGACAAGGTGGTGTTCGGCAAGGACAACGTGGTCAACACCTACCTCGATATCGAGATCGGCGAATCGACCCTGGTCGCCGACTGGTGCTACATCTGCGACTTCGACCACAAGATGGACGACATCAACGTCCCGATCAAGGATCAGGGCATCGTGAAGAGCCCGGTGCGCATCGGCCCCGACACCTGGATCGCGGCCAAGGTGACCGTGCTGCGCGATACCCGCGTCGGCCGCGGCTGCGTGCTCGGCGCGCATGCCGTGGTCAAGGGCGAGATCCCGGATTACAGCATCGCCGTGGGTGCACCGGCCAAGGTGGTCAAGAACCGCAAGGCGGCCTGGGAGGCGGGCGCGGAGCAGCGCGCCGAATACCTTGCCGCGTTGGAGGACATCGCGCGCAAGAAGAACGGGGCCACGCAGACCGCCTAGCGCGGCGGGCGCGCGAATTCGTCGGTGCGGGCGAGTAGGTTCGGCGCCATGACTGCCTACGCCGCCCTGTTGCGCGGGATCATGCCGAGCAATCCGAACATGAGCAACGCGAAGTTGCGCGGGGTGTTCGAATCGCTCGGGTTCGAGGGCGTCGGTTCGGTGCTGACCAGCGGGAACATCGTGTTCCGCAGCCCGGAGACCGACGTGCCCGCGCTCGAGGAGCGCATCCAGGAGGCGCTGATCCGTGACTTGGGCATCGGCGGCGGCACCATCATCCGCAGCCATGACGAACTGCGCGCGCTGCTGGACACCGACCCGTTCCACGGCCTGACCCACGGCCGCGGCACATACTTGATCGCCACGTTCCTCAAGGACACGGCCGAGCCTCCGGCAACCCTGCCCGAGCGGCCCGACCCGCTCACCAAGGTCGTCGGCTACGACGCGGCGGCGCGCGCCATCCTCGCGATCATCGACAACAGTCAGCCGGGCAAGACGCCGGACTTCATGTCCTGGCTGGAGAAGACGTACGGCAAGGACATCACCACCCGCACCTGGCTCACCATCGAGCGCATCGTCAAGAAACTGGCGGCCTAGGCGCCTTCGACGCGTTTCTTCAACGCCTCGTTGAGGGCGACGAAATTGTCGCGAGTGTTTTCGATCATCGCGCCGGTGAACGCGACGAGCGCCCCGGAGAACTTCTCGCTCTGCACCAACTGTGTTCCGCCATCGATCGCAGTGAGCACGAATCGATGCTCGCCGTCGAAGATGCCGGGCATCAGCAGTCGCCCGATCCACCGCAGCTCCCGCCCCGGCTCCGCGGCCAGCACCCTCGGCTTGAACGTCATCGCCCGCCCCTGCTTCGGCACCATCCGCAACGTCAGCTTCGCACCCGTACGCAGCTCACCGGCCGCTTGCTGGATGAACGGATTCCACTGCCCATAGGTCGGCAGATCGCTGAGCACCGCCCACACCTGCTCGGGAGTGGCGTTGATATCGATGGATGTGGTGATCTCACGCACTGTCCGTCTAACCTCGTCTTTCGCGAAAAGCTCTCGGCGCCAGGCTCGATGAGCCCTGACAGACCATCGAGTATTCCAGACCGGCCCTCTCCGCCACCCCTGGCGACGAGAGACAGGTCCTCATCCCTGTCCCCGGCGCAGTAGGCGGCTACTTCGGATCGCGTTCCGGCAGCGGGCGTTCCACGATGGACGGGCGGCCCAGCGGGTTGCGCACGCGCCGTTTGGCCGACTGGTACACCTGCGCCGTCTCCGCGGCCACCACGTCCCAGGAGAAATCGGCGGTGAGCCGTTCCCTGGCGGCGTAGGCGCGCTGCTGCGCGGCGGCGGGATCGTCGAGGGTGGCGCGGACCGCCTCGACCAGGCCGTCGATGTCCGCCGGCGCGAACGAGGCGCCGGTGACGCCGTCGATCACCGCCTCACCGAGGCCGCCCGCCGTGGAGGTGATCAGCGGAGTGCCCGCCGCGGCCGCCTCCAGCGCGACGATGCCGAACGGTTCGTACCGGCTCGGCAGCACGATCGCGTCGGCGCCGTGCAGCCAACCGAGCAGTTCGGCGTGGTCGAGCTGACCGGCGAAGTTCACCGCGCGCGCGACGCGATGCACCCGGGCGCGCTCGCGCAACCACTCGAACTGGGTGCCGACGCCCGCGACGGTCAGGGTGGTTCCGGGGTGGGCGCGGCGGATGCGCGGCAGCGCGGCGATCGCGTCCTGCACGCCCTTCTCGTACTCCAGCCTGCCCACGTACAGCAGTCGCGGCGGACCGCTGCGCGGCGCGCGCGGGCGGAAGGTCCACGAGCCCACGTCGATGCCGTTGCGGATCACCGTCATCGGGATCCGCTCCGGACCGTAGAGCCGCTCGACTTCGTCCTGCATGGACGCCGAACAGGTGATCAGCGCGTCGGATTCGTTGGCGAGCCACCACTCCACCGAGTGCACCTGCTTGTTGACCTTGCCCGCGACCCAGCCGCTGTGCCGCCCGGCCTCGGTGGCGTGGATGGTCGATACCAGCGGCACGTCGTAGTACTCGGCCAGGGCGATGCCGGGGTGGGCGACCAGCCAGTCGTGCGCGTGCACCACGTCGGGGGTCCAGCCGTCACCGATGCCCGGCTTGCCGAGCGCGACGCCCGCGCGCACCATGGCGTGCCCCATGGCCAGCGTCCAGGCGAGCATGTCCTCGCCGAAGTCGAAGACCGGCGGGTCCTCGGCGACCGCGACCACCAGCACGCCCTCGGCGATGTAGGAGTGGGTGGGATGGGTCGAGGCGTCGGTGCCGGAGGGCCGCCGGGACAGCACGACCACCTCGTGACCCGCCGCGGCCAGTTCGACGGCGAGGTGATGCACGTGCCTGCCGAGCCCGCCGACCACGACCGGTGGGTACTCCCACGACACCATCAAAATCTTCATGCAAGTCCTTCTGCGGCCGAGCCCGGGTCCGCCGGAACCGGTCCGTGGCCCGCGGTGGCGGGGCCATGGCCTGGGGCGGCGGCGGAAACTGCCCCGGTGGCGCTGGGTACGGACCCCGCGGAGGTGAGTCGTCGCGCGTCCACGCCGGGGAAGAGTCCGTCAGCTTCCCCCCATCCTGCCGCCAACTGCCGTGCTTTCGCGAGTTGGCCCGCCCCGACGGCCGCGGCGATTTCCCGGACCGCGTGGGCGTGGCGGTGCGCGCGGTCGCGCGCGTACCCCGCGGCGGAATCCTTGCTGACCATGAACGCCCAGTCGCTGGAGACGGTCAGGATCGCCTCGCGCAGCAGCTGATCGGCGACGTGATCGCGAAGTCCCGGCGCGCCGCCCTGCGCGGCGCGCATCTTGTCGACGGTGTCCAGGGTCAGCCGCACGATGTCGTCGTTGAGTTCGACGAGGTCGCGCACCTGCTCGCCCGCCCACACCCGCCAGTCCTTGCCCGAACCCCACGACGAGTCGGCCAGCGGGACCGGTTCGCCCAGGTAGCCGCGCGCTCTGGCGTCGGAGAGGGTGCCCACGGTGACGCCCGCCTCCGGCAGCGCGCGCAGCACCTGCGCCAGCCATTGCGGGCCCTCGTGCCACCAGTGGCCGAACAGTTCGGTGTCGAACGCGGCGACGACCAGGGCGGGCCTGCCGATCCGCTCGGACTCGGAGATCAACCGCTCGCGCACCGTCCGGACGAAGTCGTCCACGTCCCTGACGACGGCCGCGGCGGCCAGTTCCGGATCGTAGGGAGCCTTGTCCGGACCCGCGACGGTCTTACCGGTGACCCGCGCGGGTTTCAGACCCGTGGCGTGGTCGTAGTGATGAAAGTCACGGTAGGCGCCGTGGCCGGGATAGCCGGATTTCGGCGACCACACGCGATAGCTCACCTGCAGATCACGTCCGAACGCCACCACGTCGGAGTCGTGAACCGGGCGGCCGAGCGTCGTATCGCCGCGCAGCGCGGGTCCGTCGACCATGAAATGCGTCACACCCGCGGCGGCGTAGCCGACCTCCATGCCGGGGGTGTATCCGCATTCCGGCGCCCAGATGCCGGTGGGCGTGTGGCCCCAGCGGTGCCGTGCGTCGGCCAGGCCCTCGGTGAGCTGGAACTGCCGCAGCCGCGAGTCCAGCAGCGGCTGGAACGGGTGGGCCAGCGGGCCGCCGAGCAGTTCGATGGCCTCCGCGTCGATGAGCGCCCGCCAGACCGGCGCGGCCCCGTGCCGCCAGTGCTGCTCGAATTCGGCCGAGGCGGCGGCGGCCAGACGGTGTTCGTGCCTGCCCAGCGCGACGTTGCCCGCCATGGCGGCTTCGTCGGCGCGCAGCTGCCAGTTGCCCAGCCAGTGGTGCATGCCCGCCAGGCAGTGCGGGTCGTCCAGCTGCGCCGCGAGCACCGGTGTGATGCCGAGGCTGAGCAGATGCGAACGGCCTTCGGCGGCGAGGGCGCGCAGCACCTCGACCACGGGTAGATAGGACGCGGCCCAGGACTGGTAGAGCCATTCCTCGCCGACCGGCCAGCGCCCGTGATGGGCCAGCCAGGGCAGGTGCGAGTGCAGGACCAGGGTGAACTGGCCCGGCACGGGGCTCGCTGCGTGGGTACTGCGTTCGCTCAAGGCTTCACCGCGATGGCGATCAGATCCAGGCTCGCGTCGATGTCGGCGGCGAGCAGTTCGAAATCGTCCACCGTGACGCTCGCGACGTCGGCGGTCAGTTCCGCGGGCCAGGGTTCCCCCGCCAGCGCGCGTTCGATCTGCGCGTCGATGAACGACCCGCCGTGCTTGGCGTCCAACGCTTTCAGACCCGGTCCGTGGTGCACGCCGATCATTTGCGAGACCTCGAACCCGGCCTCGACCAGCAGTTCGGTCAGCTCGGCCGCGTTGAGTTCCCTGGTGTGGAACGGGTTGAGCGGAGTGTCGCGACCGGGGGAGAAGGTGATCCGGTTGGGTGTGCTGATCAGCAGCTCACCGCCGGGACGCAGCACCCGCAGGCACTCGCGCAGGAACTGGGACTGGTCCCAAAGGTGCTCGATCACTTGGAAATTCACCACGACGTCGACCGAGGCGTCCTCCAGCGGCAACTCGGCGAGGTTGCCCTGGATCATCTCGACGCGGGGGTAGCGCGAGCGCACGTGCTCGACGGCGCCGGTGTCGTAGTCCACGCCGATCACCTTGGTGGCCACGTCGGCGATCATGTCGGCGCCGTAGCCCTCGCCGGAACCGGCCTCGAGCACGGTCTTTCCGGCGCAGCGGTCCAGCAGGCGGGCGTAGGCGATCTCGTGCCTGCGGAACCAGTAGTTCTCCTCGGCGATGCCAGGAACGGTGCGCTCACCGGTCAGCGGCAGGGGTTCGACGGAGCCGACGGTCGTCTCGGTAATGCCGGTCGGGTCGCCCACTGCGGCAGGGATCACAGCCTCGCTCATCACTCCGACGTTACTGGCACGGCATCCGCGGGGCATACCCCACCCGGCCGCCCCGGAGCGCGGCTTCGCTCGCCGGGAAAGGGGTCGCCGAAACCGCGCACTGTAGTGCGTGGTAACCAATTGTGAGAGAGAAGCCACTAAGTTACCCACGGGTAACTTAACGTAGGGTAATGTCACGGCCTGAGCCACCCACCGGGGCGTACGGCGCAGTTCGTGCGACCACCACATACGTGTAACCAGAACAGGAGGTCGACGAAGACCGATGCCGAACATCGTCGTACTCATCAAGCAGGTTCCCGACACCTGGTCGGAGCGCAAGCTCACCGATGGTGACTTCACGCTCGATCGCGAGGCCGCCGACGCCGTCCTCGACGAGATCAACGAGCGCGCCGTCGAAGAGGCGCTGCTGATCAAGGAGGCCCAGGGCGGTGAGGTCACCGTGCTGGCCGCCGGTCCCGACCGCGCCACCGAGGCCATCCGCAAGGCGCTGTCCATGGGCGCCGACAAGGCCATCCACATCAACGACCCGGCCATCCACGGCTCCGACGCCGTGCAGACGGCGTGGGTGCTGGCGAGCGCGCTCGGCCAGGTCGAGGGTGTCGAGCTGGTCATCGCGGGCAACGAGGCCACCGACGGGCGCGCGGGCGCGGTGCCCGCGATCATCGCCGAGTACCTCGGCCTGCCGCAGCTGACCCACCTGCGCAAGCTGACCGTCGACGGGGACAAGATCACCGGCGAGCGCGAGACCGACGAAGGCGTGTTCAAGCTGGAGGCGTCGCTGCCCGCCATCGTCAGCGTCACCGAGAAGATCAACGAGCCGCGCTTCCCGTCCTTCAAGGGCATCATGGCCGCGAAGAAGAAGGAAGTGCAGACCTTCACGCTGGCCGACCTGGGCGTCGACCCCTCGACCGTCGGCGTCGCCAACGCGGGCTCCACCGTCACCGCGGCCACGCCGAAGCCTCCGCGCACCGCGGGCGAGAAGATCGCCGACGAGGGCGACGGCGGCACCAAGATCGCCCAGTACCTGATCGGCCAGAAGATCATCTGATCTCGGTAGCGCAGACTTCCTAGGAGAGAACACACATGGCTGAAGTACTCGTGCTCGTCGAGCACGCCGAGGGTGCGATCAAGAAGGTCAGCACCGAACTGCTCACCGCCGCTCGCGCCCTTGGCGAGCCCGCCGCCGTCGTGCTCGGCACCGCGGGCACCGGCGAGAAGCTGGCCGACGCGCTGGCCGCCGCTGGCGCCGAGAAGATCTACATCGCCGAGTCCGACGATGTGGAGAACTACTTGGTGACCCCGAAGGTCGACGTGCTGGCCGCGCTGACCGAGTCGGTCTCGCCCGCCGCCGTCATCGTCGCCGCCTCCGCCGAGGGCAAGGAGGTGTCGGGTCGCCTGGCCGCCCGCATCGGCTCCGGCCTGCTGGTGGACGTCATCGAGGTGAAGCCGGACGGCACCGGGGTGCACTCCATCTTCGGTGGCGCGTTCACCGTCGACGCCAAGGTCACCGGCGATGTCCCGGTGATCTCGGTCCGCCCTGGCGCCGTCGAGGCCTCCGCGCAGGCCGGCGCCGGCGAGAAGGTGACCGTCGAGGTGCCCGCCCAGGAAGAGGGCGTGGTCAAGGTGACCTCGCGCGAGCCGGTCGTGGCCGGTGACCGTCCGGAACTCACCGAGGCGAGCATCGTGGTCTCCGGTGGCCGTGGCGTCGGCTCCGCCGACAACTTCTCGGTGGTCGAGGCCCTGGCCGACTCGCTCGGCGCGGCCGTCGGCGCCTCCCGCGCCGCCGTCGACTCGGGCTACTACCCGGGCCAGTTCCAGGTCGGCCAGACCGGTAAGACGGTCTCCCCGCAGTTGTACATCGCCCTCGGCATCTCCGGCGCGATCCAGCACCGCGCGGGCATGCAGACCTCGAAGACCATCGTCGCGGTCAACAAGGACGAAGAGGCGCCGATCTTCGAGATCGCCGACTACGGCATCGTGGGCGACCTGTTCAACGTCGCGCCGCAGCTGACCGAAGCGGTCAAGGCGCACAAGGGCTGACACGCTCGCAGCGATCGAAAAGTGGCCCCGACCGAGACGGTCGGGGTCACTTTTTCGTTTTTCACCGCCGAACACGTGATCCCAGTGCGTCTCGGCCAGGGAACTGGCGAACCGACGCGGGTGCGAGCGACTCCGCCGAGGTGATGGTCGGTTCGTACCGTTTCGGTCGACTGGGACGTAGAGGCGCTGATCTTCGAGCGCTCGGTTTGTTGTGACTGGTCGGAAACTTTCGGCGCGAAATTCGTGCAAACTCTCGAGGCCACTCGCGCGGAATTCGTGACCGAGGCGAATGAAATTACGGCGCAGGCGATTTCGCGTCGAAGGTGCAGGTAGCGGACGTACACTCGGCCGGTGAGCATCCCAACGGAACCGATCGGTAGCATCCCTCGACCTCACGACCTGTTGGCCGCCATGGCCGACGAAGCCGGCGACGCAGCCGCGCTCGCCGAACTCCAGCAGCGCGCGGTCGCCGAGACGATCCGCCGCTTGGAGGAACTCGGCTCTCCCGTTGTTACCGACGGCGAGCAGTCCAAGCCGAGTTTCGCCACCTATCCGATCGCGGGGCTGGACAATCTGGCCCCGGACGGGGCGGTCATCCCGTTCGCCGACGGGCATCAGAGACAGCTGCCACGGCTGACCTCGGGCCCGTTCCGCTATGCCGCCCACGCGGCGGACTATCTGCGCGCCGCGCAGCAGCACGCCACCGTTCCGGTGAAGCAGGCCGTCATCGCGCCGTCGGCGCTGAGCCTGCTGTATCCGGCCGACGGGATCGAGGGTTATCCGCGCGAGCAGTTCCTCGCCGATCTCGCGGACGCGGCCGAGGCCGACATCCGTGGCTGCCTGGACGCGGGCGCGCACCTGGTTCAGCTCGATTTCACCGAGGGGCGGCTGTCGCTCAAGCTGGATCCCAGCGGCGGTGTGCTCGACCAGTTCATCGAACTGAACAACACGGTGCTCGAGCGGTTCTCGGACGAGGATCGAGCCAGGATCGGCGTGCACACCTGTCCCGGCGGCGACCAGGACTCCACGCACAGTCTGGACGTGGACTATGTCCAATTGCTGCCGAAGTTGCTGCAACTGCGGGTCGGCGCGTTCTACCTCCAGCTCGCCAGCGAACCGGACCCGGAGAAGGTTCTCGCCGTAGTCGCGGAACACCTGCCCGCCGAGGCGCGGGTGTTCATCGGCGTCACCGACCCGATCGACCCGCAGGTCGAGACACCCGAACAGGTTCGCGACCGGGTACTGCTCGCCGCGCGCTTCCTGCCCGTCGACCGTTTGGGCACCTGCGACGACTGCGGCTTCTCACCGTTCGCCGACGACACCTCCACCTCGCGAGAGACCGCGTTCGCCAAGATCCGCGCGCGCATCGAGGGCACGGCGCTGGCGTCGACGGAATTGCGCATCTGACCTGTAGCGACTCGGACGACCAGCCCCGGGTGGACCGGGCCGGTGTCGTCCGGCGAGAAGTCGGACTGCGGTTACCCGATGGCTCAGCGCAGATGCGCAGCAGGATCATCGAGCCCTAGTGGAATTCGATAGACGCATGTGGAGCGGCCCCGCTCCGCCCGTGTGATGAGCGGTGCGGGGCCGATGGTTTCCGTCGGCGTGCGAGTAGGGTTCAGGCGGGGCCGAATTCGCCGCTCTGCATGCCTGTGGTGAAGGCGTCCCACTCGCCTGGTGCGAACACCAACGCCGGGCCGGTCGGGTTCTTGCTGTCCCTGACGCCGATCATGCCGCCGTGGAGCCATGCCACTTCGACGCACTGCGAACCGCTCTCGCTGTGGCTGCTCTTGAACCAGTTCGCCCCGGATAGGTCACCGTTCACCGCTCGTAACTCCTTGCCACCCGCCGGAGCAGGTCTCGCGATTCCACTTCACCCAGGCACTTGTCCCGGATGGCCGAGGCGAGTTCACTATAGAGCCGAATTTCCCCGGCTTTCTCCAGATATACATCCTGCGCAGGCCCTCCCTCCAAGTAGACGATCGGCGGTTCGACCGGCACGCCTTTGGCATTCGAGGCGAACTCCATGATGATGAACAGGCTGTGCGGCATCCCCCAGGTCAGTCCAGCGCTGAAGGGATGTATACGCAGTGTGACGTTCGGCAGCTTCGAGGCTTCGGCCAAGTGACGGTGTTGGGCCGACATGGTTTTCGGCCCGCCGACCATGCGGTGGAGTGCCGATTCGTGCAGCAGGACTTCCAAAGTGATCGGCTTGGTCTTACGGGTGACGATGTTCTGCCGCCTCAGCCGGTGCTCCACACGCCGCTCGATGTCTTCGCGACTGAATTCCGGATATGCCCCGATCACTGCTCGCGCATAGTCTGCGGTTTGCAGGAGGCCAGGGATGTGCTCGTGGTACATCGTCAGTCGCCGCGCGGCCGCTTCCAGCCCGACGTACATGTTGAAAGCCCCGCTGTACAGACCGCCATACGCGTGGTACCAGCTCTTCGTTCTAGCTTGCACCGCAAGGTCCACCGCCGCTTCGGTATCCGGGGCCTCCACGGCGTACAGCTCGCATAGCGCCTGGACGTCCTGCTTACGGACTTTCTGAATCTGTCCGGTCTCCATGCGCTGGAGTACCGCCCGGGACAGATCGACGAGTTCGGCGGCCTCGGCGATGGTGAAGCCCGTCGCTTCGCGGCGGTCGCGCAGGAAGCGTCCGAGTTGGCGACGCGGCAGGGTCGATGAGGGGCCTTCTTCATCGAGGTTGGTCACGCAGGTCTCCTAGAAGTGAGTCGTGCGGGATTGCAAACCGATCTCGGTCAGCTCGAGAACCGAGCACCGCCCTGGGTAATTGAGCCGATCAGGAGTGGGTGCTCGTTTTCGAGCGTATTCGCTGGTCACGGGTGGTGTGCTGGTTTCCGGCGTTCGAGGCGGAAACCCGCGCAAGGGGTTGCGCCTCAGGGAAGCGAATCCAAACAAGCACGCTGTCAACATGATCCGGGAGCGATGATGCACGCCCAAAAGATCGGGACAACCGGCCGGCTCGCCACGCATAGGAGGCAGCCACCGAATGCCATAGGACTGTTACGAACCGAGATATCCGGACCGCACGCCCCACGGCACGCGCTCGAAATGCGCTGCCACGCCGAACGATTGGGCTACCACTACCTCTACACCGTCCGGCCGCCGGAAGGGGAAGTCGATCCGGTCGGATACGCGCTGGCCGTCGCGGTCGGCGTGCACGCTGCCGCCCTCGTCGTCCACGACCTGACCACCGTGGACAACACCCCCGCGCGGGTCTGCGAGACATGCGACCTCGAAACGGTGTGCCCTGCGGTAACTTGGGCGCGCGCTCAGTCCGGTGCGATCGGCCCTGGCCATACCCACCCCGACCACCCGCTCACCATCGGCGAGTCGCATCGAATCATGCAGCAGCACAGAGGATGTCGTGCCGCCACCTGTCCACGGAAGGCGTCGGCGCTCAGCTGCCTGGTGCGGGCGGGCAAGCTCGTTCCGCCGGTTTCGAGCCCACGCGAACGCGCCGCGGCTCGTGGTCTGGCGTTCGAACCCGCCGATCCACTGTCCTTCTCGGCTGGCCCCAGCCTGGAAACACTGCTGAATGTGCTGGACGCGCTCGCCGCCTCCGTCGCGGATTCCCGAACGCCGGTATCCCGTCCGCCCGAAGTCGCGCGCAGCGAGCGGGACTGATGTGGAATGCGCGACATCCATCACACCGAAGCCGAGGGCTTTCGGGCTACCTGGCGACCGGAAGGCCACCGCATCGCGATCTTGGTCGTGCGGGACGCGTCCGACATGACGCCGATCGCCTCGTATCACCCCGGTTCTTACCCCGACCTCGCGCAAGCCCGCGAACTGCTGCCGGAATTGACCGGACTATGGGACGCGGTTCGCCACGACTTCTGGTCACAGCTCCTGCCCGGCCATCGACCTTCCACCGCCTGTGTCGACGGCCGGATGTGAGCGCGTGGGTGGCCGGGTAACAGGTCGTGTCCCGCTCAACAGCGGTGCAGCGCGGTGAGCAGAGTGTCCAGGATGGGTGAGCGTTTGGCGTCGGCGCGCAGCACCGCCGACACCGGAATCCGCAGCTTGTTCTCGGCCAATCGCAGGACGACGAGTCCTTCCGTGGTGCTTTCGGCGTAGAGCACGGTCCACGCGTCCGGGCGGTTGATCAGTTCCATCGTCGCGGTGTGGTCCGGTGGGATGGGCGGCCCGAACGTGGGTCCGGTGGGGAGTTCGGCGAAGGCGTTGCGAATCACGGTGTGCAGGAGGACCTGTTCCTGCTCCGGCGGCAGTAGCAGGGGGTAGGAGGCCAGATCCGCCAGCGTCACCGCGTCCTTCGTCGCCAGCGGATGCGCACTGGAGGTGGCGATCACCAGATC
Organism: Nocardia sp. NPDC003726; assembly: GCF_053586955.1. Lineage (NCBI taxonomy): Bacteria > Bacillati > Actinomycetota > Actinomycetes > Mycobacteriales > Nocardiaceae > Nocardia > Nocardia sp. NPDC003726. The sequence continues at coordinate 20,354 of NZ_JBSFNF010000007.1, read as the reverse complement.
CTCCACCCACAGCTGCTCGACCACGAGGCCGGGCTGGTCGACGCTGCCGCGGATGAGCGCGAGATCACAGTCGCCGTCCGCCACGGCGGTGATGCGCTGGCGGAAGGGTTTGATCACGAACTCGATCTCCGCCTCCGAATGCGCGGCGCGGGCACCCGCGATCGCGGACAGCGAGCGGGTGGCGAAGGACATGTTCGCGGCCAGGCGGATGCGCGGTCCGACCGTCCGTACGGCGGCTCGGATCGCCGACTCCAGGCTCAGCATTTGTTTCGCGAGGGGAAGTAGCCGTGCGGTGGCGTCGGTGGGCACGACCGAGCGGGTCGAGCGCTCGAACAGTTGCACACCGAGGTCGCGTTCGAGCCGGGAGATCTGGTGGCTGATCGCCGACTGGGAGATGAAGCAGCGCGCCGCGGCGCCGCTGAAGCTGAGCTCCTCGCAGACCGCGACGAAGTAGGTGAGCTGCCGAAGTTCCACGGCGCCTCCTGATTAATTACGAATCGAGATAAGAGTCATCTTAATTATGCGCCCACACACCTGAAATATCCGCCCTCCGGATCGCGGTTCGTAATGAGAGAAGGAGGCTGTCATGCAGTACGTGGACGCGGGAATCGAAACCGCGGGTGTCGTCATTGTCGGATCGGGGTTCGGCGGGCTCGCCGCCGCCAAGCAACTGGCCAAGTCGGGGGTGGACTATGTGCTGATCTCCAGCACGCCCGAGCATCTGTTCCAACCGCTGTTGTACCAGGTAGCGACCGGTGTGCTCACATCGGAGGAGATCGCGCCGCCGATCGCGGGCATCCTGCGCCGCCATCGCGAGGCCGACGTGCGCCTCGGCACCGTGGTCGGCATCGATCCCGACCGCGCCATCGTCACCTACGAACACGAGGGCGTGTCCCACCGCATCCGCTACGGCTCGCTGATCGCGGCCACCGGCGCGAGCCAGTCCTACTTCGGCCGCGACGACTTCGCGGAGAAGACCTATTCCCTCAAGACCATCGATGACGCGCGCCGGCTGCGCGCGCAGATCGCGCGTGTCTTCGCCGAAGCCGCGCAGGCCGACGAGCAGACCAGGCGCAGGCTGCTGAGCTTCGTCGTGGTCGGCGCGGGCGCGACCGGCGTCGAGGTGGCCGGTCAGCTGAAGGAGCTGGCGAAGCGGCACTTCCACCAGGAGGTCTCGGTCACGCTCGTCGAGGGCGCCGGCGAGGTGCTCCCTCCGTTCGGCGGCGGGCTGTCGGAGTACGCGAAGAAGTCGCTGACCAGCAGCGGCGTGGAGGTGCTTCTCGGCACCTTCGTCACCGACATCGAGCACGGCAAGGTCACCGTCAAGAGCGCCGACGGCGTCGAACACGCCATCGCGGCGGAGACCGTGGTCTGGTCGGCGGGCGTGCAGGCGGGCGGGTTCGCGAAGATCCTGGCCGAGGCCACGGGCGTGGCGACCGACCGCGCGGGCCGGCTGCTGATCAACCCGGACCTCACGGTCGGCGGCTACGCCGACATCTACGCCATCGGCGACATGACCTCGCTCAACGGCTACCCCGGCCAGTCGCCGGTGGCCATGCAGGAGGGCAGGCACGCCGCCGACATCATCCGCCGCAAGAAGCAGCCGGGCACGCCCTTCACCTACTGGGACAAGGGCAGCATGGCGGTGATCAGCCGGTTCAGCGCCGTGACGAAGCTGAACGACCGCATCACCTTCCGCGGCGTGATCGCCTGGTTCATGTGGCTCGCGGTGCACCTGTTCTACCTGGTCGGCTTCCGCAACCGCTTCGCCGCGGTCGCGTCCTGGCTGGTCGCGTTCATCTTCACCGGGCGTCCCGGATTCGCCGAAGAGGACACGACCGCGCCGAAGGTACTCGCCGCGGACAGTCGCGCCGCGTAATAGGTTCCCGCACCTGAGAATCGCGCCGCGCACGATCGAAGGCGGCGCGATTCACGGGGCGCGCGACTGTCGCACCCCATCGGCCTCGAGCGCGATTCGGGCGGTAAACCGCATGTCGGAAGCGGTTTCCATGCGGAGGGGCGAACGCGGAGGAACCGTTCGGTGAACGCTCGGTGTGACAGCCGTCTCGTTCACCCAACCGGCATCGCGGCGACACTTCGAGGTTGCTGGGACGCATTGTCGGACTGGCTTCATCGTGGATATGACTATTTCGTCCGTGCTGACGGCCCCGGCTCGACCGACGGACTCCGGTGAGGGACGGTCGCGCTACTCGCTGGTGGTCTCCTCCGACCTCGACCACCGTATCGCCGCGCAACGCCTGCGCTACAACGTGTTCGCCAACGAGCCGGGCTTTCAGATCCCGGACGACGGAACCGGTTTGGACGCCGACCGTTTCGACGAGCACTGCGACCACATGCTGGTGCGCGACGACGCCGGCGGCGAGTTCGTCGGCTGCTACCGGATGCTGCCGCCGGACAAGGTCGCCGCGGCGGGCGGGTACTACACCGCGACGGAATTCGACCTCACCCAACTCGATCCGGAAGGCATGCGGATCGTCGAGATGGGCCGCGCGTGCGTGGTTCCCGACCACCGCAACGGCTCGGTGCTCACCCTCATGTGGGCGGGGATCCTGCACTACATCCAGCTCACCGGCTACGAGTGGGTGATGGGCTGCGTGTCGGTGCCGATGCGCGACACCCCGGCCGATCCGCCGGGCGTGAACGTGCGCGGTGTGCGCGACATGCTGCTGGGCAGGCACGCCTCCGACCCGGAGCGCCGGGTGCACCCGTACAACCCGGTGATCGTCGACGGGAAGACGCTGGACGAACTGACGCCGCCGGGGCGGCCGAAGCTGCCCCCGCTGGTGCGCGGCTACCTGCGGCTGGGCGCGGAGATCTGCGGCGAGCCAGCCCACGATCCCGCTTTCGCGGTGGCCGACTTCGTCGCGCTGTTGGGGCTGAACACCATCAACACCCGCTACCTCGAGCGACTACAAGACGCCGCCGCGTCGTTCGACGGGGGACGGTGAGGACCGTGGTCTTCGACGCGCCGCCCGCCACGTCCGCTGCGCACGCATGGATGCCGTCGAGCCCCTGCGGTCCCGGGTGCATCGATGCGATCGATGAGGTCGGCCCCGCACGGGTGGCCGCCCGGCTGGCCGGAATCGCCGGACTGCTGCTCAGCTATCCGATCGCGCACACGGTTACCCCGCGCGGCAAGCGTGCGCCGTTGCAACGCGGCTACGCGCGCTTACTGCTAGGTTGCCTCGGCCTGCGGTTGCGCGTGGTCGACCACCGGGTGGCGGCAGGCGAGCGCGGTGTCGTCGATGAGGGCGATACCGCGCTCGCACCCGCCGGCTTCGGCGCCGCGGACCGGGGTGTGCTGGTCGTCGCCGGGCACATCAGCTGGACCGACATCGTCGCGCTGGCTTCGGTGCAGCCGCTCGGCTTCGTGGCCCGCGCCGACATGGTGGACTGGCCGCTGATCGGCAACCTCGCCAAGTTGATGCGGGTCATCCCGATCGAGCGCGAGAGCCTGCGCGGGCTGCCCGGCGTGGTGGCCGCGATCGGAGCGCGGTTGGCCGCCGGTGAACGGATCGGCGTCTTCCCCGAGGGCACCACCTGGTGTGGCCGTGCCTACGGCACCATACGACCCGCGTTGTTCCAGGCGGCGGTGGACACCCGCACCCCCGTGCAGCCGGTGCGGTTGCGGTACCTGGACCGGCACGGCGTGCCGTGCACGGTGCCCGCCTTCGTCGGCGTCGACACCTTCGCCTCCTCCGCCCGGCGCGTACTTCGTTCGCGCGGAATGGTCGCCGAAGTGGTGCTGGAGCCGGTGCTGGAGCCCGGCGCCGACCGGCGCGAACTGGCCCGCCGCTGCGAAGCCGCCGTCCGCGGCGCCGCGCACGACGCGCTTGACGGCACGGAGTGGATCGAGGCCGGGCACACACGGGTGCAGGATCCGTCGCTCGCGACCGACGCCCCGGAGGTGCGCCGCCCGCGCCGCCGCCCGGTTCTGCGCGGTCGCCGGAGCACTGCGGCCGCGCGGTGAATCGAGCACAGGCTCCGCGAGTGGCACACCACCGAGAGGTCAACTCGGGATTTGCCACAGCCATGTGCCACTCACGGACGTTCCGCGGTGGGGCCGCCGGCCGTTGAGCACTCGCGTTGAACGCGTGGTGCTGCACATGAGTCCGGGGCTAGCCGATGTCGGCTCGCCCCGGAACATAAGGAAGAACTCAGAAGCCGCTTCCCGTCGGCGGACGCCACCTGTGGTCCCACCTGCCGTGGTCCCAGTCGTCGTGGCGGTCGCGGCCGCGGAACCAGTCGTCGTGGCGGCCGCGGTTCCAGTCGTTGTGCCTGCCGCGATTCCAGTCGTCGTGGCCGTGGCGCCCGTGGGTCGCGTCGAGCTGGTCGGCGGGCTCGAGCACGATGGGGTCGGCGAGCGCGGGCACCGCGACGGCGGCGACCGGCATCAGGGCGAGAACGGACGCGGCGGCGGCGCGTGCCAGCGCACGTCGCGTACGTCCATGGGTGCGTGGGTTCATCGGAACTTCCTCACTATCGATTCGTCCGTGGGTCGACCGCTCCGGGTTCCCGCCCCGGAGTCCGCGCCGCGAACGAAGCGGACCAGCGACCAACACGCTGAACAACGTACCGCTATTCAGCGGCGCATTCAATAGGTGAATACCCTGAGATCTCCCCGGTCGGAGGGCCTTCGGCCGGGCGCGGCGCCGCGGAACGGACCCCGCGCGGGCGGGCGAGCAGGGGGGAATAACCGGCTGAGCGTGACGGCTATCCTTAACTGGTCATGAAGTCGGCTTTTTCGGGTCCGGTCAACGGTGCTGCGCCCCAGACGGTCTACCTCGATCACGCGGCCACCACACCGATGCTGCCCGCGGCCATCGAGGCGATGACGGCTGCCCTGCGCAGCACGGGCAACGCGTCGTCGCTGCACGGCTCGGGGCGCGCCGCCCGGCGGCTGCTGGAGGAAGCGCGCGAGTCGATCGCGGCGGACCTGGGCGCCCGGCCGTCGGAGGTCATCTTCACCTCAGGCGGCACCGAGAGCGACAACCTGGCGGTGAAGGGCATCTTCTGGGCGCGCCGCGACGCCGATCCGCGCCGCAGCCGGATCATCGCCAGCTCCGTCGAGCATCACGCGGTGATCGACGCGGTGGAGTGGCTGGAGCGGCACGAGGGCGCGCAGGTCACCTGGCTGCCGGTGGACGCCGACGGCGTGGTCGCGCCCGCGGCGCTGCGCGCGGCGCTTTCCGCCCATCCCGACGACGTCGCGCTGGTCACCGTCATGTGGGCGAACAACGAGGTCGGCACGATCCAGCCGATCGGCGAGCTGGCCTCCGTCGCCGCGGAATTCGGCGTGCCGATGCACAGCGACGCGGTGCAGGCGGCGGCGCAGCTGCCCATCGATTTCGGCGCGAGCGGCCTTTCCGCGGCCAGCTTCGCCGGGCACAAGGTCGGCGGGCCGCACGGTATCGGGGTGCTGCTGCTCGGCAGGCAGGTGCCGTGCGTGCCCCTGCTGCACGGCGGCGGGCACGAGCGCGACCTGCGGTCGGGCACCTCGGACACGGCGGCCGCGATCGGGCTCGCCGCCGCGCTGCGCCAGACCTCGATCGAACGCCATGCCAGGACCGCCGAGCTGGTGGCTTTGCGCGACGCGCTGATCGACGGCATCCGCGCGACCGCGCCCGACGCACTGCTCAACGGTCCCGTCGGCGACGGGCGACTGCCCGGCAACGTGCACGTCACCTTTCCCGGCTGCGAAGGAGATTCGCTGCTGATGCTGCTGGACGCGGCGGGAATCGAATGCTCGACGGGTTCGGCGTGCACCGCGGGCGTCGCCACGCCGAGTCACGTGCTGATCGCCATGGGCGTCGAGCCGTGGCAGGCGCGCGGATCGCTGCGCTTCTCGCTGGGGCACACTTCGACGCGCGCCGACGTCGATGCGGTCCTGGCAGTCTTGCCACAGGTGGTTGAGCGGGCCAAGGCCGCGGGCTTGGCCGGTGCGAAAGGAGGTGTCTGATGCGGGTACTCGCCGCGATGAGCGGTGGTGTGGATTCGGCCGTGGCGGCGGCGCGTGCCGTCGACGCCGGTCACGAGGTGGTCGGCGTGCATCTGGCGCTGTCGGCCACGCCGGGCACGTTGCGCACCGGATCGCGCGGTTGCTGCTCGAAGGAGGACGCCGGTGACGCTCGGCGCGCCGCCGACGTGCTCGGCATCCCCTTCTATGTCTGGGATTTCGCCGACCGCTTCAAGGAAGACGTCATCGACGACTTCGTCGCGGCCTACGCGGCGGGTGAGACGCCGAATCCGTGCCTGCGCTGCAACGAGAAGATCAAGTTCTCCGCGCTGGCCGATCGCGCCGTGGCGCTCGGCTTCGACGCCGTGGTCACCGGCCACTACGCGCGTCTGGAGGATGGTGTGCTGCGCCGTGCCGTCGACGCCGACAAGGACCAGTCCTACGTGCTGGCGGTGCTGACCGCGCAGCAACTCTCCCGTGCGATGTTCCCGGTCGGCGACACCCCCAAGCCGCAGATCCGCGCCGAGGCCGCCGAGCGCGGCCTCGCCGTCGCGAACAAGCCGGACAGTCACGACATCTGCTTCATCCCCTCCGGCGACACCCGCGCCTTCCTCGGCGCGAAGATCGGCATCCGCCCCGGTGCGGTGGTCGACTCCGACGGGCGGGAACTCGCGCGGCACGAGGGCGTGCACGGGTTCACCATCGGTCAACGCAAGGGGCTCGGGCTGCCGGGTCCCGCCGCCGACGGCAAGCCGCGCTACGTCACCGGCATCGATCCCGAGTCCGGCACGGTTCGCGTCGGTTCGGCCGAGGACCTGCGGGTCTGGACGGTCGAGGCGGAGCGCGCGATCTGGACCTCCGGCTCCGCGCCGGCGGGCCCGATCGACTGCGTGGCGCAGGTGCGCGCGCACGGCGGCACCGCGCCCGCGGTCGCCGAGGCGATGGGGGACGGGCTCACCGTGCGGCTGCGTGAGCCGCTGACGGGCGTCGCGCGTGGTCAGGCCGTGGTGCTCTATCGTCCGGATCCCGAGGGTGACGAGGTGATCGGCAGCGGCACCATCTCCGGCACCGCGCGGGAGTCCGTCACGAGCGAAGCGGGGGCCGAGGCGGCGCGGTGATCCGCTCCGCGCGGTGCGGCTCGTCCGTTTCCCGCGCAGCCCGACTGCGGTGTGCAGACCGAAAGACCTGGACAGCCGTTGCGGACGGTGGGATCCCGTAATGGCGGAATCGAACGGACGGAGTACGGCAGCGGTGTACGAGACCGGCACAGATGACCTGGCGCCAGACGGCGTGGACGTGGCGACCGAACCTGTCCTGCGGGGCGGGATCGCCACCGGCGTCGGCTCCTGGCCCGGCACCGACCCGCGCGAGGCCGCCGCGACCGTCGTCGGTGAACTCGGCGAGCTGCCGCACCTGGTGGAGTTGCCTGCTCGCGGCGCGGGCGCCGACCTGATCGGCCGGTCCTCCGCGCTGCTGGTCGACCTGCGCTTCGACACCACGCCGAGGGGCTACCGGCTCGCGCCGCGTCCGGGCGCGGTGTCGCGGCGGGCACATGACCTGCTGCGGACCGATCTGGACGCGCTCGAGGAAGCGTGGGAGAACGCCGGTCTCTCCGGTCGCGGCCGTCCGGTGAAGGTGCAGTCGGCGGGCCCGCTGACACTGGCCGCGCAGGTCGAGCTGCCCGGAGGGCATCGCGTGCTCACCGATCCCGGCGCGGTGCGCGACCTGTCGGAATCCCTGGCCGAAGGGTTGGCGCAGCACGTGACGGAGGTGCGCAAGCGGCTCGGCGCGCAGGTCGTCGTGCAGCTGGACGAACCGTCGCTGACCGCGGTGCTGAACGGTTCGCTGCGCGGGGTGAGCGTGCTGAACACCGTGCGCGCCCTCCCCGAGCCCGAGGCGCTGGCCGTCCTGGACACGGTGATCACCGCCCAATCGGCGCCGGTGCTGCTGCACAGCTGCGCCGAGCCGCCTGCCCTCGGCCCGATGCGCCGCAGCGCCGCCGCGGCGATCGGATTCGATCTGGGCGCCATCGGCACCGGGCAGCTCGACGAGGTCGGGGAGGCATTGGAGGCGGGCAAGCAGCTGGTGCTCGGCGTCATCCCCACCGAGGCGCCTGCCACGGCGGTCACCTGGCGGACCTTCGCCGAGCCGGGGGTGCGGTTGATCGATCGGCTCGGCTTCGGCCGCCGCACGCTGGCGCAGCGGGTCGCGGTCAGCCCCGCATGCGGCCTGGCGGGCGCGCCGCTGGAGTGGAGCAGAACAGCGCTGAGTCTGGCCGTGGACGTCGCACGCGCGTATGCCGAAGAGCCGGAAGAGCTTTCGTTCTCCTGACGTCGCCGCGGAACGCGAATCGCCGCCTGGGCCGACCGCCTTCGTCGCGGAAACAGCTCGCTTGTGGGCGTCGGGGGTTCCGCTCGTGGATCGCCAGCGCTGGGGGTGAACTACGGTGCGCATGGTGCAACCACTGGAACGTCCGGTCGTACTCGCGTTGATTTATACCGTCGGCTCGGTTCTGCTCGGCCCGGCCATCTACCTCGGTGGATATCTCCTCTTCACCGACGGGCTCATGGATTACTGCGACAGCGCCGCACGCGAAGAGGCGTTCCGAGCGGCACAAGGCTTTCAGATCGCCGGCGGGGGCGTCATGCTGGTCGCCGGGTGCGCTCTGCTCGCTGATCTGTCGGCTCATCGCCGTCGGATCGGTCGCGTTCGATTCTTCTCGAGCGGCTTCGGGATTCTCGCCATGATGTGTGGTTTCGGACTCGTCATCCTGTTGTCCGGGCCATCGGGGCAAGTCTGTTCGCCGGGATGACTCGATCTGCCGGGGTGCCGCGCCGTCGAGACCCGGGGCAGACCGCGCGGAGAGGCCGCCGACCGCAGGAACGCCTGTGCTCGCGCCGGGAAACAGACCGGTCGGACTCCGTTTCCTTCAAGGCGGCGACGTGCGCGAACACGGCGGCTGCCTGTCGGTGGCCTCCGCTAATGTGCGATGGGTGAGTGACAGCGAGAGCGCGGCGGCCCCGGCGACGCCAGAGCAGCGGGTGGAGTGGCAGCAACTCGCGGACGAGGTGCGTGAGCATCAGTTCCGCTACTACGTCCGGGACGCGCCGATCATCTCCGACGGGGAGTTCGACGCGCTGTTGCGACGGTTGCAGGCCATGGAGGACGAGCACCCCGACCTGCGCACGCCGGATTCGCCGACCCAGCTCGTCGGCGGGGGATTCGCGACCGATTTCACCGCCGTCGACCACCTCGAGCGGATGCTGTCGCTGGACAATGTGTTCGACGTCGGCGAACTGCGCGCCTGGGCCGCCCGGGTGGAGGCGGAGACCGGGCCGGACCTGCACTATCTGTGCGAGGTCAAGATCGACGGCGTCGCGCTGAACCTGGTCTATCAGAACGGCAGGCTGATCCGCGGCGCCACCCGAGGCGACGGACGCACCGGCGAAGACGTGACGCTCAACGCCCGCACCATCGACGACATCCCCGGCGAGCTCACCCCCAGCGAGGAGTTCCCGGTCCCGGAACTGCTCGAGGTCCGCGGCGAGGTGTACTTCCGGCTGGAGGATTTCGAGACGCTCAACGCCGCCATCGTGGCCGAGGGCAAGCCGCCCTACGCCAACCCGCGCAACACCGCGGCCGGTTCGCTGCGGCAGAAGGACCCGTCGGTCACCGCGCGGCGCAGGCTGCGGATGATTTGTCACGGCTTCGGCCGGATCGAGGGCTACACGCCGACCTCGCAGTACGAGGCGTACCGCGCGCTCGCCGCGTGGGGCCTGCCGGTGTCCGAGCACACCAGGCGGGTGCAGGGCATCGACGCGGTGATCGAGCGGGTCGCGTATTGGGGCGAGCACCGGCACGACATCGAGCACGAGATCGACGGCCAGGTGATCAAGGTCGACGAGACCGCGCTGCAACGCCGTCTCGGCTCCACCTCGCGCGCGCCGCGCTGGGCGATCGCCTACAAGTACCCGCCCGAGGAGGCGACGACCAAGCTGCTGAACATCCAGGTGAACGTCGGCCGCACCGGCCGGGTGACGCCGTTCGCGGTGATGGAGCCGGTGTCCGTCGCCGGGTCGACGGTCGCGATGGCCACCTTGCACAACGCGGCCGAGGTCAAGCGCAAAGGCGTGCTGATCGGCGACACGGTCACCATTCGCAAGGCGGGCGACGTGATCCCGGAGGTGCTGGGCCCGGTGGTGGACGCGCGCCCCGAAGACGCGCGGGAATTCGTCATGCCGACGCACTGTCCGGAGTGCGGCACCGAACTGCGGCCGGAGAAGGAGGGCGACGCCGACATCCGCTGTCCGAACCAGCAGTTCTGCCCGGCCCAGTTGCGCGAGCGCGTTTACCACGTGGCAGGCCGCGGCGCGTTCGACATCGAAGCCCTCGGTTACGAAGGCGCGATCGATCTGCTGAAGTCCGGCGCCATCACCGACGAGGGTGACCTGTTCGACCTGGACGAGGCGGCGCTGCTGACCACATCGCTGTACGCCAACAAGAACGGCAGTCTCTCCGCCAACGGCAAGCGGCTGCTGGAGAACCTGGCCGCGGTCAAGAACCGGCCGCTGTGGCGGGTGCTGGTCGGACTGTCCATCCGGCACGTCGGCCCCACCGCGGCGCGGGCGCTGGCCGCCGAGTTCGGCAGTCTGGATCGCATCGAGGCGGCGTCGGTCGAGGAATTGGCCGCAGCCGACGGCGTCGGCCCCACCATCGCGGCCGCGGTGAAGGAGTGGTTCACCGTGGACTGGCACCGAGCCGTTGTGGCGAAGTGGCGGGCCGCGGGTGTGCGAATGGAGGACGAACGCGACGAATCCATCGAACGCAACCTGGAGGGCCTGTCCATCGTGGTGACCGGTTCGCTGCAGGGTTTCACCCGCGACGGTGCCAAGGAGGCCATCCTGGTGCGTGGCGGCAAGGCGGCCAGTTCGGTCTCGAAGAAGACCGCGTTCGTGGTGGTCGGTGACGCGCCCGGATCCAAGGCCGCCAAAGCGGAGGAACTCGGAGTGCCGATTCTCGACGAGGAAGGCTTTCAGCGGCTGCTGGCCGGCGGTCCGGAGGCGGTCACACCCGAGACGGCCGCGGAGGACGCCGAAGCCGAGGAGTGATCGGCGCTTGACCTGAAGATACGTTGAGGTATGAGGATCGACTGGTAGGCGACTACCAGGAGGTCATCATGTCTCGTCCTACCGCATTGATCACCGGTGCGTCGGCCGGATTCGGCGCGGCGCTCGCGCGAGCACTGATCGAACAAGGGTGGCGGGTGCTGGGGACGGGGCGTCGCGCAGACCGGTTGGCGCGGGTGGCCACTGAACTGGGGCCGTCGTTCGTGGCGGTGCCCGGCGACGTCACCGATCCGGCGGATCGCGCCCGGTTGGCGGACGCCGCACGCGGTGCGGGGGAGCTGGCCCTGGTGGTGAACAACGCCAGCCGTCTCGGGCCCAGTCCGCTGCCCGGCCTCGCGGACTATCCGCTCGACGAGTTCGAGCGCGTTCTGTGCACGAATGTGGTTGCGCCACTGGCGATTACCCGGATCGCGCTGCCGCTGCTGCGGCCGGACGGTGCCGTGGTGAACATCAGCTCCGACGCGGCGGTGGAGCCGTATCCCACGTGGGGTGGATACGGCGCGTCCAAGGCCGCGCTCGATCAGCTCACCGCGATCCTCGGCGCGGAACATCCGGACCTTTCCATCTATGCCTTCGATCCCGGCGACATGCGCACCGAGATGCATCAGGCGGCGTTTCCGGGCGTCGACATCTCCGACCGGCCGGAGCCTGCGACGGTGGTGCCCGCGCTGCTGCGGCTGCTGGCCGAGAAGCCGAAGAACGGGCGTTATGCCGCCGCGGATTTCGTGGCCGGGCGTGCGTCATGACGGTGCCGACCGAACTGCCGACTTTCGACCTGTCCCTGGAACGCCATGCCACGGTCCCGCCCGAGGCGAGGGGGATGGCGCGTGACGAGGTGCGTTTGCTCGTCGCCGACGACGGACTGACGCACTCCCGATTCCGGGAGCTGCCCGACCGCCTGCGCGCGGGTGATCTGCTGGTGGTGAACAACTCGGCGACCATGCCGGCGGCGGTCGACGCCACGGCGGCGGGCGAGCCGGTCGTCCTGCACTTCGCCACCTGGCTGGACGACGGCCGCTGGGTGGTGGAGGTGCGGACCACCGAGCGCACTCCCTATCCGGCCGAGCGGCTCTCGGCCGGAACGTGCTGCGGTCGCCGGGTGCGGCGGCGACACTGCGCGCGCCCTGGCTCGCCGGTGGACGCAGGCTCTGGAGTGCGGACATCACCGGCGACGTATCCCTGTTGCTCGCCGCCCACGGACGGCCGATCACATACTCCTATGTGCCGCAACGGTGGTCGGCCGCCTACTACACGACGGTCTTCGGCCGCGTGCCGGGCAGCGCGGAAATGCCGAGTGCCGCGCGCCCGTTCACCGAGCGTCTGGTGCTGGACCTGATCGCGGCGGGCGTCGCTCTCGCGCCGATCACCCTGCACACCGGGGTGTCCTCGCCGGAGGCCGGAGAGCCGCCGAGCCCGGAGCGGTTCGCCGTCCCCGCCGCGACGGCGCGGCTGGTGAACGACACGAAAGCCGCCGGTGGGCGGGTCGTGGCGGTGGGCACGACGGTGACGCGGGCGCTGGAGACCGCCGCCGACCCATCCGGGCTGGTCCACGCGTCGCACGGGTGGACAGACCTGGTGCTCGGCGCGCGGCGACCGGCTCGCGTGGTGGACGGTCTGATCACCGGTTGGCACGCGCCCGGCGCGTCACACCTGGATCTGCTGGTAGCGGTGGCGGGCGAGGAAACCGTCGCCGCCGCCTATGCCGCGGCCGTGGACACCGGCTACCTGTGGCACGAGTTCGGCGACAGCGCGCTGCTGTTCGGGAGCGGGCCGCTCAGCTGACCGTGACCGTGGCGCCCAGCTGGCCCGCGATATCGAACCGCCCGCAGCGGCCGTCGCTGAGATCCAGCTTCTGCGTGATGATCTTGCCGCGGCGATTCTTGAACGTCGCCTCGGCGGACACGTCCGCGCTCGCCGTCGAGCAGACCTTCGACACCACGCCGGGCGGGTCGTAGCTCACCGTTCCACCGCCCTGGCAGGTGTTCGTGCTGTTGGCCAGGAACACGCGCGCTGTGCCCTCCGGACACGGCGCGTCCGCCACCGCTTCCGGCGCCACGACCAGCGAGCCCAGCGCGAGCGCCGCGACGACGGAGCCTCCGCCCACCACACGACGAACCGTCGATCCCATCGTTACCCTCATCCCATCGCACAACTCCGGCAGTACGCCGCGGCACGACCGCGGCGTGCAGGCATGCTAACCCGCTATCACCGCTGCTGTCCTGGCGACGGACCTGCGACTACTCCGGGAACAGTAAGTCGTCGACGGCGATGGTGGTGTCCGCATGGTGGACCGGGATGCGGTCGCCAGGCCGGTACTCTTTGCGAGTCCGGTAACCCGTGGGTATCGGTTCGGTGTGCTCATAGATCACGGTTCTCGTGACTACCCAGTAGGTCGAATATCCCGCCTGACCATACAGTTTCGCTTTGACGCCGAGATCTTGCATCACCGTTTCGTCAGAGATTTCGATGACGAGGAGTACATCGGCGGGGTCCCACACGGCGATCTCGGTGCCGATCGAGTCGACCTGGTCCGCGTCTGCCCGCAGTACCCAGCAGTCGGGATCGGGTAGCGACTGGGCGGTGGGTAGCGTCTCGCTGGTCACCTCGACGCCCTTGGTCGGAAGTTCCCGCGCGATGCGAAACACCGCTCGGCCGTGCTACGACCCGATAACCACCGGCCATAACTCCCCCTCGACCAGTTCTACGCGATGGTCGAACGCGCCCGCCTCCCACGCGTGCAGGAACTCGCTGCGCGTCCAGCGGTAGGCGATCGAAGCCTCGGTCATGCGCTCAGGGTATCGTGCCGCCGACCTCCGATCCATCGGTCACAGACCTGTTCGACCAGGTAGCGGTCCTGATCAGGCACCGAAGACGAAGATGTTCGACGCCGCGGCGAGCAGATCTGCGAGCCTGCCGGGTGGGTATCCCGAACGGGGACCGGACCCGGCGCGGATCGCGGAGGTCACCGGCCTGATGTCGCCCGGCCGTCGCGCAGACGGAAGTATGGCGGCATGCTGCGCTGTTTTCAGGTGACCAATCACAGATCGCTGGCCGACGAGCAGGAGTTGCGGCTCACCAAGGGGAGCGGGCCGGTGGCGGTGCCGGTGACCGCGGTGCACGGCGGCGCCGCTGCGGGCAAGACGAACCTGATCGATGCGCTCTGGCAGATGCGCGACGCGGTGCTGCACTCGGTGACCGGGTGGGACCCGTACGCAGGTCCTGTCAGGGCGCCGCACCTCGGATTCCCGGACCGGCCTTCGCAATTCGTGGCGGCGTTCGTCGCCGAGGGCGTGCCGTACACCTACGGGTTCCGCTTGGACAACGCCGACGTGACAGCGGAATGGCTGCACACCCAACCGCGGTCGCGCAAGCGAATCGTGTTCGAGCGCAACGGCGAACAGATCAAGATCGGTCCGATGTTCGAGGCGGCGCGCTACGGCATCACCGCGCTGGCTCCGCTGGTGCGCCCGAACTCCCTGCTGCTCAGCCTGGCCGGGCAGATGTACTCCGACGCGCTGGTGCCCGCCTACCGCTGGTTCGAATCCATGCTCGAGGTGCAGCGCGGCCCCGTGGAACCCGACGCCGTCGCCCACCGGCTCGGCAGCCACATCTCCCGCTCGCCGGACAACGCGGCGCGGCTGCTGACGCTGCTGCGCACGGCCGAGCTGGGCATTACCGACCTGCTCGTCGCCGAACACGATCCGATGTACGCCGACTACCTGCGCGACCTGGACGCCGACATCGCCGGCTTGGGCAAGCAGATCGACCTGTGCGCCTCATCGCCCGCCTATGCCGACCAGTTGCTGCGCGACAACGGCCTGACCGCCGTGCTGCTCGAGCGCGAGCTGACCAATCTGAAGGCCGCGCGCGACGCGCTGTACACGCGCATGGTGGCCCGGCGCGGCGTCGGCCTGAGCCTGGTGCACGACGGCATCGACGCCCCGTTCGGCCTCGGCGACGAATCCTCCGCCACGCTGTCGTTGCTGCGGGTGCTGCCCGCCATGCTCGACGCGCTGGACGCGGGCCGGGTGCTCGCCGTCGACGACATCGGCGCGTGCCTGCCCGCCGAGGAGACCGATCGGTTGATCCAGCTGTTCCAGAACCCCGAGACGAACGCGCGCGGGGCGCAGTTGATCTTCACCACGAACAATCGGACGCTGATCGACCGGGGCAACGGGCGCTCGCAGCGCACCCGCACGTCGGTCTGGCAGGTCCGCCGCACCGCGCAGGGCGCCAGCGAACTCACCCCGGTGTGACGCGCACCTAGCATGGGGACATGCTGGAGTTCGTCGCGCTCGTGACCCTGACCGCCGCGCTGGTGTCGCTGATCGTGTTCGCCATCCGAGGCAAGCGCGGCTACCGCCCGGCGAACCCGGAGGAGGGCACGCTGTACATCACCGGCGTGAGCCCCTGTCCGGACGCCTCCGGCGAGCAGTACGTGACGATCACCGGGAAACTGACCGGTCCTTCGGTCCCCGGCAAGATCGTGTACGGCCGTTTCGTCTGGGACACGCGCTCCTGGCCGTCGATCGGCGATCTGCTCACCGTCGTCTATCCGGCGGGCAAGCCCGACCACTGGCAGATCTCTCGTCCCGGCTGAGCGGTCGCCGCGGCCCGCGGGAGACGCCGAGTCGGCAGGTGACATGCCGAAGCGGTGCCCGGGCAGTGCGTCCCGCACCGAGGACAATGTGCCGTAGCTCACGTTATGGCGGATGGCATCATGCCGGGTATGGATGTGCGGGACGCGAATGTCGTCGTCCGGGCGGCGCGGCCGGAGGAGTACGCGGCGATCGGCGAGCTCACGGTGGAGGTCTACGTCGGCGAGGGCTATGTGGAGGCGGGCAGTTGGTACGCGGGGGAGCTGGCCGACACCGCGCGCCGCGCCGCGTCGGCCCGGATCCTGGTCGCCACGCACGGGGACCGGATCGTCGGCTCGCTCACGGTCGCACCGGCGGGCAGTCCCTACGCGGAGATCGCGCTGCCGGGTGAGCTGGAGTTCCGGATGCTCGCGGTCGCGAAGGCCGCGCGCGGGCTCGGCGCGGGAACGGCGTTGGTGCGCACCGTGATCGACCTCGCCCGCGCGGAAGGTTGCGCGGCGGTCGCCCTCACCACCATGGCCGCCATGGCCGACGCCCGGCGGATATACGACCGCTTCGGCTTCCGTCCCGTGCCGAGCCGGGACTGGCGTACCTCCGCGGGGGAGTTGCTGCACGTACTCCGGCTACCGCTCGGCTCTTCCGGCGATTCCGCCTAGGTTCGTCCGGCCGTCACAGACGGAAGCTCCCGGGCAGGGCGTCGAGCACCTGTTTCCATGGGGCTCCCGGTGCGGTGGCACCACCCTGCCGGGCGCTCGATCGGCGACGCGCCGAAATCTCGCCTGGATGTCCTCGTTCGCGCCGCGAAAAGCCGCAGCGCCCGTTGGGATCAGCCGAGTACGGTGGCGACGATTCCGGCGAGGTAGCCGAGACGGGCCACCTCGGAGGGCCGGAAGTCGGGACCGCCCGGCCTGCCGAGCAGCAGCACCTTGCCGGTGTTGCCGAGCGGAGCGGCGGCGAGTTTGGTGTCCATGTCGCGCCAGATCTCCGGCACCCAATCGGCTTCCGGATCGAGCACCGTCGGCTTCTCCAGCGGCATCCACGGCGCCGAACCCGCTTGTGTCTGTGGGGCACTCGGGCTGCCCACCACGCGGTAGGCCCCGTGCGGCCCGATGTCGATGATCGTGCTCCAGCCGACCCGCAGCACCCGGGGCACGCCGTCAACCAGCACTTGCATCCGGTCGTCGCGGGCGCTGGCCACCTGATCGATGAGTTCGAGTTCGCGGTGGGTGTCGAGCACGCCGGAGTACGGGCGGATCGAGTCCACGTGCACGTCGCCGATCGATTCGGCGGCGGTGATGAGGGTGTCGGGGAGTGCGCCGGAGGGCACCTCGACGACCAGGTCGTCGACGGCGTAGCCCGCGCCGCGCTCCACCACGTCCAGCGAGAGGATGTCGGCGCCGACGGAGCCGAGTGCGAGGGCGAGCGCACCGAGGCTTCCCGGTCGATCCGGAAGTTGCACGCGGAGCAGATACGACACGTGCGTTTCCTTTCTTAGGGCGGCCG
Organism: Nocardia sp. NPDC003726; assembly: GCF_053586955.1. Lineage (NCBI taxonomy): Bacteria > Bacillati > Actinomycetota > Actinomycetes > Mycobacteriales > Nocardiaceae > Nocardia > Nocardia sp. NPDC003726. The sequence continues at coordinate 3,150 of NZ_JBSFNF010000007.1, read as the reverse complement.
AGGCTCTGAACGGATACCCGGGTGACGCAATACTTACACCCCTCAGGGCCGGTTATCGAGTCGAAGACCGGCGAGTGACGCGCGCCACTCGGTGAATTCACGTAAAACCGGCGTGTCGGGCTGGTTCGCACGGACGTGTCGCGGGCCGGAGGCGGTTGCCGGGGGCCTGCTGGGCGACGGTTCCCCCGCCGCGCCGACGAAGCCCGGGTGCCGGGCGGTGACCCGGTCGCCGGTGGCTAGGCTGTGTGGGTTGAGCACTGTTGATAACGAAGCCGAAAGGGGTCCCGCGGTGCCCGCCATCTCCCGCGACGAGGTCGCACACCTCGCCCGGCTGTCCCGGCTCGCGCTGTCCGACGCGGAACTGGATCAGTTCGCCGGACAGCTGGATTCGATCCTGAGCCACGTGCGGACCATTTCCGAGGTAGCCGCCGCCGACGTCCCGGCTACGGCGTCGCCGAACCCGGCGACCAATGTGACCCGTCCCGACGAGGTGGTGCCGGGCCTGACCCCGCGGGAGGCGCTGTCGGGCGCGCCCGCGGTGGACGAGCAGCGGTTCATGGTGCCGCAGATCCTGGGAGAGGGCGAATGAACGCAGCATCGCATGGCGACGGCCGGGCGACGGGTGGGTCGGATCCGACCGCGCTGTCGGCGGCCGAGCTGGCCGCGAAGATCCACGGCCGCGAACTGTCCTCGGTCGAGGTCACCCAGGCGCACCTGGACCGGATCGCCGCGGTCGACGGGGAGTACCACGCCTTCCTGCACGTCGCGGGCGAGCGGGCGCTGGACGCCGCGGCAGCGGTGGACGCCGCGCTCGCCTCCGGCGCCGAGCCCGCCTCGCCGCTGGCCGGAGTTCCGTTGGCGCTCAAGGACGTCTTCACCACCACGGACATGCCGACCACCTGTGCGTCGAAGATCCTCGAGGGCTGGGTCTCGCCCTACGACGCGACGCTCACCACGCGGTTGCGCGCGGCGGGCATCCCGATCCTCGGCAAGACCAACATGGACGAGTTCGCCATGGGCTCCTCCACCGAGAACTCCGCCTACGGCCCCACCCGCAACCCGTGGGACACCACCCGCATCCCGGGCGGCTCGGGCGGCGGCTCGGCGGCGGCGCTGGCCTCGCATCAGGCCCCGCTGGCCATCGGCACCGACACCGGCGGGTCGATCCGCCAGCCGGCGGCCGTCACCGCCACCGTCGGCACCAAGCCCACCTACGGCACGGTGTCGCGCTACGGCCTGGTCGCGTGCGCGTCGTCGCTGGACCAGGGCGGTCCATGCGGTCGAACCGTGCTGGACACCGCGCTGCTGCACGAGGTGATCGCCGGATACGACCCGCGCGACTCCACCTCCCGCGACGTGCCGGTGCCGCCGGTGGTGGCCGCCGCGCGCGCCGGGGCGCAGGGCGATCTGCGCGGGGTCAAGATCGGCGTGGTGAAGGAACTGCACTCCGACAGCTATCAGCCGGGCGTGCTGGCCTCCTTCGACGCCGCCGTGGCGGTGCTGAAGGATCTCGGCGCGGAAGTGGTGGAGGTGTCCTGCCCGCACTTCGAATACGCGCTGTCGTCCTACTACCTGGTGATGCCGTCGGAGGTGTCCTCGAACCTCGCGCGGTTCGACGCCATGCGCTACGGCCTGCGCGTCGCCGACGACGGGCAGCACAGCGCCGAGCAGGTCATGGCGGCCACCCGCGCGGCCGGGTTCGGCCCCGAGGTCAAGCGGCGCATCATGATCGGCACCTACGCGCTGTCGGCCGGCTACTACGACGCCTACTACGGCCAGGCGCTGAAGGTGCGCACGCTGATCGCCCGCGACTTCGACAACGCCTACGAGCAGGTCGACGTGCTCGTCTCGCCGACGAGCCCGTTCACGCCGTGGAAGCTGGGCGAGAAGGTCGACGATCCGCTGGCCATGTACCTGTCGGACCTGTGCACCCTGCCGACCAACCTGGCCGGTCACCCCGCCATGTCGGTCCCGTCCGGTCTGAGCGAGGACGACGGCATGCCCGTCGGCCTGCAGATCATGGCTCCCGCCCTCGCCGACGATCGCCTCTACCGGGTGGGCGCGGCCTACGAGGCCGCCCGCGGTCCCATCACCTGACGGCGCTTCCTCGCCGAGCCGCTCGGCTTCCCGCCTGCGCGGGGCCGAGCGGCTGTGCGAGTGATCAGGCGGGCCAGGTGAATTCGGGGTCCCTGGCGTAGTCGCCGCGGCGTTGATCCAACGCGAGGGCGACCATCTGGTGCGCGCCGGGCCCGATGATCTTGCGCAGCGGCGGGTCGGGCATGTTCACCAACTCGATCAGGCCCGCGGCGCCGACCTCGGGCGGTGCTTCGACCCACTCGGACTCGGCGGGGGGCTCGTTCGGTGTGTTCCCCGGCTCCGCTTCGGTCGACTCCGTTCCGGTCGTGGAAGTCGCCTCGGCGGGGTAGTCCGGCATACCGAGGACGGCGTCGCGCAACTCCGCGTAGGCGGGGATGCCGGTGGCGAATCGCATGCTCGACTTGGCCCAGTCGGTGTCGAAGCCGCCCATCTGCGCGAGCGTGACCCGGATGCCGAAGGGGCGCACTTCGTCCGCGAGCGAGGCGCTGAATCCCTCCAGGGCCCATTTGCTCGCGTTGTACAGGCCGAACAGGGGGAGGCTGCCCACGGCCCCGACCGTGGAGATCTGCACGATGTGTCCCCAGCCCTGCTCGCGCAGATGGGGCAGCGCGGCTCGGGAAACCCATAGGGCCCCGAAGAAATTGGTGTCCATCTGGTCGCGGATCTGCGTCTCGGTCAGTTCTTCCACGGCGCCGACCAAGCCGTAGCCCGCGTTGTTCACGATCACATCGATCGTGCCCATCAGCGCGAACGCCTTGTCCACGGTGGCGTTCACGCTCGCGTGGTCGCGCACGTCCAAAGGCAGCACGGTCAGGCGGTCGTCGGCGATATCCGCGAGCGATTGCGGATTGCGCGCGGTCGCGACGACACGATCGCCCTCGGCGAGCGCGGCCGTGGTGAAGGCGCGGCCGAGGCCGCGGCCGGCGCCGGTGATGAACCACGTTCTGGTCATGGGTGATCCCTAAGTTTGTAGGTGTCTGGGGTTGGTGCCCTGGATGCCCAGAGCGGTGGGGTGTAGCTGATGGGTGTTTGTCTCTTGCGAGGCTGGAAAGG
>NZ_JBSFNF010000006.1:227173-314462 GCF_053586955.1 Nocardia sp. NPDC003726 | reverse complement strand
CGCCGAAGCCGCCGTCGTCGGCGCCACCGACCCCACCACCGGCCAAGGCATCGTCGCCTTCGTCATCCTCACAGCCGAAGCAAAAGATACGGGCAGCGCACTCATCGACGACCTCAAAACCGAAGTCGCCCGCGAAATCAGCCCCATCGCCAAACCCCGCGAAATCCACATCGTCCCCGAACTCCCCAAAACCCGCAGCGGCAAAATCATGCGCCGCCTCCTACGCGACGTCGCCGAAGGACGCGAACTCGGCGACACCTCCACCCTCGTCGACCCGAGCGTCTTCGAATCGATCCGAGCGGGCAAGAACTGACCGCACAGCACTGAACGCGGCCGGTGGCGGGATCCGTCACCGGCCGCGGCCGTTAAGATTGCCTAAGGTGTGCCGGGAAGTCTGGTCGGCGAGCGGTCGCGCACCCGTTCAGCCGACTCCGGTGGGGTGCCGCCTCCGCGTCCGCCCGACCACCGGCCGAAAGGTTTCCCGTGATCACGCAAGTGCGCTCGGAACTGTCCCGTTACCTCCGCACGGAAACCTTCGGCGGCGCACTGCTTCTGATCGCGGCGGCGATCGCGTTGCTGTGGGTGAACTCGCCCTGGGGTGCCAGTTATCTGACGGTCACCGAGACGGTCCTCGCCATACCGCCGCTGCACTTGGACCTGACCCTGGCCGAGTGGACCGAGGACGGTCTGCTCGCGGTGTTCTTCTTCGTCGCCGGGCTGGAACTCAAACGCGAACTGGTCGTCGGCGAACTCGCCGACCGCAGACGCGCCGCGCTTCCGGTGGTCGCCGCGGTCGGTGGCGTGCTGACTCCCGCGCTGATCGCGGCGGTGGTCGGGTTCGGGATACCCGGCATGGAGCGCGGCTGGGCCATCCCGGTCGCCACCGACATCGCGTTCGCGCTCGCCGTGCTCGCGCTGACCGGTTCCCGCATCCCGGCGGGCGCGCGGGTGTTCCTGCTCAGCCTCGCCGTGGTCGACGACCTGATGGCGATCATCCTGATCGCGGTGCTGTTCACCACCACGGTGTCGCTGCTGTGGCTGCTGGTCGCCGCAGGATGCTTCGCGGGGTGGGCGTCAGGGCAACGCGCCCGCATCCGCACACCGTTGCTCTATGTACCGCTGGCGCTGGTGTCCTGGTACGCGCTGCACGAGGCCGGTATCCACCCCACCTTGGCCGGCGTCGCGCTCGGCCTGCTCACCCGGGTGCGTCCGGATTCCGGGGAACCCGAAGCGCCCGCCACCCGGCTCGAGCACATCTTCCAACCGGTGTCGGCCGGATTGTGCGTTCCGCTGTTCGCCCTGTTCGCCGCGGGGGTCCCGTTCAATCCCACGGTTTTCGGCGATCTGTTCACCGATCGGCTCGCGCTGGCGGTCATGCTGGGCCTGCTGGTGGGCAAGCCACTGGGGATCTTCGGGATCAGTTGGCTGGCAATCCGCTCTGGCGTCGCGACGCGCCCCAGCGGTCTCGGCTGGCGGGACATGTTCGCCCTCTCGGTGCTGGGCGCGATCGGGTTCACGGTTAGCCTTCTCGTGGCGGAACTCGCGCTCACCGATGTCGCGGGCGAGTCGGCCGTCGAGTTGGCGAAGGCCGCCGTGTTGGTGACATCAATGGCGGCGTCGCTCGCCGGTTCGGCGCTACTGTTGCGGCGTGGGCGTGTCCACCAGGCTCGGCGGGACGCCCGTGCGCTACAACGTGAACAAGACGGCGGCGCGAGCGATCCGCCCGGAGGCGGTAGCCTGCGTGACCACGGAGGGCACCGGGAGCACCGCCGATCGAACGGGAGTTGAAGCAGTGCCGGGACAGGGAGAAGGGTCGACCAAGTGAGTTTCAACCACGGCGGTAACGGGAGCGACGCGCAGGGCGGTCGGACCGTCACCTCCATTCCCCTCACGGATGCCGATCCGCTCGGCAACGCCAGTTTCGGGACGCTGGTGCGCGACGCCGCCGAGCAGATGTCGACCCTGGTCCGCGCCGAGGTCGAACTGGCCAAGGCCGAGGTCACCGGCGAGATCAAGAAGGGCCTGCAGGGCAGCGTCTACTTCATCCTCGCGCTCACCGTGCTGCTGTTCAGCACGTTCTTCTTTTTCTTCTTCCTCGGCGAACTGCTCGATGTGTGGCTGGCGCGCTGGGCGGCCTTCCTGATCGTCTTCCTGCTGATGGTCGTGGCCACCGCGGTGCTGGCGTTCCTCGGCTACCGCAGGGTGAAGAAACTGCGCGCGCCGGAGAAGACGATCGATTCGCTCAAGCAGGCGCGCACGGTGCTGCCGCACGGCCTCGGCGCCGCCGCGCACGACGACCGCCTCGCGCTGGAGAAGCGGACTTCGTAGGCGCGCGTTCGCGAGCCGGTACGGCGGCTACTAGGCTCCATCGGCGTGTCGGCGAACTTGCTTCCGGATCCGTCCAGCGTCCGTTACGACGGACCGTGGACGCATCGGGACGTGCACGCCAACGGCATCCGATTCCACGTCGTCGACGCGGCGCCGGAGCGGTCCGATGCTCCGCTGGTCGTGTTGCTGCACGGCTTCGCGGACTTCTGGTGGTCCTGGCGGCACCAGCTCACCGGCCTGGCCGAACTCGGCTACCGCGCCGTGGCCGTCGACCTGCGCGGCTACGGCGACAGCGACAAGCCGCCGCGCGGATACGACGGCTGGACGCTCGCCGGTGACGTCGCCGGGCTGATCCGGGCGCTCGGCTACACCGAGGCGACGCTGGCCGGGCACGCCGAAGGCGGGCTGGTCTGCTGGACCACGGCGGTGCTGCATCCGCGGCTGGTCCGCTCGATCGCGCTGGTCGGCTCGCCGCATCCGTCCGCGCTCAAGAGCGCCGTGCTGCGCAACCGCCGCCAGCGCGCGGCCTGGCTGCCGAACTTCCTTCGCTACCAGCTGCCCCGGTACGGCGAGCACTTGCTGACCACCGACGACGGCTTCGAAGTGGAACGGCTGCTGCGCCAGCGGGTGAGCGCGGGATGGGCGGGCACCGAAGAATTCATCGACACCGCCCAGCGGATGCGGTCGGCGATCCGGATCCCCGGCGCCGCGCACTGCGCGCTGGAGTACCAGCGCTGGGCCTTCCGCAGCCAGTGGCGTCCGGACGGCCGCCGGTTCATGGCGACCATGCGTGAACCCGTCCGCATCCCGGTCCTGGCCATGCGCGGCGAATTGGACCCGTATGTGCTGCCGGGAACTTTCCGTCGCGACCCGCACCTTTCGCCGGAACGGCGGCTGGTGGGCATCCCGGCGGCCGGGCACTTCGCCCACCAGGAGAACCCGGACGCCGTGACCAAGCGACTGGCCGAACTCCTCGGCTGAACCCCTTCGCGATGCACTCCCGGCCGCTGGGTTCACGGCCGGGGTCGCAGCGATCCCCGCGTTCGCCGGTCGCTTACAGTCTCACTGCCGCCGAAGGAGTTACGCGGTATCAGCGCGACGCCACCGCACCATTCCAGTGGTACGGCCTGCCGTCGCGCTGAGCACCGCCGATCAGCTCAGCACGCACGCTCCGGTGGCCACCGGACCGTCGGAACGCTGCGAAGCGTCGAGTTCGGAGCGGATCTCGTTGAGCGTCAGCACATAACCGGTGTCGTTGTCGGTCACCGCGGCGCCGAAGACGACCCCCAGCACCTGCCCTTCGGTATCCACCAGCGGCCCACCGGAATTGCCCGCCTGCACCAGGCCGCGGACGGTGTACACCTCCCGCTTCACCGTTCCGTCGCGATAGATATTCGGTCCGGTCAGGTCCAGAGTCTCGCGAATCCGGGCCGCGCTGGCGGTGTACCGGCCACCACCCGGATAGCCGAGCACGATAGCGCTGTCGCCGGTACGAGCGGGTGACGGCGCCTGGGGCACGACCGGAGCGGTGAGGCCGGGCACCGAGAGCACCGCGACATCCGTGAACGGATCGAACAGCACCACCGACGCGGGCAGCGAGCCGTAGGCGGTGTCCACGTCGACACTGGTGGTGCCCGCGACGACGTGGGCGTTGGTCATCACGCGCTCCGGGGCGATCACGAAGCCCGAACCCTCCAGCGCCCGCTGGCAACTCGGCGCGACACCGCGGATGCGCAGCACACTCTGCTGCAGCGAGGCCGCGACCGGGCTGGCCAGCACGCTCGGATCGGGTGGTTCGACGGCGGCGATCGGCGCCCGCCCGAACGGTCCGATCACATCCGGCAGACCGGAGGTGTTGAGCAGTTTGGAGAATTCGTTGGGCAGCTTGCGCAGCCAGTTCGGCGCGACGTCGTTGACGTCGGCGAGCACCCGTGAGCCGTTGATCGCCGTGGCGATGGCCGGCTGCGACGACGTGGCGAGCGGCAACGCCAGCAACCAGGCGGTGACCAGCACGGCGACCGCCTGCAGCACCGCGCCGACCACGCTGTCCACGCTGCGGGTGAACGGATGACGCATGCCGCTGCGCGCGGCGCGCCCGAGCACCATGCCCGCGACCTCACCGACGATCACCAGCACCACGATCAGCAGCACGCCGGTGAGCACCCTGGTGCGGCCCTCGTCGACGTGCACCAGGATGTGCGGCGCGATCAGGATGCCCGCGACCGCGCCGAGCACCACGCCGAGGAAGGCGAGCGCGGACGCCACCGCGCCCTGCCGCCACCCCGACGAGGCGGCGAGCAGGGCCAGCAGCACGACGGCGATGTCGAGCCAGGCCGATGAGCTCATAACGTCATTCCTACGGCGGCGAGTGCGGTCTCCAGATCACGGACGTCATCGTGGTCCCACTCGCGATCCCAGCCGGAGGCCTTGCTGATCCCGGCGATGATGCCGCCGGTCAGGCCCCAGACCAGCATCCCGTCCACCTGAAACGCCGGGCTCTGATAACCGAGCGGACTGCGGACCAAGAAGCGGTTGGCCGGATCCAGCAGCTGCGCGAGCGGAACGCGCACCACCCGCTCGGTCTCGCTCTGGTCGACCACCCCCACCGCGCCCGGCGTGCGCCAATACGCGAGCACCGGCGTCACGTCGAATCGGGACGGCGGCACGAACAGCTTCGGCAGCACCGCGAACGGTTCCACGCCGGAACGGTCGAGCCCGGTCTCCTCGCACGCCTCCCGCAGCGCGGTATCGATCGGCCCGGCATCGCCCGGGTCCGCCGCGCCACCGGGGAAGGCCACCTGACCGCGATGCTGGCGCAGGGTCGAGGCGCGCTGGGTGAGCAGCACCTCCGCGTCGGCGGGCAGTCCGCCCGGCGCGTCCGGGTCCGGCTCCGGCGAGCCGCCGAACAGCACCAGCACCGCCGCTTGGCGCGGCTTCGAGGTCACGGTCATGGCGCGGCGCAGCGCACGCGCCCTGGTCAGGGTGTCGGCGCTGTCGGGGGCGGGTTCGGCCGAGCGGGTCAGCCATTCCGGGATGCCGGGGGGCATTTCGATGGTCATCGCACACCTCCCCCGCGCATTCGCCCACCGACCCGCGTGCACGCCCGCACCGTCACCTCCACCATCGATTCGTCCACCCGCATCGTCACGCGGCTACTCCGAGCTTGCCCGCGACGGTATTCGCGATGTCATCCACCCCGTCGAAAGCGCGCACCTCGACGCCGGCGATCGAGCCGTCGGCCCGCACCAGCACCGAGATCGGCAGCACCGCGGGGGCGCCGACGGCGGTGCGCACTCGCGCGTCGGCGTCGAGCACGCCGGGCAATCGAACGTCCAGTCCGCGCAGACGGGACAGTGCCTTGGCCTCATCAGGGTCGCTGTGCACGGTCAGCACCGTAATCGCGTTTCCGGCGCGTTGGGCGTATTGCTGCAAATACGGCAACTCCTCGGCGCACGGTGCGCACCAATAGGCCCAGAGGTTCAGCAGGGCGGGCTTGCCCGCCAGCGCGGCGGCCAGGTCGACCGGCCTGCCGTCGGCGAGACAGCTCAGCGTCATCCCGGACAACGGGCCGCTACCGGAGGCCGCGCCGCTCGGGCAGTCGGGCAGATGGGCCGCGGCGCGCAGGTCGGCGGAGACGCCGGAGGCTACGGAAGCGGGGTGTTGCTCCTGCGTCCGGTTGTCCCCGCCGCGCGGCCACACCGCGACCGCAAGCGCGACCACCACGATCAGACCGGCAAGCGCCCAGCGCCACGCATGTCCCGCTCTCCTTCGGCCCGAGGGCTCCGAACTCACCGGCCCACCAGCTCGAGCAGATGCTCCCGCTCCGGCCCCTTCACCAGCTTGGCCGCGGCTTCCGGATCGGTCGGCCCGATCCCGAACGACGGACAGTCCTTGGCCAGAACGCACGCGCCGCACGCAGGCTTGCGGGAATGGCAGACGCGTCGCCCGTGAAAGATCACCCGGTGCGAGAGCATCGTCCATTCCTTGCGCTCGATCAGCGCGCCGACGATGTGCTCGACCTTGACCGGGTCCTCTTCCTCGGTCCATCCCCAGCGGCGCACCAGGCGGCCGAAGTGGGTGTCGACCGTGATGCCAGGCACCCCGAACGCGTTCCCGAGGATGACATTGGCGGTCTTGCGCCCGATGCCGGGAAGCTGGACCAGTTCGGACAGGGTGTGAGGCAATTCACCGTCGTGACGTTCCAGCAACGCCTGGCCGAGTCCGATCAAAGAGGAGGTTTTGTTTCGGAAGAATCCGGTCGGCCGGATGTATTCCTCCAGCTCCGCCCGATTTGCCTCGGCATATGCACGCGCGTCCGGGTAGCGGGCGAACAGCGCGGGCGTGGTGAGGTTCACGCGCTCGTCGGTGCATTGCGCAGAAAGTATTGTCGCGACCGCCAATTCGAGCGGCGTGGTGAAATCCAGCTCACAGTGCGCGTCGGGGAAGGCGGTCGCCAGTTCCCGGTTCATCCGGCGCGCGCGGCGCACCAGCCCGAGCCGGGTTTCCGCCTGTCGCGCCCTTGTTTTCCGTTTCGGAGCCGCGGCGGCGACCGGCGGCGTTCCTGCGGGCTCGGAGCCGGGCGCAAGCCCGTTCCCGGAGGCGGTGGAGGGGGAGACACGCACGCGTCCACCATACGGAACCGCCGAACAACGTTGCCCTTCCAGTTCAGTTGCCGTGTTCCATCTGAGACCTCGACGGTGTTTACTGCTCGTCATGCAAGGACTCGCTGTGGTGCTCTTCCCAGTGGTGCTGATGCTGTTCGCACTGGGCATGGAGCGGGTCGAGAACCGGCTCCGCAAACTTCTCGAACCCGACGAAGAGGTTCAGCAGTACCTGGACAAGGCAAGCAACGCCGAGGTGAAGGAGCTGACGAAGCTCGGTCTGCCCGCCGCCGTTGCCCGGATGCGCAAGCGCCGCTCCCGCGGCGATGAGATGGATGTGGCCCGCGCGAGCTGATCCGGCGCGAGTGTCGCGCAATCCACTCGTTACGTGGTGTCCGTCACTACGCTGTAGTGACGCCGCGTAGACTGCGCTGTTGGCCGAGTCGCTTCGGTCCGGTACAGAGCCATTTCCCTAAGGAGCACATTCGTGGACGAGGCCCTCGCCAGAGCAGGCATCTTCCAGGGCGTCGAGCCCACTGCGGTGGCCGCCCTCGCCAAGCAACTTCAGCCGGTGGATTTCCCGCGCGGTCATGTCATCTTCAACGAGGGTGAGCCGGGTGACCGGCTGTACATCATCACGTCAGGCAAGGTGAAGATCGGACGCCGTTCGCCCGATGGGCGCGAGAATCTGCTGACCATCATGGGCCCGTCCGACATGTTCGGCGAGCTGTCCATCTTCGACCCCGGTCCGCGCACCTCCACCGCGACCACGGTGACCGAGGTGCGCGCGGTGACGATGGACCGCGACGCACTGAAGGGCTGGATCGATCAGCGGCCCGAGATCGCCGAGCAACTGCTCCGCGTCCTCGCCCGCCGCCTGCGCCGGACCAACAACAACCTGGCCGACCTGATCTTCACCGACGTGCCGGGCCGCGTCGCCAAGGCTCTGCTGCAGCTCGCACAGCGCTTCGGCACGCAGGAAGCGGGCGCGCTGCGGGTCACCCACGACCTGACCCAGGAGGAGATCGCCCAGCTGGTCGGCGCCTCCCGCGAGACCGTGAACAAGGCGCTCGCCGACTTCGCGCATCGCGGCTGGCTGCGGCTGGAGGGCAAGAGCGTGCTCATCTCCGACTCCGAGCGCTTGGCCCGCCGCGCCCGGTAACACTTCTACGACGAGAACGCAGGGTTCAGCGCTCCACTGAACCCGGCGTTCTCGTCGTTCCGGCTAGCCGTGCACGCGCAGGTAGTCCAGCTGCGCCTGCACCGAACTGCGCGCCGCGGGCCACAGCCGCTCGTCCACATCCGCGTACACGCGCCGGACGACCGCCATCGCGTCCGCGTCCGACCCGAGTATCCGCAGCGCCTCCCGCACCTGATCGAGACGCTCGTGCCGGTGCGCGATGTAATACCGAGCCACCGGCTCGAGATCCGGATGGTCCGGGCCGTGCGCGGGCAGCAGGGCCTTGCCATTGCCCGCTTCGACCAGCCGGTCCAACGAGGACAGATAATCGGCCAGCGCGCCGTCGCCCGGGCCGAGCACGGTGGTGCCCGCGCCGAGGATGGTGTCGCCGGTCAGCACCGCGTCGTCGAGGACGAAACTCACCGAGTCACCGGTGTGGCCCGGCGTCTCGAGCGCGGTGATCCGCAGTCCGGCAGCCTCGATCACCTCGCCGTCGGCGAAGGCGGCGGCCGAGCCGCGCAAGAAGCGGGAGTCCTTGGCGCGCACCGTTGTCCCGGTCAGTTCGACCAGTCGGTCGATGCCGCCGGTGTGGTCGTGATGGTGGTGGGTGATCAGGGTGAGAGCGACCCGGCCGCCGGTGGCCTCCGCGATCGCGGCGCTGTGCGACTCGTCCTCCGGGCCCGGGTCGATCACCACACAGTCCGACCGCCCCGGCGCGCGCAGGATCCAGGTGTTGGTTCCCTCCAAGGTCATCTGGCCCGGATTGGCGGCCAGCAGCACCGCCGCCGTCTCGGTGACCTGCCGCAGTTGCCCGTAGGCGGGGTGTGTCAACGTCATCGCAAAACCTCGGGTAGGAACGGAGCCGACAGTTCCGGTCTAGCGCACCTCGGCGATCAGTTCGACCTCGACCGGAGTGTTGCGCGGAAGCTCGGACACGCCGACAGCCGAGCGCGCGTGCTTGCCCGCGTCACCGAACACCTGACCGAGGAACTCCGACGCCCCGTTGATCACCACCGGCTGGTCGCCGAATCCCGGTGCCGAGGCGACGAATCCGACCACCTTCACGATCCGCACCACCGCGTCCAGCCCGACCAGGTCGTGCACCGCGGCCAGCGCGTTCAGCGCGCACAACCGGGCGGCTTCCTTGGCCGCCTCCACCGAAACCTCCGCGCCGACCTTGCCGACCGCGGACAGCTCGCCGTTCACGAACGGCAGCTGACCGGAGGTGTAGACGAGCGACCCCGTGCGGATCGCGGGAATATAGGCCGCGACCGGGGCCGCGACCGGGGGCAGGGTGATTCCGAGCTCGGCGAGGTTCTTCTCCCACTGGGTCACTGCGTCACCCTCCTTCGCTACTTGGGCCGCTTGAGATAGGCGACGTGCTGCTCACCGGTCGGACCGGGCAGCACGGTGACCAGCTCCCAGCCGTCGGCTCCCCACTGATCGAGAATCTGCTTCGTCGCATGCGTCAGCAGCGGCACGGTCGCGTACTCCCACAAGGTCGTGTCACTCATGTGGTGAGCGTAGCTGTGTCTGATTTGCAGCGCCTTCGGCGCTGCGTGTTCGCGGCCCCTTTGTGGCTCGCGTTTGCGCGACTGCCGCTTGCTCCTTCGTCGCGTACGCGGCGGCCGCTCGAACGCGAGCCGGGCCGCGAACGGAACAGGCTCGGTCTCGCTTCGCTCGAAACCTGTGGTCAGGGTGCGCTGGGCACGTCGGCGGTGAGCGCTCGCCCTGGCGTTTGCCTCACGGAGTGACCGGGTCCGGCTCTACCGGCGCGCCAGCGCAGAACCAGGCACGCTTCACCCGAAACCCGGGGTGGCGGGCGCTCAGCACGCAGGCGGTGAGCGCTCGCCCTGGTGTTCACCTCCGACGGTGACTGGGTCCGCTCTTCCGCGCGTAGGCGCAGGGGTTCGGGCTCGTTTCGCTCGAGACGGTGGTGCGGTGCACTGGGCGCATGGGAGGAAATCGCGCTGTCGGAGGTTTCGCGGTTTCCCTCGGGGTCGGCGGGCGCATCCCTCGGTGTCATCCGGACACGGCGGCCGTGCGGTGTCCGAGGCGCGCTGCGAGGAGCGAAGATCGTTTCGCCCTGGCGGACCAACCGTTGCCCAGGCCTCCGCAGGCGCGGCAGTCGGGCGAATTCGACCGCACCGCGAACGAGCACGGTCGGTCTCGCCCGGCTCGGCGGCGTCGGATTGATCACTGGCTGCCGCCCACGTATCACCCCCGCCGAATCCGTGGTTCGGTTGCTGATTTCGCACGGTGATCGGGGACTTCGGCGGGTGGGCTCGCAACTCGTGGCGGGGGTCGGGAACCGCTTGGGGATCAGCCCGTCTGGTACGGCCTGTGCCCGGCGGCGGCGAACCAGTTATAGGCTCGCGATCGTGGGAGTACCAACTGCAGTGCCGCTTTCGGAGGAGCCCGGAATGGGCGCAAGGTGGCCGAAGCGCGCTGAACAGGCCCGTTTGCACTACGTCTCCGGTAAGGGCGGCACGGGCAAGTCGACGGTTGCCGCAGCGCTGGCGCTCGCCCTTGCCGCGGGCGGGCGACGGGTGCTGTTGGTCGAGGTGGAGAGCAGGCAATCGATCGCGCAACTGTTCGATCTGCCGCCGCTGCCGCCGACCGAGACACGGATCGCCACCGCGGACGGCGGCGGCGAGGTGGTCGCGCTGGCGCTGGACATCGAGCACGCCTTCCTCGAATACCTCGACATGTTCTACAACCTCGGCTTCGCGGGCCGCGCGATGCGCAGGATGGGCGCGATCGAGTTCGTCACCACGATCGCGCCCGGTCTGCGCGACGTCATCCTGACCGGCAAGATCAAGGAGTGCGCGGTCCGGGTGGACAAGTCCGGTAAGCGCGTCTACGACGAGATCGTGGTCGACGCACCGCCCACCGGCCGGATCGCGGGCTTTCTCGACGTCACCAAGGCAATGGCCGAGGTGGCCAAGGGCGGGCCGATCGCCTCGCAGGCCGAGGGTGTCTCGCAGCTGCTGCACTCCGACCAGACCATGATTCACCTGGTCACGCTGCTGGAGGCGCTGCCGGTGCAGGAGACGGCCGACGCCGTCGCCGAACTCACGGCCGCGGACCTGCGCATCGGCACCGTCATCGTGAACCGGGCGACCGAGGGCCAGCTCCCGCCCGAGCTGCGCGCCAGGGCCGCTCAGGGTGATCTGGACGCCGACGCCATCCGCGCCGGCCTGGACGCCGCGGGGATCAGCCTCCCCGACAGCGACTTCCAGGGGCTGCTCACCGAAACGATCGAGCACTCCGCCACTCTGCAAGCACAGGACGACAGCGCCGAGGAACTGGCGAAGGTCGACATCTCCCGGCTCTACCTGCCCGCCCTTCCCGACGGGATGGACCTGGGCGGGCTGTACGAACTAGCCGAACACCTCACCGCACAGGGAGTCCGATGAGCGAGCGAACCATCGACACAGCCACGCCCGTGGTCCTGTCGGAGCCGAGCGAGGCGCGGGCATGAGCACGCCGGCCCATCCCCTAGCTGCCCCCCTGGACATCTCGGGGATCATCGCCGACCCATCCGCGCGGGTGGTGGTCTGCTGCGGCTCCGGCGGCGTCGGCAAGACGACCACCGCCGCCGCCATCGCGTTGCGCGCCGCCGAACAGGGGCGCAAGGTCGTGGTGCTCACCATCGACCCGGCGCGCAGGCTGGCTCAGTCACTGGGCGTCGCCGACCTCGGCAACAACCCGCAGCGGGTGGCGCTGGGCCCGGAAGCCAAAGGCGAACTGCACGCGATGATGCTCAACATGCGCCGCACGTTCGACGACATGGTGCTCGAGCACACCAGCGGGGAGAAGGCGGCGCAGATCTTCGCCAACCCCTTCTATCAGACGGTCGCCTCGTCCTTCGGCGGCACCCAGGAATACATGGCGATGGAGAAGCTGGGCCAGCTGGCCCAGCGCGGCGAATGGGACCTGATCGTGGTCGACACCCCGCCGTCGCGCAACGCCCTCGACTTCCTGGACGCTCCCAAACGACTCGGCAACTTCCTCAACGGCCGGATGATCCGGGTGATCATGGCTCCGGGCCGCGGCGTGACCCGGCTCGTGACCGGCGCGATGAGCCTGGCGGTGCGCGGTGTGTCCACCGTCGTCGGTGGCCAGATGCTCAAGGACGCGTCGAACTTCCTGCAATCCTTGGAGTCGCTGTTCGGAGGCTTCCAGGAACGGGCCGAGCGGACCTTCGCGATGCTGTCGAAGCCGGGCACGCACTTCATCGTGGTGGCCGCGCCGGAACCGGACGCGCTGCGCGAGGCCTCGTTCTTCGTCGACCGCCTCTCCACCGAGCGCATGCCGCTGGCGGGGCTGGTGCTCAACCGCACCCACCCCGTGCTGAGCTCCCTGCCCGCCGATCACGCGCTCACCGCCGCCGACCAGGTGGCGGACTCCGATCCGCTCACCGCGGCGGTGTTGCGGGTGCACGCCCGGCGGGTCGCCACCGACAAGCGCGAACAGCATCTGCTGCACCGGTTCACCGGCGCGCATCCGCGGGTGCCGATCGTGTCGGTCACCGCGCTTCCGTTCGAAGTGTCCGACCTCGACGCGCTGCGCGCCGTCGGCGATCAGCTGACCGGCACGGCACGCGCGACCGCCTGATACTTAGGCGTATCCGCTATTGGTCGGACGGAAATAACAGTCCTGAAACGAAACTGAGCCCGCTTGCGCGGGCTCTGTTTCGACGTCGCCGGGCCTACATCGCCACCTGATGCTGGCGCTGGGCCTGGAAGAAATCGGCCCACGAGGTCACTTCCGGATGCTGCTTCAACAGGGCGCGACGCTGCCGTTCCGTCATGCCGCCCCACACACCGAACTCGACGCGATTGTCCAGCGCGTCGGCACCACACTGCATGAGCACCGGGCAGTGCCTGCAGATCGTCGCCGCTTTGCGCTGCGCCGCGCCGCGGACGAACAACTGATCGGGATCCACTTCCTTGCATCGGGCCTGGGCTACCCAGGCGATCCTCGCTTCGGCCTGCTCCACGTCCAATCGAGCGATGGGGGTTGTCATGTGCATTTGGTGTGCCCCTTTGCAGTCCGAACACCGGGTCAACGGCGCTCCAGAATCGCGTTGTCACCACGCAGCACCCAAACCCCGCTGCGAAGTGCACCACATTCCACTTTGAGTGTTAGCTCTATCACACTGGGTTCTCAATCTAGGTAAAGGTATGGCGCTTGCGCAAGACCACCTCGAGATTTTTTGGTACGTCCGTCCATGCAAAGCCCGGCGCGCACTGGACGGGCAGGCAGATTGCGTGCGGGCCCTCTTGCGACACGCCGTGCGCGATCGCGCGACACGCCCATTCCGGCTCGTGAACAACCAGTTCCGCGCTTCGGACAAATGCCGCCAAGAACGCCGGAATGGCAACCCGTAGTCTTGATTCGTGCCGATCACACATACGCTCGCGCGGCTGGCCGGTAGCTGCGTGCTTGCCTCCGTGCTCGTCGCCGGGTTGTTGTTCCCGCTCGCCGGCGGCTTCGGGTTCGTCTCCAACCGCGCCGCCGACGCCGTCGACAACGTCTCCTCGGAGCTGGTCGAGGGAACGGTGCCCGCGGTGTCGACCATGGTCGACGCGGCGGGCAATCCGATCGCCTGGCTGTACGAGCAGCGCCGATTCGAGGTTCCGAGCGACCGGATCTCCAACGACATGAAACTGGCGATCGTGTCCATCGAGGACCGCCGCTTCGCCGAGCACGAGGGCGTCGACTGGCAGGGCACGCTACGCGCGTTTCTCACCAACTCCGCCAGCGGCGAGGTCCAGCAGGGCGCCTCGACCCTGGACCAGCAGTACGTGAAGAACTTCCAGCTGCTCGTGGTCGCCAAGACCGACGCCGAGCGCCGCGCCGCCATCGAGACCACTCCGGCCCGCAAGATCCGGGAGATCCGGATGGCGCTGACGCTGGACCGCGAGCTGACCAAGGACGAGATCCTCACCAGGTACCTCAACCTCGTCCCGTTCGGTAACTCGTCCTACGGCATCCAGGACGCGGCGAAGACCTACTTCGGCGTCGACGCGGCCGATCTGAACGTCTCGCAGGCCGCGATGCTCGCGGGCATGGTGCAGAGCTCATCCAAGCTGAACCCCTACACCAATCCCGACGGCGTGCTGGCCAGGCGCAACACGGTGCTGGACACCATGATCCAGAACATCCCCAGCCGCGCCGACGAGTTCCGCGAGGCGAAGACCAAGCCGCTGGGCGTGCTGCCGGAGCCCAAGGGCTTGCCGCGCGGCTGCATCGCGGCCAACGACCGCGGCTTCTTCTGCGACTACGCGCTGCAGTACCTGGCCAACGCCGGGATCAGCCGCGAACAGATCGAGAAGGGCGGCTACCTGATCAAGACCACCCTCGATCCGGCCGTGCAGGACTCGGTGAAGCGCGCGGTGACCGACGCGGCGAACCCGAACCTGGACAACATCGCGGAAGTCATGTCCGTGGTGGGGCCTGGTCAGGACACCCACCCGGTGCTCGCGATGGCGAGCAGCCGCACCTACGGCCTGAACCGGGACGCGAACGAGACCGTGCAACCGCAGCCGTACTCCATGGTCGGCGACGGCGCGGGGTCGATCTTCAAGATCTTCACCACCGCGGCGGCCATGGAGAAGGGGCTCGGCATCGACGCCCAGCTCGACGTGCCCGGCCGGTTCGAGGCGAAGGGCATGGGTAACGGCGGCGCCCGCGGATGCCCGCCCGCCACCTACTGCGTGGAGAACGCGGGCCGGTACAAGTCGCCCATGTCGGTGACCGAGGCGCTGGCGACCTCGCCGAACACCGCGTTCGTCAAGCTGATCCAGGCCGTCGGCGTCACCCCGACCGTCGACATGGCGGTGCGGCTCGGCATGCGCTCGTTCACCGAGGCGGGCACCTCCGGTCACGGCAACCAGAGCCTGGCCGACATGATCAAGGAACAGAACCTCGGCTCGTTCACCCTGGGGCCGGTCGCGATCAATCCCCTCGAGCTGTCCAACGTCGCGGCGACATTGGGCTCCGGCGGCCGGTGGTGCCCGCCGAACCCGATCAAGGAGGTCGTCGACCGCCAGGGCAAGCAGGTGCCGCTGACCCAGCAGGCCTGCGAACAGGTCGTCGAGCCCGGCCTGGCCAACACCCTGGCCAACGCCATGAGCAAGGACGACACTTCCGGCACGGCGGCGGGCGCGGCCCAGTCGGTGGGCTGGAACTATCCGATGTCGGGCAAGACCGGTACCACCGAGAGCCACCGCTCCTCGGCCTTCCTCGGTTTCACGAACGCGCTGGCCGCCGCCGTCTACGCCTACGGCGACAGCCCCACCCCGGGTGAGATCTGCTCGTTCCCGCTGCGCAACTGCGGCGACGGCAACCTGTTCGGCGGTAACGAACCCGCGCGCACCTGGTTCAACGCGATCAAACCGGTGATACCGCTGTTCCCGCCGCCCGTGTTGCCCCCGCTGGACAACAAGTACGTGCGCGGCGCGAACAACGCGCAGGTACCGGATGTCGTCGGCATGACACAGGGTGAGGCCACCGCGGCGCTGGTCGCCGCGGGCTTCCAGGTGTCGCCGGTGACCGGGGCGGGCGATCGCCCCAAGGGGACCGTCATGGGCACCGCGCCCAACGGGTCGGCGATCCCCGGTTCGGTGATCACGCTGTACATCAGCGACGGCACCGTCCGGGCCGCGCCGCCGCCGGGGCCGCCCCCGCCGCCGCCGGGCATCCCGGGGCTGCCCGTGCCGCGGCTGCCACCGATCCCCATCCCGATCCCGATCCCACGCTGAGCAAGCAAAGGGGCCGCGAACCGTACGGTTCGCGGCCCCTTTCGCGTCGCCGTCCTACAGCCGCGCCTTCACCGCGGCCGAGATGCGCGAGCCGTCGGCCTTGCCCTGGGCCAGCCCGGTGGCGATCTTCATGACCTGACCCATCTGGCGCATGCCGGGACGCTCGCCGATCTCCTCGGCGACCTGCGCGATGGCGGTGTCGGCGAGATCGGCGACCTCGGCGTCGGTGAGCTGGGTCGGCAGGTACTCCTCGATGATCTGCGCCTCGGCGCGCTCGTTCGCCGCCAGTTCGCCGCGCCCGGCCTGCGTGTAGACCTCGGCGGATTCGCTGCGCTTCTTCGACTCCTTCTGCAGCACGGAGACCACCTCGGCGTCGGTGAGTTCACGGGCCTGCGAGCCGGCGACCTCGGCGTTCTGGATCGCCGACAGCAGCATCCGCAACGTGGAAAGGCGCAGCGTGTCCTTGGCTTTCATCGCGGCGGTGAGGTCCGCTCGCAGCTGCGATTTGAGTTCCGACATGCCGCTCACGGTAGCCGCTCGGGCACGGCGGTCCCACTACATTTGCCGCGCGGCCCGATTTCCCGCCGGAAAAACGGGCGCCTGTGCGGAAACACACTCGGCGGTCCTGCGCGAGGTCACCTATGCTGGGCAAATGCCCGTGATCTCGACCTCTGCTGTACGCACGACCGCGCTGGGAGCCGCCGGGGCCGCGGTGGCCGGAATCGGCTACGCCTCGCTGGTCGAACGCAACGCCTTCGTCCTACGGGAAGCGACCATGCCCGTGCTGGCGCCGGGGTCGTCGTCGCTGCGGGTGCTCCACATCAGTGATCTGCACATGATGCCGGGCCAGAAACTCAAGCAGCAATGGCTGCGGGAACTGGACCGGCTCGAGCCCGATCTGGTGATCAACACCGGCGACAATCTCTCGCACCAGAAGTCGGTGCCCGCGGTAGTCCAGGCCCTCGGCGGGTTGCTCTCCCGTCCGGGCCTTTTCGTTTTCGGCAGCAACGACTACTTCGCGCCGGTGGCGAAGAACCCGCTGAAGTACTTCAAGAAGGATCACCGCCGCACCTACGGCGCCCCGCTGCCGTGGAAGGACCTGCGCGCCGCCTTCACCGAACGCGGCTGGCTCGATCTGACGCACGTACGCCGCGACCTGGAAGTGGCGGGCATCCGCATCGCCACCGCAGGCGTCGACGATCCGCACTTGCAGCGCGACCGGTACGACACTGTCGCCGGCGCTCCGAACCCGTTGGCCGACCTGCGGCTCGGCCTCACCCACTCCCCCGAACCCCGTGTGCTGGACCGCTTCGCCGAGGACGGGTACGACTTGGTCCTCGCCGGGCACACGCACGGCGGCCAGTTGTGCCTGCCCGGCTACGGCGCCCTGGTCACCAACTGCGGGATCGACCGATCCCGGGTGAAAGGGCCGTCGAAGTGGGGGGCGCACACCCAGTTGCACGTCTCCGCGGGTGTCGGCACCTCGCCGTGGGCGCCGTACCGATTCTGCTGCCGCCCCGAGGCGACCCTGTTGACGCTGGTGGCCGCGCCGCCGAAGCGTCCGGGAGCCGACACGGGCCACGGAGTGTCGGCATCGGAGGCCGTCGCCCGCTAATGTCCCCTGCCGAGACGTGTGGCAGGTAGGGGACAACTGTGAGTGGATTCGACGACCGGCGCGACCCGACTACTCCGGGAGGGCCCGCCGGGCCGCCGACTCCTCGGCAACAACCCTTCCGCGCGTTGCGTTCCGTCCCTACCCCGCCGGACGATGACGACCGCGCTCGGCCACCGCACGGCGGAGCGCATCCGGGCCGAACCGGTGACTCGGGACGCCCTACCGGCACACCGTGGCAGCGGGGCGACCGGTCTTCCGGGCCGGCCCCTGGGCAGCAGCCTCCGGACTCGACCGAGAACGGCGCGATGTCCCAGTGGTGGCAGCCCGACCCGGCCACGCAGTGGCAGCCGTATCAAGAGCCGGCGCCAACGCTTCAGTGGCAACCCGGCTGGCAGAGCGACCCGGCGCTGGGTTGGTCCCCGGACGGCGGTTCGCCGTCGGGCACGCGGGACGATCCGACCATGCTCGCCCCCTCGCCGGGACGTCCCGCGCAACCCGGGTCGCCGGGCCGCGATGATCCCACCATGCTGGCCCAGTCTCTGGGACACACACCTCCCGGGCAGTGGCCACCACAGGCCCAGCCCGGTACCGGCGGACGCAACGATCCGACCATGCTCGGCCAACCGCTCGGCGCGCTCGACCAGCCCGTCCCCTTCGGTCGCGGGAGACCGGGTCCCACACCGGCGCAGAACGATTCGGCGCCGACCTTGCTCGGCTATCCGAGCGCCGATCGGTTCGGTCAACCGGCGCAAACCCCGCAGTGGCAGCCGGTCGGCGGGTCCGGGCCGTACGGCACCGCGCCGGACAGCCGGCACCAGCCGGGCTACGGTCCACAGGCGGGCGGACCGCCGCCGCACAGGCCCGGCGGGAGCGGAAAGGTCATCCTGTCGGTCGGACTCGCGGTGCTGCTGGTAGCCGGTCTCGTGGCCGGTGCGGTGGTCCTCAGCCGGATGAAGACGAACGATCCCGCGCAGCAGACCGCGCCGTCGATGGTGAACGCGCTCGGCACGACCACAGCGGGCGCGCCCGCGCGGACCACGACCAGATCCGCCCCGACGACCACCGCACGGGGTTCCGGCGACAAGAATCCGGTCGTCCCCGGTTATCAGGTCGTCCGGGCGCCCGACAGCGGCGCCGCCTACGACGTGCCCGCCGACTGGACGGTCGCGCCGCCGGGCACGATCGGCGGCTTCGGCGAGCCACCGAACGCGGTCGCGGGCAAGGGCTTGGCCAGCGAGGGCAAGGGTTACTGCCCCGGCTCGACCCGGACCGTAGCCTTCCTGACCGGCTCGAACACCGCCGACCCGGGAAAGGCGGCCACCGAACTGGGCACGAGAACCGCCACACTCGCCTACAAAGGAACGACCGGCGGCACAGCCGGCCTGCCCATGCCGCTGGCATCGCTGGACGGATCGCAACACGGCATGTTCGTGGAGACCAAGGGCACCGTCTCCGACGCCAAGCCCGGCTGCGCGAAGGCTTACTCCATCTACACCGCCGCCTTCCCCAACGACCAGGGGAATTTCGTCATGGTGATCGCCGCCGACACGGGTGTCCCGCACGCACTCGACGCCGAGACCGCCAAGCGCATCTTCACCAGCATCCGACCCCTCGAAGGGTGACTGACCTGCCGGTTTAACGTCTCGGGCACCCCTGTTGTAAGCTACTCCAGGTCCACTTCACGGGGTGTGGCGCAGCTTGGTAGCGCGCTTCGTTCGGGACGAAGAGGTCGCAGGTTCAAATCCTGTCACCCCGACTCGTGGTTGAGACGACGGGAAGGCCCCTGACCAGTACGCATGGTCAGGGGCCTTCTCCGTTGCCCGGACGTGGGAGCCGAGACACTCTGCGTAGGCTCGACGCATGCTTGCCCTCTACAGTGCGGCGGTCGCGATCGTCACGGGCGCGACATCGGCCTGGATCGGCTACTACTTCAGTGTCCGCAAGGACCGGTTGCAATGGGACCGGAGTCACGCGACGCGATGGGACAGTGCGCGTCGCGAGGCTTACGTCGCGTTCGCGGCGGCGATCAAGCGCGAGGTCCGCTTACATGTGAAAATGGCCGCCGCGCAGCATCCGGACGTCTGGCCAGGACATGAGACGTTGTCGATGGAGGAAGGCTGGCCACTGCTCGCGGCAGCCGAGGACGCACGTGCCGACCTCCTGGAATCCATCCTCTTGCTCGCCGACGGCCCCACTGTCGAGGCGGCACGCGAGTGGCAGCAGAAGGTCTGGGAATTGCGTGTGCTGCATCGAGATGCGAACGCCTCCGTGGAGACGATCCGCCAGGCGCTGGCCCGGGCATCGGACGCGCGGGACCGCTTCTACGCGTGCGCTCGACCGGACCTCGGCATTCACTCCGCGCTTCCGGGACCGCGGCCATTGCTCGCCATCGCCGATGAACCCGACACCATGGTCGGCGCCCGATCGTAGGTTGGTCCGATCGTATGCGGGAATATCATGCCTAGAACCGATTCCCCGCAATCGACGAAAGGTCGGCAGATGAGCAAGCCCGTCGATGGCGTGCCCGCGGACAGACCACTGTCCGGGAAGACCGCGCTGGTCACGGCGGCCTACACCGGAATAGGCAGGTCGATCGCGAAAACGCTTGCCGCGCAAGGAGCGAAGGTCGTGGTGCAGCATCCGCACTTCCCCGAGCCCGCCGCGGAGGTGGTCAAGGAGATCACCGAGGCGGGTGGCGCGGCGCTGGCGCTCGCGGCCGACATCGCCGATCGCGACGAATACGAGGAGCTGGTGCAGGCGCTGCTCGAGGAAGGCGGCGGGTGGCATGTGCTGGTCAACACCGCCGCGGTGCCGGAATCCGAACCGTTCCCGAAGCTCAGCTCCGAGGCGTTCGACAGCAATTTCGCGGCCACGGTGAAGGGCGTCTTCCACGGCCTGCAACTGGCTTTGCAGCACTTGGCCGACGAAGGCCGGGTCGTCAACGTCTGTGATCCCGCCGACCCGGGCAGCGCGGTGCACGACGCGACGCGCGGCGCGGTCGAGCAACTCGGCCAGGCCGTCGCCCCGGATTTCACGTCACGGCGGATCACCGTCAACACGGTCAGCTACGGCGCGGGCACGACCGACAACGCGGAGCTCGAGACCGCACTCGCCTCGTTGCGGCCGGCCGAGCCGGGCGCGGTGGTCGCCTATCTGGCCGGTGCCGCGGCGAGCACGGTGAACGCCCAGGTCATCCGGCTCGACGGCACGAGCGGCCGGTAGCAGGAGCGACTACGACCGGCGCGCCCGCGGTCGGCGAGCACGCCGGTCGGACGCTCAGGCGGTGACCGTGCCGCCGTAGGAACTGAATCCGCGGCCGAGCGCCTGGCAGGTGAAGCTGCCGTGGAAGCCGACCTGGCACGTCGCTCCGGCATGCTCGATGATGGGGCCCCACTGGCCGGAGCCGGTTTTCACGTCGTAGATGCTGGGATTGCCACCCGGCAGGGTGTACGACGTGGCCGGGTCGAAGGTGGGATGCGCGGGCAGCCAGGCCTGGTCGATCACGATTTCGTTCACCGTCACCGGCACCGGGATGTAGGTGCCGCCGACGTAGTAGCTCAGGTGCTGGGGATAGCCGAAATCGCATCCGACGGAGCCGTTCGCGAAGATCGCGCAGTTCGTGCTGCCCGCCGAGAAGTAGACCGTGCCGGTGTCGGCCTGGGCGCTACCGGCTGCCAAGAGCGGCGCCATCGCGGCGGCGGCGAGTACTCCGGCGAACTTCGTGCTGCGCTTCATCTTTTCTCCTCGATCTTCGCTGATGGACAACCGACTCGATGACTCTGTCGAGCCCGCGCGGGATTTCGTTTCGTCCCGAGTACCCACACAGCCGCCGACCGACGCGGTGAGCAGACGCTAACGCGGCGATAACTTGCGGTCACTCCGCCGAAATGCGAGGTCAATAGCGTATACAGCCATGTCGACACGGATAGCAACCCTGGCCGACGCGGCGGGCAAACCCCTGCGCGACGTGGTGTACGAGAAGCTGCGCGGCGAGCTCATGAACGGGGACATCAAGTTCGGCGAGCGCCTCACCGAGCCGAAACTCTCCACCCGCTTCGGCATCTCGCGCACGCCGATCCGCGAGGCGCTGACCGTGCTGTGCTCGGACGGACTGCTGCAACGCGAAGAATACGGGTTCAGCCCCGTCCGGCCGAGCATCCCGCTGATCCGCGACCTGTACGAGTTGCGAATCACCCTGGAGCTGGGCGGTCTTCAGCGCGCGATGACCAACCCCGCGGTCACCCACGATCGTGCGCTGCTGGAGGCCGAGCGAGCCGCCTGGCTGGAACTGCGCGCCGACCCGCCGGAACAGGAACCGGGCTTCGTGGTGCGCGACGAGGAATTCCACGTCACCCTGCTGACCGCTGCGGGCAACACCGAGATGGTGCGCGCGCTCAAAGCGGTGAACTCCCGCATCCGCCACGTGCGCATGTACGACTTCATGGTAAACAACCGGATCGAGACCACCATCGCCGAGCATCTCGGAATCCTCGAAGCCGTTCTGGCCGAGGATCTTTCGCTGGCGTATCGGCTGCTGCACACGCATATCGGCGAATCGCTGGACGTCGTGCTCGAACGGGTCACCCGTGCGATCGCGGCGATGTCGCTGGCCACGGAATAGCAGGGAGCGGTAGTGAGTCTGGAATTCGATACGGTGCTCGTCGCCAATCGCGGCGAGATAGCTTGCCGCGTCATGCATACCGCCCGGCGGCTGGGGCTGAAGACGGTGGCCGTGTACTCCGATGCCGACGTGGGCGCGGCGCACGTCGAGATGGCCGATGTCGCCGTGCGCCTGGGGCCGGGACCGGCCGCGCAGTCCTACCTGCGCGCCGACGCGGTGGTGGAGGCGGCGCTGGCGACCGGAGCGGGGGCCATTCATCCCGGCTACGGGTTTCTCTCGGAGAACGCGGATTTCGCCACCGCGGTCGAGAAAGCGGGCATCGCGTTCGTCGGACCGACCGCCGAGCAACTCCGCGTCTTCGGTGACAAACACACCGCCCGCATGGCCGCCCGCGCGGTCGGCGTGCCGCTGATCCCCGGCAGCGACCTGCTCGAATCGGCTGATCACGCCGTGACGGAGGCCGAGCGGATCGGTTTCCCCGTGATGCTGAAGGCGGTCGGCGGCGGTGGCGGCATCGGCATGCAGGCGTGCTTCGACCCGGACGAGGTGCGCGCGGCCTACGAGCGGGTGCAGCGCATCGCCACGGCGAACTTCGGTTCGGCGGGCGTCTTCCTGGAACGTTTCGTCGCGCGGGCCAGGCACGTCGAGGTGCAGCTGTTCGGCGACGGCAACGGCCGCGTCGTCAGCCTCGGCACCAGGGACTGCTCGCTGCAACGCCGCAACCAGAAGGTCATCGAGGAGGCGCCCGCGCCGGGGCTCGCCCCGGAGCAGTCGCAGCACCTGCTGGCGGCGTCGCGGGAGCTGGCCCGCTCGGTCGGGTACCGCTCGGCGGGGACGGTGGAGTTCGTCTACGACACCGACAGCGGCGCCGCGTCGTTCCTGGAGATGAATACGCGCCTGCAGGTCGAGCATCCGGTCACCGAGGCGGTCACGGGCGTCGATCTGGTGGAGTGGATGCTGCGTCTAGCCGGCGGCGACACCTCGATGGTGGACCAACAGCCCGAGAGCGGACCGGTGATCACCGGCCACGCGGTGGAGGCCCGGGTCTACGCGGAAGATCCCGGCCACGAGTACCGCCCGAGCGCGGGCCTGGTCACGGCCGCGCACTTCCCTGGTGACGTCCGGGTGGACACCTGGGTCGGTACCGGTTCGGAGGTCAGTTCGTATTACGACCCGCTGCTGGCGAAGGTGATCAGCAGCGGCGAGAATCGAGCCGACGCTTTCGCCGCCCTGCGCACCGCACTCGATGCGACCCGGATATACGGGGTGCAGACGAATCTGCCCCAGCTGCGTCAGGCCGTGGCCGACGGCCGGGTCCTGCGTACCGAGCACACCACCACCACGCTGGCCGACATCCGCCCGGTCGGCCGCCGCATCGACGTGCTGCGCGGCGGAACCATGACCACGGTGCAGGATCATCCGGGCCGGATAGGTCTGTGGGAGGTGGGCATTCCGCCGTCCGGCCCGATGGACGACCTCTCCTTCACCCTCGCCAACACCGCGGTCGGCAACCCGGTCGGCGTCCCCGCGCTCGAGTGCACCTTGCAGGGCCCGCGGTTGCGCTTCTCCGACGCCACGGTGGTGTGCGTGACCGGCGCCCCGGCTCCGGTGACCGTGGACGGCCGTCCGGTGGCCATGTGGGAGCCCGTCACCGTGGCCGCCGGCGCGGTGCTGGACATCGGCGCGCCGACCGACACCGGCCTGCGCACCTATCTGGCGGTGCGCGGCGGCCTCGACGCGCCGCTCTATCACGGCAGCGCGTCCACCTTCACCCTCGGTGGATTCGGCGGTGTGACCGGCAAGGCGGTGGCCACCGGCGACGTGCTCGGCATCGCCCCCGCCGAGGCAGCCACACTCGGCGCGCCGGCCGCCGTAGCGCCGGGCGACCGGCCGCAATTCACCCACGAGTGGCAGCTCGGGGTCGGTGTCGGTCCGCAGACCTCGCCCGCGTACTTCACCGACGCCGACATGGACCAGTTCTGCACGCACCCGTGGCGAGTCGGCAGCCACGCCAACCGCACCGGCATCCGGCTGGAGGGCCCGAAGCCGGCGTGGTCGCGCACCGACGGCGGGGATGCCGGTCTGCACCCGTCCAACCTGCACGACAACCCCTACAGCGTGGGCGCGTTGAACGTCTCCGGCGACACCCCCATCCTGCTCGGTCCCGACGGCCCGAGCCTCGGCGGGTTCGCCTGTCCGCTCACCGTCGTGTCCGCGCATCGCTGGCGGATGGGTCAGTTGCGTCCCGGCGACTCGGTGCGGTTCGTGCCGGTCGACGACGACAAGGCAGCCGAGTTGCGGGCGTCCAACGGCAGCCGCGTGCCGGATCTGGTGACCGATTCCCGCGCCGCCCGGCGCGATCGCGGCGTGCTCGGCGGCGTCGAGGCGTCAGCGGACCGCCCGCGCGTGCGTTACCTGCGCGGCGGTGACGACAACGTGCTGGTCGAATACGGCGAGATGGTCCTCGATCTGGGCTTGCGTATGCGGGTGCACGCCCTGGCCGAAGCACTCGCGGCCGTCCGGCTGCCCGGCGTTGTGGACGTGACCCCCGGCGTGCGGTCCCTGCACGTCCACTTCGACCCCGAGGTGCTGCCGCAGTACCAATTGCTGGGCACGCTGACCGAACTCGAACTCGACCTGCCCGCCACGACCGACCTGGTGGTGCCGAGCCGCACCATCCGGCTGCCGCTGTCGTTCGACGATCCCTCGATCGCCGAAGCGATCGACCGCTATCGCAGCGGCGTGCGCGACACCGCGCCGTGGCTGCCGTCGAACACCGAGTTCATCCGCCGCGTCAACGGGCTCGACAGCGTGGACGAGGTACGCGCGACGGTTTTCGACGCGGAGTATCTGGTGCTCGGCCTCGGAGACGTGTATCTCGGTGCGCCGCTGGCTGTTCCGCTGGACCCGCGGCACCGCCTGGTCACCACCAAATACAACCCGGCCCGCACCTGGACCCCGTCCGACGCGGTCGGCATCGGTGGCAAGTACCTGTGCGTCTACGGGATGGCCTCGCCCGGCGGCTACCAACTGATCGGCCGCACCGTGCCGATCTGGTCCAGCTACCGGCAGTCCCCGCCGTTCGAAGCGGGCACGCCGTGGCTGTTCCGGTTCTTCGATCGCATCGTGTGGGAACCGGTGGGCCCGGAGCAGTTGCTCGAACACCGCGCCGCGGCCGAGGCGGGCAGATTCGACGCCGAGGTGAGCGAGGGCAGTTTCGCGCTCGCCGACCATCTGCGGCTGCTGCGCACCGAGGCCGAGTCCATCGCCGCGTTCGAAACCAGGCAGGCCGTCGCGTTCGAAGCGGAGAAGCAGGCGTGGCGGGCGGCGGGCGAATTCGCACGCGACACCGTCGCGCCCGTCACCGCGCCGGTCGACGACCCGCTGGCCGGACTGCCCGCCGACGCGACGGTGGTGACCGCCCCGATGATCGGCAATGTCTGGCGGGTAGAGGTCGCACCGGGGCAACGGGTCGAGGCCGATGCGCCGGTGGCCGTCCTGGAGGCGATGAAACTCGAATTACCCGTGCACAGCCCGTGCCCGGGCACCGTTTTGAAAGTACTGACCACGCCCGGCGCCAAGGTGGAGCCGGGCACGCCCCTCGTAGTGATCGGAGTCGACTGAATGCCCCTCCTAGGCGACACGGCAGCCGACCCTGTCGAACGCGTGGCGGCCGCCTATCGGCGGATCGCCGAGGTCGATCGGCCGGAAGTGTGGATCACCCTGCGACCGGAACCCGAGGTCGCCGCCGAAGCGGCCGCGCTCGCGCGCAGGCTCGCCGCCGGAGAGACCTTGCCGCTGGCCGGAGTCCTGGTGGCGGTGAAGGACAACATCGACGTGGCGGGGCTGCCGACCACCGCGGCTTGCCCGGAGTTCGCCTATCTGCCGGAGGTGACCGCGGCGGCGGTCGAGCGGTTGCTCGCGGCCGGGGCGCTGGTGCTGGGCAAGACGAACTTGGACCAGTTCGCCACGGGACTGGTCGGGACGCGCAGCCCGTACGGCGCGGTGCGCAACGCCCGGTACCCGGAACTGGTGTCGGGCGGGTCGAGTTCCGGTTCGGCGGCGGCGGTGGCGCTCGGGATCGCGGATATCGGCATCGGCACCGACACGGCCGGATCCGGACGGGTGCCCGCCGCGCTGCACGGGATCGTCGGCATCAAAGCCACTCTCGGGGTGATCCCGGCGCACGGGACCGTGCCGGCCTGTGCGGACTACGACGCCGTGACCGTGTTCGCCGCCGACCTCGACTCGGCGGTCTCCGCGGCGGCGGTGATGGCGGGCCCGGAGCCGCGTGACCCGCGCAGCCGCACGTGGCCCGCCGATGTCCGGCTGGCCGCACCGCTCGCACCGCGCATCGCCGTGCCGCGCCCCGAGGACTTGGCCGCGCTCAGCGAGCCGTACCGGGACGCGTTCGCGCGCACCGTCGCCTTGGTCGCGGAGACGGGCGCGAAGACCGAGGAAATCGACATTTCCGCCCTGCTCGACGCCGCGCTGTTGCTCTACGACGGCGCACTCGTCGCCGAACGCCATGCCGCGGTGGGCGCGTTCCTCGACACCGCCCCCGCCGGGGCCGATCCCACGGTCGCCGCCATCATCGGCGCGGCGCGGGAGAAGACCGGTCCGGCGTTCGCCGCCGACCTCGACCGGCTGGCCCGCGCCAAGGCGAAGGCCGCCGAACTGCTGCACGGCTTCGACGCACTGCTGTTGCCGACGACCACCGAGCATCCGAGCATCGCCGCGGTGCGGGCCGATCCGGTCGGCATCAACCGGCGGATGGGCACCTACACCAACTTCTGCAACCTGCTGGACATGGCGGCCGTCGCCGTGCCCGGAGCGCCCACCGCCGACGGTGCGCCGTTCGGCGTCATGCTGGTCACCCCCGCCTTCGCCGATCAGGTGGCGGTCGATCTCGCCGCCCGCCTGCTCGGTCTCGACAGCGCGCCGCTGCTCGTCGCCCAGGGCGCCGACCTGGCCGTCTTCGGTGCGCACCTGCGGGGGCAGCCA
Source organism: Nocardia sp. NPDC003726 (assembly GCF_053586955.1). NCBI lineage: Bacteria > Bacillati > Actinomycetota > Actinomycetes > Mycobacteriales > Nocardiaceae > Nocardia > Nocardia sp. NPDC003726. The sequence goes on along the minus strand of NZ_JBSFNF010000006.1, from coordinate 287,341 downwards.
CTGCACTGGCAGCTCGAGCAACTCGGCGCCCGCTTTCTCGGCGAGATCCGGACGACCGACGCCTACCGCCTGACCGCGCTGGACACCACCCCGCCCAAGCCGGGACTGGTGCGGCACGGACCCGGCCGCGGGGCTCCGATCGAGGGAGAGCTGTTCCGCGTCGCCACGGCCGGGCTGGGTCGCTTCCTGGCCGAGCTGCCCGCTCCCATGGCCCTGACCCGCATCGAACTCGCCGATGGCCGCGAGGTCGTCGGGTTCGCCTGCACCTACGACGCCGCGCGCACCGCCACCGACATCACCCACCACGCGAGCTGGCGCACATACCTCCAACATCGCTCCTAGCTACTGCGATTCGTCCCCGAGCCCATGGCCGCGAGCACCCGTCGCCGCCATGGGCTTTCACTTGCGAGCCGATTTAGACATTCGTGCTAGACATTCGTACCACCGCATGTTAGACATATGTCTAAGACATTTGGTCAATCCAGTGGGAGTCGAGGAAAGTCATGAGCGCCAAGTCCGTAAGCCAGCTCCGCGTGCTCGTCGCAGGCGGCGGCATCGGCGGCAACGCCGTCGCGCTGCAACTGCTCCGGTCCGGCATCCGAGCCACCGTGGTGGAGCGCGCCGCAGCGCCGCGCCCCGGCGGGCAGGCCGTCGACCTGCGCGGACCCAGTCGCGAGGTGGCCGAGCGGATGGGCATGATGCCGGGCATCAAGAAATATCAGCTCGACGAGCGCGGCATGAAGTACGTCGACGACGCGGGCCGCGAGATCCTCCGCATGTCCGCCGAACTCTTCGACGGCAAGGGCGCGGTCGCCGAAATCGAGATCACCCGAGGCGATCTCAATCAGGTGCTGCTCGACCTGCTCGACGCCGAGGGCGGCGTCGACTACCGCTACGGCGAATGGATCACCGAGATCCGGCAGGACGGCACGGGCGTCGACGTGACTTTCGCATCCGGCGCCGACGAGCGATTCGACCTGGTGATCGGCGCCGACGGGTTGCACTCCGCGACCCGAAGGATGGTGTTCGGCCCCGAGGAGCAGTTCGCGACCTACCTCGGCGGATACATGTCGTTCTTCACGCTGCCTCGACCGGAAGACCTCGAGCCCCACTGGTTCACGATGCACTCGCTGGTCGGGGGCACCGGCTTGGGCATGCGTCCCGACGCCGACCCGGCCACCTGCAAAGCACTCGTCGTGCTGCGCGCGGCGGCGGACCCCGCGCTGCGCCGCGACGTCTCGGCACAGCAGCGGTTCATCCAGGAGCGCCTGGCCGGCGGCGGATGGGAGTCCGCTCGCATCGCCGCGGCGATGTCCGACGCGCCGGACTTCTACTTCGACGAGCTGGCCCGCATCGACATGCCGAGCTGGGTCGAGGGCCGGGTTGTCCTGCTCGGCGACGCCGGGTACTGCGGTTCCCCGCTCACCGGGCAGGGCACCGCGATGGCGCTGGTGGGCGCGTACGTGCTCGCCGGTGAGCTCGCCGCGCACGCCGACGACCTCGGACAGGGCCTGGCCCGCTACCAAGAGGTGCTGCGCCCGTTCGTCGAGACGGCCCAGCAGTTGCAGCCGGGCGGCCTGAACGCCATGACGCCCAAGTCCCGCTTCGGCATCCGCGCGGGCCACGCCGTCAGCAAACTGATGATGTCGAAGGCGATGCGACCGGTCATGATGCGGATGCTGAGCAAGACCGAGACCTACGATCTGCCCGACTACTCGGCGGCGACCGTCTGAGCCCGTGGCGCACACGTGGACCGGAGTCCCGCGCGGCTCCGGTCGACCGGCGTCAGTCGATCACGGTCCGGTGGTCGAGCAGGAACGGCAGCACGAAGGTGCGCAGCATCCCGCGTTCCTCGTCTTCGCCCGCGCCGGGCAGCGTCAGCAACGACACCATCGCGCGCACCACCCACCGACCGACCCGCTCGGCCGCGACGGAGGACAGCCCCGGACGGAATCCGGCGACGAAGTCGGTGGCGAGCGCGTCGATCACACCCGGCGAATTCGCCAGCTGGGCAACGATTCCCACGTTGGACGGTTCGAACCAGACCGCGAGATGCGGCGTTTTGCGCACCTCGGCCAGCAGTGCGGTCAACGTGTCGAGCAACTGCTCCCCCGGCTCCGTGTTCGCGGGCGTGGCCCGGTCTCGCCAGACGCGCTCCACCAACTGCCGCGCCTCCCGGCCCGCGAACGCCACGTAGAGCGCCTGCCGGTTCTCGAAGTAGCGATACAGCGTCGCCCTGGAACATCCTGCGGCGTCGGCGACTTCGGCCATGCCGACCCCGCTGACGCCTTTGTCGATGAACAGCGCGCGCACCGCGTCGAGAATGCGCTCACCGGCCAGTTCGGCGCGGCCGTCGGCCAGCCAATCGCCACTCATGCCGTGTCCCTTCCCGTGCTCACGCCCCGCACCGGAACGGCACAGTAGTCGGCCTGCGGACGTACGGCCCGCTCGCGTACTCCACCGCGTCGATGTCGACGACGTACTCCGGGAACCGATCGAGCAACTCTTCGAGCGCGACCCGGGCTTGCATCCGCGCGGCCGCCGCGCCGAGACAGTGATGCGGCCCGTGCCCGAAGGTGAGGATGCGCTGCGGATTGCGATCGATGTCCAGCTCGGCGGCATCGGGGCCGAACGCCCGCTCGTCGCGATTGGCCGACCCGAACACCAGCAGCGCCTTCCGTCCCGCGGGCACCGTCTTCCCGGCGAGTTCCACGTCACGCGTCACGGTGCGCGCCAATCCCTGCACCGGTGCGGTGAGCCGGGCGAACTCCTCCACCGCGACGCGAATCCGATCCGGTTCCGCGGCCAGCGCGGCGCGCTGATCCGGGTGTTGTTGCAGCAGCTGGACGGCGCCGCCCAGCAGGCCTGTGGTGGTGTCGTTGCCGCCCGCGACCATGGTCCAGGTGTAGGCGAGGACCTGGATCAGTCCGCGCACGTCCGTGTCGTCGGCCGCCATCCCCGCCTGCACCAGCAGGGACACGGTGTCGTCGCCGGGGTCGGTGCGCCTGCGTTTGATCAGTTCGGCGAAGTACCCCATCATCTCCGCCGACGCCGCTCGCGCCTTTGTGTTCGTCCGGTCAATGCTGCCCGCGACGACGGCGTCGGTCCAGCCGTCGAATCTCGCCCGATCCTGCTGCGGCACCCCGAGGTAGTACGCCACCACCATGCTCGGCAGCGGCTTGAACAGTTGCTTGACGATGTCACCGCCGCCTTGCGCCGCGATGGCATCGAGCCGGTCGCGCACGAAGCGGCGCACCACCGGCTCCACGTCCTCGACCTGGCGCGGGGTGAATCCGCGAGCGACCAGTTTTCGGAAGTCGGTGTGCTGCGGCGGGTCCTGCATCACCAGCGGGGGGTTGTCGGTCAGACCGAGTTCGTCGAGTTCGCCGTATTCCACCGTCAGCCCGTCCCGCGAGGAGAACGTCTCGCTGTCGCGCGCCGCCGCGTAGACGTGCTCGTGCCGAGTGAGCACCCAGTAGTCGTGTTCGGGCCGCGCGGCCGGGACGACGTGCTGCACCGGATCGTGCTCCCGCAGGGCCGCGTACATCTCCCACGGCGAGGCCCAGGTGGGGCCGGAGCGAAGTTCGAAGACCGGGGGCCGATACGACACGTGCGTCATGTATCGACCGTAAGACAATTTACTAAAAGTGTCTAGAACCGGTTCCAGTTCGGTGGGCCGATCACCATGACGACCAGCCCGGCCGCTTCCGCCCCGCGTGGAACCCGGCGCCGCACACTCGTGGGTTACCTTCGGCAGCGGCAACGCCGTCTCGTTGCCGGTCAGCTCCAGGAAGAGCCAGCGCGAGCGACCGCTCCGCGTCCCGCGTCCGCCGGGCCGGCCACCCCTCGTAGACCGGCCCGGCGGACACCCACCCCCGAGACCCGGCCTGTCACCCCTCGAGACAGGCCGCTTCTCGGTTCGCACCTCGCGGTGCTGGGTATGTCCCTCCCGCGAGACAAACAATGCAGGCACGGGCTTGGCGCGCTCTTAAGAACACCTTGCAAGATCGAAATCGCAGGTGAGCGGGATTCACCAGGTGGTGACCCGGCAAGCGCCTACCGCCCGGCGGCGGAACGCGGGATGATGGTCACGAGTGCGCCAAAATGATTGGGAGCGACGATGGAAACCGTGGTGGTCTGGATTCTGGCGACCCTGCTCTACTGGTGGGGTCTGCTGTAGGTGTCCGAACCTGGCCGCCTGATCCGGCCAGGTCTACTACAGGTCGTCGTTATTCGCTCACTCGCCGCGCCGGTCAGCGAAGACCGTCCAGGACCACCCGCGTCACGTCCACCAGCAAATCGTTGCTCACCCCGGCATCGGCACTTGGCTTGCGGCTCATGATCGCGATCACGATCGGCGCCCGGCCACCGTCGGGCCAGACGATCGCGACGTCGTTGGCACAGCCGTAGGAGCCGGTACCCGTCTTGTCGCCGATGACCCACTCGGCGGGCAACGCCGCACGGATGCGCTCGGCACCGGTCGTGTTCGCCTTCAGCCAGGCGACCAGCTGATCGCGTTCCCGTACGCCGAGCGCGTCGCCGAGCGCCAAGGCGCGGTAGTTCGCGGCGAGCGCGGCCGGAGTGGTGGTGTCCCGTTCGTCACCGGGGATCGCGGTGTTGAGTTCGGTCTCCCAGCGGTCGAGCCTGCTGGTCGGATCGCCGAGGGTGCGGAGAAACGCCGTGAGCCCTTCCGGGCCGCCGATCTCACGCAGCAGCAGATTGCCCGCCGTGTTGTCGCTGCGGGTGATCGCGGCCTCGGCCACGCGCGCCAGCGTCATCCCCTCGGCCAACTCGGCGCCGGTCACCGGCGAATTGTCGACCAGATCCCCCTCATGGAAGCGGATCACCCGATCGAAGTATCCCGTGTCCAGCGGATGCGCATACAGGGCCGCGGCTGCCGCGAGCGTCTTGAAAGTGGACAGGAACGGGAAACGCTCGTCGGCGCGGTGGGTCACCGTCCTGCCGGTGCCGGTGTCCACCGCGAACAACCCGACCTGCGCGCCGTACCGAGCCTCCAGGTCCGCCACGCTCGTGTCCGCGGCGGGGCCGGCCTGGACGCTCGACGTGAGCGGGTCCGGCCGCGCCGCATCGGTTTCCGCACCGCAACCGGCCAGCAGCGTCAGCGCGGCGGCCAGCGCCACCCGGTAGTCACGTGTCAGCCGAGGCATGCCCACACTCTGGCACCCGAGCACTCACCGGGCGGACAGGATGGGCCGGACACGCCGAAGGCAGGTGCGCGATTCCGCACACCTGCCTTCGAAGTGAGTGATCAGCCCTGCGAGCCGTCGAGTCCGGCGCGCACGCCCTCCTCGACCCGCTTGCCCAGATCGGCGTCGACGTTCTTCCAGTACTGGAAGACGCGGCTCAGCACCGGCTCGCGGACGCCGCCGAGCACGTGGCCGACGATGTTGTCCACCAAGCGTTCTCGCTGCGCGTCGTCGAGCACCTCACGTACGAGGGTGCCCGCCTGGGTGAAATCGCCGTCCTCGGCATGCCGGATGTAGCCCGCGCGCACGATGGTCGGATCGAAGTCCCAGATACCGCCGTCCGCGGCCTTTTCCGGGTCGGCGTGCGGGCCGCCGAACGAATTCGGGGCGTAGACCGGCACATTCGGATCGTTGTAGTGGTACCGCATGGCGCCCTCCTTGGAGTAGGAGTTCACCTCCGCGGCCCTGGCCTGGTTCGGCGGCAGCTGCGCGTAATTCGTGCCGATGCGGTAGCGGTGCGCGTCGGCGTAGGCGAAAACGCGGCCGAGCAGCATCTTGTCCGGTGAGAAGCCGATGCCGGGAACGACGTTCGACGGCTCGAACGCGGCCTGCTCGATGTCGACGAAGTAGTTGCGGGGGTTGCGGTTCAGCGTCCACTTGCCGACCTCGATCAGCGGGTAGTCCTTGTGCGACCACACCTTGGTCAGGTCGAACGGGTTGAACCGGTAGCCTTCCGCCTCCGCGACCGGCATGACCTGGACGTACACCGTCCAGCTCGGGAAGTCGCCGCGCTCGATCGCCTCCCACAGGTCCTTGCGGTGGTAATCGGCGTCCTCGCCCGCGATCCGGTCGGCCTCGGCCTGGGTCAGGAACTCGATGCCCTGGTCGGTCCTGAAGTGGTACTTGACCCAGAAGCGCTCCCCCGTGGCGTTGATCCACTGGTAGGTGTGCGAACCGTAGCCGTTCATGTGCCGGTAGGTCTTCGGGATGCCGCGATCGCCCATCAACCAGGTCACCTGGTGGGCGGTCTCGGGACGCAGGGTCCAGAAATCCCACTGCATGTTGTGATCGCGAAGACCGTTGCCGGGCAGGCGCTTCTGCGAGCGGATGAAGTCGGGGAACTTGATCGGGTCCTTGATGAAGAAGATCGGCGTGTTGTTGCCGACGAGGTCGTAGTTGCCGTCCTCGGTGTAGAACTTCACCGCGAATCCGCGCGGGTCACGCCAAGTGTCCGGGCTGCCCTGCTCGCCGGCCACGGTGGAGAACCGCGCCAGCGATTCGGTGCGCGCACCGGGCTGGAACAGCTTCGCCTTGGTGTACTTGCTGACGTCGTTGGTCACGACGAGCTCACCGTAGGCGCCCGAACCCTTCGCGTGCACGATGCGTTCCGGCACCCGTTCGCGGTTGAACTGGGCCAGCTTCTCGATGAGGTAGTGATCGTGCAGCAGGATCGGGCCCTGCGTGCCCGCGGTGAGCGATTCGTCGTCGCTTTCGACCGGGATTCCGGTGTTCGTGGTTGTCGGTTTGGTCACGGAAGACTCCTCGGCTGGTGAACATCGTTTCCCGGGAGGGCTGCCCCGGGCGTATGGACCGCTACTCGGAACGGCAGGTCGGGCACAGCCCCCAGAAGACGACATCGGCTTCGTCGACCACGAATCCGTGCGCGTCCGACGGGTCGAGGCATGGGGCTCGGCCCACGGCGCAGTCGACGTCGACGACCGCACCGCAGCTTCGGCACACCAGATGGTGGTGGTTGTCACCGATCCGGGTTTCGTACAGCGCGGACGAACCCGCGGGCTCGATCCGCCGCAGGATCCCGGCGCGCACGCACGCGTGCAAGACGTCGTAGACGGCCTGCGTGGACACCGAGCCCAGCGCTTCGCGGACGGTGGCGGCCACCGTGTCCGCGTCCGAATGCGGCCGTGCCGCGACCGCGTCCAGTACTGCGAGCCGTGGCGCGGTGACCCGCAAACCCGCTGCTCGCAGCCACTCGCGTGAGGCAGTGCCGTTGGTGTGCATACTTCGATTCTGACCCTTTTCTGGAACTAGTCAAGAAAAGAGAGTGGAATCACTCCAGAAAACACTCTGGTTCGGAGCTGCTCGACGAGTCGCTCCCGCAGGCGACCAGGTGCGATATGAAGTGGCGAGCGTCACAAATTCTCGTCGGAATAGCTTCCGGCAGCGCGTGGTTGAACCCCCTGTCGGCGTCCGGACAGCCCCGGGCCGCACCCTTTGTCGCTTCGAGCGACCACCCGCCGAGAGGCGCTTGTGGGACGTCGACACCCACCGTCGGCGTCCGGACAGCCCCGGGCCGCACCCTTTGTCGCTTCGAGCGACCACCCGCCGAGAGGCGCTTGTGGGACGTCGACGGCAACGACACCACCACGGTGTCCCAGCCAACAGCGCCGCCAGGTCATCCCGACCTGGCGGCGCTGTCGCATCCACCGGGCCGGCCCGGCGAGCGAAGTCGCGCTGCGGGGGCGGGGGTGGTGGGGGAGGATGCGGGTATGGCGTCGGTGGATGGGGAATTGAGTCGGCGGCTCGGGCTTGCCGATTCGGTGGTCATCGGGCTGGGGGCGATGGTTGGGGCGGGAATTTTCGCGGCGCTCGCGCCCGCGGCGGCCGCGGCCGGGAGTTGGCTGCTGGTGGCTCTCGCGGTGGCGGCGGTGGTGGCGTATTGCAATGCGACGTCGTCGGCGCGGCTGGCGGCGCGATATCCCGTTTCCGGGGGCACGTATGTGTACGGGCGGGAGCGGCTGGGGCGTCTGTGGGGGTATCTCGCCGGATGGGGGTTCGTCGCGGGGAAGACGGCTTCATGCGCGGCGATGGCGCTGACGGTCGGTAGCTATGCCTGGCCCGAGCAGGCGCACGCCGTGGCGGTGGGCGCCGTGGTGGCGATCACCGCGATCAATTACACCGGCGTGCAGAAATCGGCGTTCGCGACTCGGGTGCTCGTCGGCGTCGTCCTCGCGGTGCTCGCCGCGGTGATCGTGATCGGGCTGCTCGGAACGCATTCGGCGGCATCCGCCCTGCCCGACCGGATCGGTCCGCGCGACGTGCTCACGGCGGCGGGACTGCTGTTCTTCGCGTTCGCGGGGTACGCGCGCATCGCCACGCTCGGCGAGGAAGTACTCGAACCACAGCGCACCATCCCCCGCGCCATCATGCTCGCGCTCGCGCTCGCACTCGCGATCTACACGCTGGTCGCGGTCGCGACGCTGAGCGTGCTCGGCTCCGCCGGACTGGCCGCGGCCACCGACCCGCTGGCGCGAATGGTCAGCGCGGCGGGCGTCCCCGCTGCCGCGCCGGTGGTGCGGATCGGCGCGGTGCTCGCGGCGGCCGGATCGCTGCTCGCGCTGATCCTCGGCGTATCCCGCACGGTGCTGGCCATGGCGCGGGACCGCTATCTGCCCGGAGCGCTCGCCGCGGTGCATCCGCGGTTCGGGGTGCCGCACCGTGCCGAACTGGTGGTCGGCGCGATCGTCGCCGCGGTCGCCGCGCTGTTCGATGTGCGCGCGGCCATCGGGTTCTCTTCGTTCACGGTGCTCTTCTACTACTTGATCGCGAACATCTCCGCGGCGACACTGACCGCCGAGGAGAATCGGCCACCCCGGTGGATTCCGGTGGTCGGCGCGGTCGGGTGCGTCGTCGTCGCATTCGCCCTGCCGCTCGGCTCCGTGCTCGCCGGGCTCGGCGCGCTCGCCCTCGGGGCAGCGCTGTATGCGTTGGGTGAGCGCTACCGCTAGCGGCCGCCCTTGTCCGCCCGACTCCGTCATCAGCCGATGCACCGACCCCAACTCGGCGCAGTGGTGTAGACACCGGGCGAGCGCAACCGCCGAGACGGTCGCGCAGCGGGCCGATGGGAGCTGCTGTTGCCAAATCCGAGGGGGCGTCGGCCGTAACTTCTCCGGCAATCGCAGGGTCATGGAGGGGATGCTGCATTGGCTGCGCACACTGCTGGCCCACCATGTCCCCTGCGTCTATCGATCGGCAACAGAAATCGCGCGGTAGACGAACGCTTCCAGTTCCTCGGCCGCAGCCCGCAGATCGAACCCGGGTTCGGTCAGCCATCGGCCGACCAGACCGTCGATCGCGCCGCTGACGACCACCGCGGTCGTCTCGACGTCGAACGTGCGGAACCAGCCATCCGCCTGCCCGGCGGCCAACAGGTCCGCCAGTACTCGCCACCGGGACGAGTCCGCGCGGATCGTGCTGCGGCCGGCGGCTTCCGCGATCGCGATGACCTCGGTGAGCGCCCGGATATGGGACGGATGGGCGCTCAGATGACCGAGCATCGCCCGGATGTACGCGCCGACCGCGTCGGCGGGCGTGCCAGCGCTCCGCACCGCCGCATCCACTTGCTCGACCAGGCCGCCGAGCACGCGGTCGAGCACCTGGTCGAGCAAGTCCTCTTTGTTCTGGAAGTGATACAGCACCGCGGCTTTCGAGACGCCCGCCTTCTCGGCGATCCGCGACAGCGAGGCACGAGCATGTCCTACCTCGGCGATCAGGGCGATCGCACTGTCGACAATCTGCCCGCGGCGTACGTCAGCCGATTCCACCGTCTCGGCGGTCACGAAATTCTCCTTCTCTCCCTGAGACCAGTGCGGGCAACCGATTCACGACCGCGAAACGGACACCGCCGGGGAGTAGACGCCGGTCAGATCACGACTGAACCCGAGGATGGTGTCACTATCACGCCTTCGGACCGTCACCGGGCTGCCATCCGCCGACAAGGTGCCGGTGGATCCCGGGATCGACAGTGCCTTCAGGGTGATCTCACGCCCCTTCGGATAGCCGATCACCAAGACATGGACGGCAGTGCTGTCACACGTCAGCCGGACCGGCAGCCCCTCGGCTGTCTCGCCCTCCGCTTCGTTCCAAGGGCTGGTGTCGTAGATCGCCGGGCCGTTGCGCCGCAGCCAGCTGCCGAAAGCCGCCAGCCGATCGAGTTGCGCTGCCGGGATGACGCCCGCGCCACCGCTCGGGCCGACATCGAGCAGCAGATTGCCGTTCTTGGCGACCGTGTCGGCGAAAGCCGGGAAGAGATCGTCCTCGAATGACGCGTAGTCCGCGTCGGCCTCGTCGCGGTTGAAACCGAACGAGTTGCCGATACCCCGGGTCGCCTCCCATTTGGCCGACTGGATCGTGTCGAACCGGGCGTACTCGCGAGTAGTGAAATCCGCGTGCGGGACCGCCTGCGGCGCCGCGGTGTGGAGGATGTCCGGGCGCGCGGCGAGCAACTGCTTCATCAGCAGGTCGAAACCGGCCCGGGCCGGTTTCCAGTGCATCACCTTCCTGACCCACGAGTCGATCTGCCAGCGATCGTTGACGACGCCGTCCGGCACCATGCTGTAATAGTCGGCGAACAACGAGAGCAACTGTTTCCGCCCGGTCGGCCACGAGATGTCGTTCCACAAGATGTCCGGCCGATAACGGGTCACGAGTTCACGCATCTGGGCGTCGGCGTAGGCGGGATAGTCGCGGCCGTGCGGTGAATAGATGTAGTCCCCGAGAGTCTTCATCATCTTCGGCTGGAAGGTCCAGTCGATTCCGCCGGAATAATAGACACCGAATCTCATCCCGCGCCCGCGCACCGCGTCCGCGAGTTCGCCGACCAAGTCGCGTTCGGTGAACCATCCGGCTTTGTGCGGGTTTCGCACACCGGTCGGCCACAACGCGAATCCGTCGTGATGCTTGGTGACCATCACCACGTATCGGGCGCCTGCCTGCTGGAACGTCTCAGCCCACCCGTCCGGGCGCCAATCCTCCAGCCCCTGCTCGAACATCGCCTTGAAACCGTCGTACGGCAGATCACCGAAGTGCCGCCGGTGGAACGCGGCGGTGGGCGAGCCGGGATCCTTCATCGCGTTCGCGTATTGCTCGGCGTAGGGATTCCTGGTCATGGCGTGCCCGTAATCGTCGCGCAGCACATCGGCATAACGTCCTCTCGGCGCGAATCCGGGCACCGAGAACAATCCCCAATGGACGAAGATCCCGAATTTGGCCTCCGCGAACCAGGTCGGTTCCCGGCGCGCCCGTGATCCCAGCGAAAGCCCGTTCCCGCCATCCGCGACCTGCTTCATCCTGCGCCTCTTCTCGTGTACGTGCAGGCCAAGGGTAGCTGACCGATCGGTCAGCCGCTGCGCGCCGCCGAGAGGCGACTACCTACCGAGCCGGATACGTCCTGACAGTGATCGTCGAGTGGCTCGAGTCATCGGGAAACCCGGCCTGGTCCAACAGCCCCATAACCCGACCGGCGAACCGACGGGAACAGACCACCGGATCAGCGACGGCTCCTCGCGCCCGGCTCGGCATCGGTGCCACCTGTGCCGCGCGGACCCGGCGAATGCCCGTGCCCGATCTGCGCCTCGTTGCGGATATCAGACGTCCAGTTCCCCGCCTGTTTACCGCGTGAACAGGACGAAGGGCGCTAGCCTTTTGCACATGGGGCGTTTCGGTGGATTCCTGGCGGGAATCGCGGCGGTTTCGCTGGTGGCGGGCAATCTCTTCGCTGGAAGCGCGGGCGCCGCGACCGGTGACGAGGCGCGGTGCGCGGTCACCTCGGGGCGCGATCTGGAGCGGGCGGCGCCGGAGCAAGTCGGGTTGGATTCCGCGAAACTCCAGGACGCGCTGACCTTCGCGGCCGGCCGGAACCGTTTCAACGTCCAGGTTTTCCGGCACAACTGCCTCACCGGCGAAGGGCCGACGAACGAGCAGACCGGCAACGTGGCGTGGAACATCTGGAGCGCGACCAAGAGCGTCGTCTCGCTGCTCGCGGGAATCGCCTGGGATCGTGGCGCACTCGATCTTCACGCGCCCATCGATCGCTATCTTCCCGCCGGACTCGGTGATGCCCAGCACCGGTCGATCACCGTCGAGAACCTGCTCACCGAGACCTCGGGCATGCGGGTCGGCGTGCTGACCGAGGGTGTCACCGGCGTGATCCCCGTCGACCCGGACAGCGCGGTGCAGGCGCTGGGCGTGCCGCTGGACAATCCGCCGGGCACCGTCTTCACCTACAGCCAGCGCAATGTCGACCTGTTGTCCTACGTGCTGGAGCTGGCCGTCGGCGAACCTCTGCAAGATTTCGCGCAGCGGGAATTGTTCGATCCGCTCGGGATTCCGCGCAGCGACTACTACTGGGCTCAGGATCGCTCCGGGCACACCTACGGCTACGCGCACCTGATGATCCCGCCGAACGATTTCGCGAAGCTCGGACTTCTGGTGAGCAACGACGGGCGCTGGGGCGAACAGCAGATCGTGTCCCGTGACTACCTGCGCAAGGCGCGCACGCCGTCACCGACGAACTCGTGCTATGGGTACCTGTTCTGGCTCGGCGGCGGTTGCGCGGAGATCGCCGATTTCCTGCCCGACGACGTGTACGCGATGGCCGGGCTCGGCATGCAGAACGTCTTCGTCATACCCAGCCTCGACCTCACCGTGGTGTGGACCGGCGTCTTCGGGAACGTCAGCAGCCAGGGCGTGTCCGGAGTCGTGCAGAACACCCAGGAATTGCCCTACGAATTCTTCCGCAAGGTGTTCGACGCGTTCTACGACCGGCCGGTACCCGACCCCGGTCCGTACGTCGAGCCGCCGCTGCGGCTCGATCCACGTCGTTTCGTCGACACGGACATCTTGATCGCCGTGTTCGGCCTCGGTCCCGCCGCCTATCCAGGCTGCAATGTCTTCGCCTGCCTGAATCACCCACTGGATCCGCCGTTCGCGGACACCCCGCCGGGTTGCGCCATCCTGGTCTGCCTCGGACCCGACCCGCGCACCCCGGCGATCCGCTGACCTGCCGCTACCGGGTGAGATCCGTGACCCAGCCGTGCACGTCGTCGGTGCGCAGCGCGGCGTGATGACGTTTGCGCAGCGCCTGGGAGATCGGGCCTGGAACCGCGTCGGCGACCAGGCGGCCGTCCACTTCGACGACGGGCGCGGCGCCGGATGACGTGCCGGTGACGAACACTTCGTCGGCGATGTACAACTCGGTGAGATCGACGGTGCGTTCCACCACCGGGATGCCGTCCTCGACCGCCAAGGTGAGAACGGTCCTGCGGTTGATGCCGTCGAGAATGTCGCAGGAGACATCGGGCGTGATCAACGTGCCGTTGCGGACGAGGAAGATGTTCGCCGCGCTGAGTTCGCAGACGTGCCCGTTGCCGTCGAGGAAGACGCAGTCGTCATAACCGCTGTCGATCGCGTCCTGCTTGGCCAGCACCGAGTTGACGTACGCGCCGTTGACTTTCGCCCGAGACGGGATCGCGTTGTCCGGAATGCGCCGCCACGGACTGGATTTCAGGCGCATGCCGTTCTGCGGGACGATGGGCACCGCGTCGTAGACGAACATGCTGACCCGAATGGCACAGCCCCGCACCCGGGTACCCGGAATGGACTCGACCACGTGCACCGTCGCCCGCACGAAGACGTCCTCGCGCGGAGCGTTCGCCGCGACCAGTTCCACGACGGCCGCACGGAACCGGGCGTAATCCCACTCCGCCGCGAACCGATCCATCCCGATGATCTTGCAGGACTCCTCGAGCCTGCGGAAATGGTCGTCCAAACGGAACGCCGTCCGCGCTGCCCCATCCACATGCACCGGGAAAACGGTGTAGACACTCAGTCCGTACAACACCGCCGACGATGCGACGCTCACCGTGGCAGCTTCGGCCGCAACGATCCGGTCGCCGAGATACACATGAGGATGAGGGTTCGCCATCGACGCAGGCTAACAGCCGCGCCGCGCGACGAGCGAGGCCTTTTCCGCGTGCGGCCCGCCGTCAGTCGTAATGCTTTCCGACCTTGGCGATCCAAACCGCATCGTCGACGATTCGATAGACGAGCCGGTGCTCCTGCGTGATCCGGCGCGACCAGTACCCTGCCAAGTCGTGCTTCAAGGGCTCGGGCTTGCCGATGCCTTCGAACGGATCGCACAAGATGGCTTTGATCAGCACATTGACCTTCTTCAATACGAGCCGGTCACGCTGAAGCCAGGCCGCGTATTCCTCCCATGCGGATTCGGAGAATACGACCTTCATTCGATGAGATCGCGTTCGACGCCGCCACCACCCTCGAGCTCTTGAATCGAGCGGCGTAGGCGCGCCCCGTCGCGTCCGCTCAACAGCTCCACGGTTGTCATCAGCGAGTCGTAGTCCTCCTTGGACATCAACACCGCGTTCCCCCCTTTCGACACGATCTCGATCGTGTCGTGATCCTCGTTGACCTTCCGCACCAGAGGAAACAGGTTCTTTCGCGCCTCGCTCGCCGTGATCGCCGAAGCCATGGTTCCTCCTAGCAAGTCGTACAACATATGGTACCACTCGATTGGCATTCGTCCGCACCGCACACGGCTGCGCGGAACAGTGCGCGCCGAGTAGCAGCTCAGCTCGTGGCCAGGCGGGTGAAGCGGGCGGTGTCCATGTAGTCGCGGAAGAGCACCACTCGGCCGTCGCGGACCCGGACGACGTTCACCGAGGTGCGCACCCGGGCGCGACCGGAGCCGGGGACGGTCATGTCCACCTCGTTCTCCACGAGCAGCACCTCGGGGTCGGTGGTCTCGTAGACCTGGGGATGGATCGCGTGCACTTCGATCCCGGACAGGCCCGACCATCGTTGCGCCAAATGCTCGCGGATCGCCTCCCGGCCTTCCAGTCGCGTCGGAAGCCCAGGGATGGTGAACGGGATTTCGAAGACCGCGTCGGGCGCGAGCAGCGCGACGAACGCGTCGGCATCGCGCGCAGGCAGGTCGCCGAACAATCGCTCGACCAGCTCGCGCGGGCTCCGCGCGGACGAACCATCGGTCATCGGACACCTCCAAATAAGCGGAACGCAAGACCCGCTTATCATCCGGAACGCGCGCCCCGGTTGTCAACAGTAGACTCCTGACCCGTGACCGAACCCGAGCGCCGACCCATGCGCGCCGACGCTCGCCGCAATCGCGAGCGCGTTTTGGCAGCCGCGCAGGAAGCGTTCGCCGCGGAAGGGCTCTCCGTGCCGCTGGACGAGATCGCACGGCGGGCCGGTGTCGGCGCGGGCACCGTCTACCGGCACTTTCCCACGAAGGAAGCGCTGTTCGAGGCGGCGATCGTGGACCGGGTGGACCGGATCATCGCGCTGGCACGGCAATTGGCCGACTCCGCGGATCCGGTGCTCGCGTTCTTCGACTTCCTCGCCCGGCTCGTGGCCGAGGGCAGCGTCAAGCGGGATCTCGCCGACGCCGTCGGCGGCCAGGACGCCCCCGAATACCTGCGGCCCGTCCACGAACTCAACGCGGCCATCGGCACGCTGCTCACCCGCGCGCAGCAGGCGGGCGGCGTGCGCACCGACATCGAGGTCGAGGACCTGATGCGCGTCATCAAGGGCGCGTTCCTCGCCACCCACGGCACCGCAGCCACCGCCGCGCAGCGCGAGCGCGCCTTCGCCGTCGTCTTCGACGGTCTGCGCACCCACTGAGCCGTTCCCGAGTCGCCTCGCCTGGAATCGGCAGCGGCTCGGTCCCCCGCCTGGTCGCCCACCCGGGCAGCACCGATACCAGCGATACGAAGCCGACCGCTTCAACCGGCGGAGTCATCCGCGCACGATAACGGAGGAGGGAAACGACGAACGGGCCGCGAAACCCGCGGCCCGTTCGATCGAGTAGCTCTCAGCGCTCGCTGAGCAGCACCTCGGCGATCTGAATAGTGTTGAGCGCAGCGCCCTTTCGCAAGTTGTCGCCGGAGATGAACAGCGCGAGCCCGCGGCCGTCCGGCACACCAGGGTCCTGCCGGATGCGGCCGACGAGCGAATCATCGATGCCCGCCGCGGCGAGCGGAGTCGGCACATCGACCAGCCGCACACCGGGGGCCTTGGCCAGGATCTCCTTGGCGTGCTCGGCCGAGAGCGGCTCGGCGAACTCGGCGTTCACCGACAGCGAGTGGCCGGTGAAGACCGGCACGCGCACGCAGGTGCCGCTCACCGCGAGATCCGGGATGCCGAGGATCTTGCGGCTCTCGTTGCGCAGCTTCTGGTCCTCGTCGGTCTCGCCGGAGCCGTCGTCGACCAGCGAACCCGCCAGCGGAAGCACGTTGAACGCGATGGGCGCGACGTACTTGTTCGGCGCGGGGAAGTCGACGGCGCGGCCGTCGTGGGTCAGCTTCTCGGCGTCATCGATCACCGCGCGGGCCTGGCTTGCCAGCTCTTCGACACCGGCCAGGCCGCTGCCGGAGACCGCCTGGTAGCTGGAGACGATCAGGCGGCGCAGACCCGCGATGTCGTGCAGCGGCTTGAGCACCGGCATGGCAGCCATCGTGGTGCAGTTCGGGTTGGCGATGATGCCTTTGACCAGGTTGCGCGTCTGCTCCGGGTTGACCTCGCTGACCACCAGCGGGACCTCGGGGTCCTTGCGCCACGCCGAGGAGTTGTCGATCACCGTGACGCCTGCGGCGGCGAAGCGCGGCGCCTGCACCCGGGACATGGTGGCGCCCGCGGAGAACAACGCGATGTCCAAGCCGGACGGATCGGCGGTCTCGGTGTCCTCGACGACGATCTCGCGGCCGCGCCAGGGCAGCGTCTTGCCCGCCGAACGAGCCGAGGCGAAGAACCGCACCTCGTCGGCCGGGAAGTTGCGCTCCTCCAGCAGCTTCCGCATGACGGCGCCGACCTGCCCGGTCGCGCCGACGACTCCTACGCGAACTCCCATGGCCTATCGCCCCGTTCCCGCGTGGACCACCGCGACCTCGTCGCCGCCCAGGTCGAACGCCTTGTGCAGCACCTTGACCGCCTCGTCCAGTTCGGTGTCCTTGACCAGCACGGAGATGCGGATCTCGGAGGTGGAGATGAGGTCGATGTTGACCCCCGCCTTGGCCAGCGCCTCACAGAAGGTGGCGGTGACGCCGGGGTGACTCTTCATGCCGGCGCCGACCAGCGACACCTTGCCGATGTGGTCGTCGTAGAGCACCTGGGAGAAGCCGATCTCGGACTGGCGCTTGGTCAGCATCTCGACCGCGCGGGCGCCCTCGGTCTTCGGCAGCGTGAAGGTGATGTCGGTCTTGCCCGTCTCGATCTTGGAGATGTTCTGCAGGACCATGTCGATGTTGATCTCCGCGTCGGCCACGGCGCGGAACACTTTGGCGGCGTAGCCCGGTTCGTCCGGCAGCCCGACCACGGTCACCTTGGCCTCGCTGCGGTCGTGCGCGACGCCAGTGAGGATTGCTTGCTCCAAGGGGATGTCCTCCATCGATCCGTAAACGTAGGTGCCCTGCTTGTCGGTGTAGGACGAGCGCACGTGCACGGGCACGTTGTAGCGGCGGGCGTATTCCACACAGCGCAGCATCAGGACCTTGGCCCCGCAGGCCGCCAGCTCCAGCATCTCCTCGTAGGAGACCTGCTCGAGCCGCTGCGCGTCGGGCACGATGCGCGGGTCGGCGGTGAAGACGCCGTCCACGTCGGTGTAGATCTCGCAGACGTCCGCGTCCAGCGCCGCGGCCAGCGCGACCGCCGTGGTGTCGGAGCCGCCGCGACCGAGCGTGGTGACGTCCCTGCTGTCCTGGCTCACGCCCTGGAAGCCCGCGACCAGCACGACCAGACCCTCGTCCAGAGCGGCGCGGACGCGACCGGGGGTCACGTCGATGATCTTCGCGTTGCCGTGCGCGCCCGTGGTGATCACGCCCGCCTGCGAGCCGGTGAACGACCGGGCCTCCGCGCCGAGCGAGTGGATGGCCATGGCGACCAGCGCGTTGGAGATGCGCTCGCCCGAGGTGAGCAGCATGTCCATCTCGCGGGCCGGCGGCGACGGCGCCACCTGCTGAGCGAGGTCGAGCAGCTCGTCGGTGGTGTCGCCCATGGCGGAGCAGACGACCACCACGTCGTGGCCCTGCTTCTTGGTCTCCACGATCCGTTCAGCGACGCGCCGGATCCGCTCGGCGGTCGCCACCGAGGATCCTCCGTACTTCTGAACCACGAGAGCCACGACAGGGTCCTCCAAGATCGACAACAAACTGGTAACAGTCATTCAGGGTACCGGCCGGGGCCAGCGGTTTTGCCGCTACCTACCCGGCTTGTGGAAAAGCACACAGCCGCATCCCATCCCGATCGCGCCGCGCGAGCCGCGGCGGATGGGGGACGATGGGCGCATGAAGAGCACACTGCTGGAGGTGCGAACAGGCCACAGTGAAGTGGTACAGGACATCACGCCGCAGTGCGCGGCCTTCGCGCGCGAAGCGGGCGGGGACGGGTTGCTGCACGTCTTCGTGCCGCATGCCACGGCCGGGATCGCGATCATGGAGCTGGGCGCGCGCAGCGACGACGACCTGCTGGCCGCGCTGCGCGATCTGCTGCCCGCCGATGATCGGTGGCGGCACGCGCACGGCTCCCGCGGACACGGGCGCTCGCACGTGATGCCCGCCCTCATCCCGCCGTACGCGACCGTTCCGGTCCTCGGCGGGAAGCTCGCCCTCGGCACGTGGCAGTCGATCGCGCTGGTCGATCTGAATGTCGACAATCCGGACCGGCAGGTGCGGCTGTCGTTCCTCGCCGACGCGAGCTGAGCCGGGCGACGAGAAGCCGGTCCCACCGTCCCGCCTCGACCGGTTGCCGCTGCCCCACCTGTTCGCCCAGGCGGTTGTGACGCGCACCACTGGCGTCCGATAATGGGGCGATGATCGCACATGTAGGAGATCGACTCTGCGTGCACGGACACGTGGTGGGAGAAGGGGATCACCTAGCCGAGATCATCGAGGTCCGCGGACCGGACGGGACGCCGCCCTACCTGGTGCGCTTCTCCGACGGTCACGAGTCGCTGGTGTATCCGGGGCCCGACGCGATCGTCGAGCCCGCCGCATCGCAATGAACGTCGCGCCGGGTCGAGCGGCGGGCGGCCTCGCCGTCGCTCGGCCCGGCGCCCACCGACCGGAAACCACCCCCGCGCCGATCAGTCGCTTCGCCGGAAACGGCGGGTCAGCGCGAAGGCCAAGATGCCCGCGATCAGCACCTTGCCCGCCGTGTCGATGATCGCGTTGACGTCGACGGCCGGGTGCCAGGTCAGCCGGCCGTCGCGAAGCACGTAAGCGCCGACCGGCTTGGCGCCGACGCCGAACGCCGCGCCTTCACCCGAGCCCTCCCCGTCCGCGCCGTTCCCGGTGCCGCCGCCTCCGCCTCCGCCGCCACCGACCGACGCGGCGGGAATGACGATCGCCCCGCCTGCTTCGTAGGGGTCGCCGTAAACCCGGCGCACCGTGATCGCGTCCCGTGCCTGCGCCAGCAGTTCGGCGTATTTCATGACGTCCTCCCGCGCGTCCCGACGGCGCCTGATACCGGCGCCCATTCGGATCCGATGGTAGGCGCGCAGGCCCCGGCGCGGACCCATCCTTCCGGACGGAAGTTGTTCCCGTGTTTGCCGATCGCCGATCTCGGGCAGATAACGGCATGTTATCCGGGTAACCGAGATCCCCTCTGGCACAGTCAGGTTGACGAACCGGACAAAACGCGGAGACAATCGGGCCGACTTGTCCATCCGGGGGTCGGAGGTATGCCATGCGCACCAAAACGGATATCCGATTCTTCGTCGACACCGATCCCGATCAGGTCATGGACGCCCTGCGGGACGTGGAATCGCTTCCGGAATGGTCGTCCTCCTACAGCGACGTCCGGGTCGCGACCCGCGACGCACGGCGAAGGCCGCGGCGGGTCTTCCTCAAGGCGGAGCTTCTCGGCAGTTCGGATCTGCAAGTCCTGGAATACGATTGGACCGACGACCGGTCGTCCTGGACCGTCGCCGACAGCACCAGGGGCGTGCGGGGCGGCGGTTTTTTCGAGGTGTCCGACAGCGTCGACGGCACGCACGTCTGGTACCACGTCGAGCTCTATCTGCCGCTGCCGGTGCCCGGATTTCTGCTCAAACGCACTTTCCGCAAGGCCAACGAGGTGGTCGTGGAGTGCTTCATTGATTTCGCCGAGCGGTTCCCGGAAACGGAGACCTATCAACCCGTATAGCCGGCAGCTGCGCTCTGCGCGAAATCGGCCGCCTGGCTACCGCGGGGAACCGGCGCGGAATCGGCCGGGGTGCGACGATGAGCGCATGATCGGTTCCAAACGGGCGCGGTTCCAGCCGATGGCGGAAGGCGCGTCGGTGACCCAGCTCGAGTTGTTCTTCGACCTGGTGCTCGTCTTCGCGTTCACCATGGTCACCGGCTTGGTCGCGGAGGAAACCAGCGCGAAGAACATGCTGCGCGGGCTGCTGGTGCTCGCGGTGATGTGGTGGCTGTGGATCGCCTACTCCTGGCTCGGCAACGTGGTCCGCGCCGACGAGGGCATCGCGCGGGTCGCGATGTTCGCCGCCATGGGCGGCGCCTTCCTGGCCGCGCTCACCATCCCGGAGGCGTTCGAGGACCTGGACGGCGGATGGTTCGGGCCGCTGGTCTTCGCCATCGCCTACCTGATCGTGCGGTTGGTGCATCTCGGGATGTTCTGGCTGGCCAGCGCCGAGGACCCGCAATTGCGCGGACAGCTGCTGCGCTGGGCGCTCGGGTCGATCACCCTCGGCACCACGCTGCTGGTGGTCGCCGCGCTGACCACCGGCCGGGTGCAGATCGCGCTGTGGATCGCCGCGATCGCGGGCGACTATCTGTGGACACTGTTCGCGGGCACCGATTGGCGATTGAATTCGGCCAACCATTTCGTCGAGCGATACGGGCTGATCATCATCGTCGCGCTCGGTGAATCGATCGTCTCGATCGGCATCGGAGTGGCGGGCCTGCCGATCTCCTGGCCGATCGCGCTCGGTTCGCTGCTCGGCCTCGCCATTTCCGGCCTGCTGTGGTGGGCGTATTTCGACGTCGCGGCCCTCGCGGTGGAGCACGAATTCGTCCACGCCGAGGGCAGGCGGCAGATCAAGATCGCGCAGGCTTCCTACACCTTCTGGCATTTCCCGATGATCGCCGGGATCATCGCGCTGTCGCTGGGGCTGAAGAAGGTCCTCTACTACGTCGGGGATTCCTCGCACCACACCTTGCGGGACGCGCTGTACGGAATCCCGCTCTACGCCCTCTACGGCGGCGTCGTGCTGTATCTGATCGCCCTGGTGGGGTTCAAGCACTACGCCACGCGCACCGTCACGGTGCCGCGCGTGTTCGCCGTCGTGGTGCTGCTGGCGCTCATCCCGCTGGCCTGCGCCCTGCCCGCGCTGGCTTCGCTGGCCCTCCTGTGTGGCGTCCTGGTCGCGCTGATCGCTTGGGAGACCGTGCGTTTGGCGCAGCCGCGGGACGCGATCAGGCACGCGGTACCCGAGTGACGTGATGCCGCACGCCGTGCTCGGCGGCTGTCGGCCCGTACGCGGACGGCGGTACCCGCACACCGTCGCGGACGGCGTCGCGGATCTGATCGATGTTCTCCCGCAGCACGTCCGCGACGAGTTCGTCGGTGCGCGGATCCTCCAGCACCTGGAACACGATGCGGAAGGTGGTGTCGGCGATCAGCCGGATGATCTCGTCGTGGAACGGGATGTAGCGCACCCGGCCCGCCTGCGGGTCCTTCTTGATCAACTCCAGGATCATCTCGTCCAGCTCGGCGCGGTTCTCCTCCAGCGCGGCCGCGATGTTGCGGGTGTAGTGGCCGGTGCGCAGCACCTCGGCCACCTCGTCCATCACCGCGATGGTCATCGGACGGCGAATGGTGTCGACGATGGTCGCCACGAACCGGTTCACCACCGCGGCGGTCACCCGGTCGCCGAACACCCGGTCGGCCACCCGGGCCAGCCTGCCCAGGATCACCACGATGCGCAGCAGCCGGAAAGCGCGGAAGAACGGGCTGGTCACCGGGATCATGCCGAGGATCTCGTACCAATAGACGAACGGGAAGGTCCATGGCCAGCCCGCGCGACGCCAGCGCCACAGGAACTCGAGCGCGAAAACCGCGCACAACGACCAGTCGACCAGCACGATCGCGTGGTAGGTCTGCCCGGAGACCGGGAAGAACGTGATCCAGCTGACCAGCGCCACGGATACGACGGCCAGCGCCAGCATCAGGAAATCGGTCCACAGCATCGGCGGCTTGCGCGGATAGTCCTGCGGCTCCGGCTTTTCCGGCAGGCCGTATCGCTCGACGGATGAGCTCTCGATACCCGAGCTGGGAGCGGACACTGCGGATCCCTTCGACGCCGAACGGTGCCGCCGACATTAGTACGCGAAAAGCACGCTCGGCACGGATGGCGATACCACCGAAAGAAGGCGCCGGGCGAACGTCGCGCCCGGCACCGTCGAATCTCAGCGACCGGCGCGAACGATTGCCTCGATATTGCGCTCGGCCAGCGCCGCGATGGTCAGCGAGGGGTTGACCGTTCCGGTGCTGCCGGGGATCGCCGCGCCGTCCATCACGTACAGGCCGGGGTGCCCGTGCACCCGGCCGTAGCCGTCGGTGGCGCGACCGAGCACCGCCCCGCCGAGCGGATGCGCGGTGAACAGCGCGTTCGCGTCGTAACCGAGAGCGCTGTACTCGACGAGGGCGTCGGCGCGCTCGGCGATCCGGTGATCGACGGAGCGCGCCGCCGCGACGGTCTCGTTCCGGTTCTCGACCGACCAGCTCAGCCCGACCCGGCCGGTGGCCCCGTCGTAACCGAACCGGGTGCGGGTCGGGTCGAGCACCATGCCGAGCGAGGCGAGCGCGCCGGTCTCGAACGGAATGCCGGGGATGTACCAGCTCTCCAGGGTCAGCGGCACGGCGGATTCGTCGAAGATCCGGCTCGCGCTCGGCACGCCCTGGCCCTGACCGGCCAGCGCGCTGGCGCCGCGGGCAAGGACCACATCTCCGTTGGTGCCCCAGCCGTCGCCGATGTGTTCGTTCAGGTTGGGCAGCGCGCCGGTGGCCTGCGCGCGGACCAGCAATTCGGAGCTGCCGATCGACCCGGCGCCGAGGAAGAGCCGGTCGCAGGTGAGGGTGCGGGTGGACAGCACGTCACCGGTCGGCGACAGCTTCGCCACGGTGACCGCGTAGCGGCCGCCGGATTCCTGCGCGATGGCGTCGACCCGGTGACCGGGGAAGACGCCGCAGCGGCCGGTGCTCTGCGCGTACGCCAGGTAGTTCTGATTCAGGTCGAACTTGGCGCCGTTGGAGTTGCCCAGATTGCTCCGCGCCGCTGTCGCGGAAGGCCTCGACGCTCCGGCCAATTCGGCGCGCAGGATGTCCCAGTTGAAGATCGAGTCGTTGGCCTGCGGCTGGTAGCCCGCCTTGCGCACTTGGTCGTCCCAGGCGCGGGAATGCGCGAACGGCGAGGAGTTGTAGATGTCTGCGGGCATCGGGCTCAGCCGCAGCATCTCGCGCACGCGCGGGTAGTAGACGCGCTCCATCTCGCCGTAGTCGACGAGGCCACCGAAGATGTGGTCGAAGAAGCGGCGCTCCGGGGCGATCATGGCGCCGCTGAAGATCACCGAGCCGCCGCCGACGGCGGCCGCGCGCCAGACGTCGATACCCGGGTATTCGGTGCAGTCCAGCACGCCGCCGAAGCTGGCGAAATGCATCGGCACCTTGGTGACGCCGGTGAAGTTGGTGCGGTGCCAGAAGCCGCGGCCGTCGGGCAGGTCGTCGCCGGTGAAGATCTCCCGCCACGGGTCGTTCGGCCAGCGCGAACCGCGCTCGAGCACGGTGGTGGCGATCCCGGCCTCGGCCAGGCGCAACGCGGACACGGCGGCGCCGAAGCCGGAGCCGATGACGATCGCGGGCGAATGCTCCGGCGGATCGGGGATCGGGGCGAAGATCTCCGGAACCCAGGCGCGGAACAGGGCCTCCCACATCGGATTCGCGGAGGCCGCGGCCGTCCCCGTCATCGTTCCCACAGCACCGAGCAGGGCGGCCGTGCCAGCCGCCTTGAACAAGGCACGTCTACGCACCGGTCACCTTCCATCATCAGGCTTAGCGTGCGCAGATTACCGGTATTCCCGATTTGTGAACAGATATCCGATTTGGCTATCGCTCGAACGGCAGCTCGTCCGCGCGACAGGTCGCGCCGGGGGCAGGTAGCTGCAAGTCGACGAGATAACGCTCGCGCAACTTACGGGCACACTCGCCGAGCGGCGTGTGCCCGTAACCGCCCTCCACGACCACCAACCGGGCGTTGACCAGTTCCCGCTGCGCGCGCCGCGCGGCGCTGAGCGGGGTGGCGGGGTCGAAGCGATTGTTGATCAGCAGAGCAGGGGTGTCCGACCGCAGGATCCACGGCCCGCCGTACCGCTGGGCGTACCCCTCCGGCGGAGACGGCCAAGAGGCGCAAGCCTGGTGCAGCCACAGCCAGAACGCGCCGTAAGTGGGGCTTACCCGCTCCAGATCCTTTGCCATCGCGGGCCATTGACCGGGGTCGCGCGGAAAGGTGTTGTCCGCGCACGAGATCGCGGTGTACGAGTCGAGGAAATCGCCGGTTTGCGCGGTGGCCGCGAGAATCTCGCTCACCGCGTCGGGATTACCCGCCGGACCGCGCTCCAGTTCGGCGAGCAATGCGGCCAGGGCCGGCCAGCCCTTCTCCGGGTCGTACAGCAACAGCGCCCGCGACGACAGCACCTCGGCGTAGGTGACGGTCCGCGCCCGTTCCCCGGCCCCCACGACCTGCGGCGCCTCGCGCAGACGTCGCAGGAGGGCGTCATCGCGCGCGCGCAGATCGACGGGGGTGCCGGGATCGCCCGCCCCCGCGCGCGCGACGGCCCCACCATGGCCGCTCGGCGCGGCGAAGGGGCAGCGCTGCAGGCCCGCGTCCGCGCACAGCCGCAGGAATTCACCGAGCACTTCTTCGGTCCCCGCGGCGGTGGCCTCGACGGCGCTGCGGGTGTCGTTGGTGTACGCGTGCGGGTCGATCATCGACGCCAGGGACAGCGCGCGCACCCGATCGCCGAACAGCGCGCCGTACACCTGGCCCAGATAGCTCGCGTAGGAACCGCCCGTATAGGTCAGCTGGGCGTCGCCGACGGCCCGGCGCAGCAGATCGAGGTCGCGCGCCACGTCGACGGTGGTCAAGTGGCCGAGCAGAGCGCCGCCGTGCGCCGCGCAACCGGCGGCCAGCTCGCGGCCGGCCACGTCGGCCGCACGCTCCTGCTCCGGGCCGACGGGCGGAAGCACCGCGCCGGACCAGAACCGCCGCTGCCGCTCGGCGTCCGCGAAACACCGCACCTGTCCGCTGCGGCCGACGCCGCGCTGGTCGAAGGTGATCACGTCGAAGCGGCGTGCGAGCTCGCCGCCGAGCAGTTCGCCTTCGGCCGCCCAGCGCAGTCCCGAATTGCCCGGACCGCCTGCGGCGGCGAACAGCGTGCCGATCCGTCGCTGCGGGTCGGTGGCCTGCTGACGCAGCACCGCCAGACCCAGGGTCGGGCCGTCGGGGTGCGCGTAGTCCACCGGCACCTGGGCGGTCGCGCAGTGGAATTCGCGCAGCTCCGGCTCTGCGCACTGCGACCAGTCCAGCCGGGGCGTCGGCGCGGCGTCGGCTTGCGCGACCAGGTCCGCGACCGCCGACTCGTGTCG
The DNA here is from genome assembly GCF_053586955.1 of Nocardia sp. NPDC003726. Lineage (NCBI taxonomy): Bacteria > Bacillati > Actinomycetota > Actinomycetes > Mycobacteriales > Nocardiaceae > Nocardia > Nocardia sp. NPDC003726. The sequence goes on along the minus strand of NZ_JBSFNF010000006.1, from coordinate 261,662 downwards.
GCTCGGCGGCCCGCCGCAGCCGCTCACCACGGGCAGCGACGCGGCGAGCGCGGCGACTATGACGATCTTCCAGCTAGGCACGGCACTCATCCTGTGCCCCGTACACGGTGGCCGTCGTCAGCCTGAGGATTGACATCCGACCCTGATATCTCGCGGCACGGGTCCGTCCGCCACCTAGGACGTCACCAAGCGGATCACCGCGATGAGACCGACCACGACAATCACCGCGCGCAACAGGTTCGGTGGCATCCGCCTGCCCAGCCGCGCGCCGAGCTGCCCGCCGATGATCGAGCCGAGGGCGATCAGCGCCACCGCGCGCCAGTCCACATCGGCCACGACGATGAAGATCAGCGCGGAGACCGCGTTCACGATCAGGGCGAGCACGTTCTTCGCCCCGTTCAGGCGCTGGATGTCGTCGTGCACGAAAACGCCGAGCAACCCGATCAGCAGCACGCCTTGCGCCGCGCCGAAGTACCCGCCGTACACACCGGCGGCGTAGACCGCGGTGACCAGGATCGGTCCCCCGTGCTCGGGCACCGGTGCGCCGTCGTTCTCCCGGCGGCGCTTGACCCAGTTCGCGAGCCGTGGCTGCACGACGACCAGCACCAATGCCAGGATGATCAGGATGGGCACGATCGCCTTGAACGCTTCGGCGGGTAACTCCAGCAGCAGCACCGCGCCGGTGATGCCGCCGAGCAGCGACGCCGTGCCCAATCGCAGCAGCCGTTGGCGCTGGCCTGCCAGTTCGCGCCGGTATCCGTGCACACCGCTGATCGAGCCGGGGACCAGACCGATGGTGTTGGACACATTCGCGGTCACCGGCGGAAGGCCGAAAGCGAGCAGAACCGGGAAGGTGATCAGCGTGCCGGAGCCGACGATCGTGTTGATGCCGCCCGCCCAGATGCCGGCGCCGAAGACGGCCAGTTGCTCCAGCCAGGTCATTTGTCAATCCTTCTACGTCCCGTCGGACCCCGGGGTCCGTACAAGCGTCGTGCACTGCCGGACGAACGGTAGCGGGGTCATCGGATCACCCGACGACGGGACCTCCCTTCCCGGCGGTATGCCGGCACGGTAAACTCGCGGACATCATGCAGCGGGCACTTCTTCTCGACCGCCGCGACGGGGTCTGATCGGACCGGCTCCCGTCGCGGGGTTTTGCCGCGCCGGTCGACCAGCCCATTGGGAAAAACGACATCCTCGGGAGAACCGCCCATGTCCCCTGCTGACGCATTCGTATCCGGCGCGCGCACCATCACCGCGCCGAGCAAACCCGCCCCCGCCGACCAGCCCGGTTGGAACAAGCAGAAGAACTCCTCGATGCCGACGTTCCGTTACCGGCCGTTCGCCGAGGAGGTCGAGCCGATCTCGCTGCCCGACCGCACCTGGCCGGACAAGGTCATCGACCGGGCGCCCGCCTGGTGCGCGGTCGACCTGCGCGACGGCAACCAGGCGTTGATCGACCCGATGAGCCCGGCCCGCAAGCGCCGCATGTTCGACCTGCTGGTGCGGATGGGTTACAAGGAGATCGAGGTCGGCTTCCCGTCGGCCAGCCAGACCGATTTCGACTTCGTCCGCGAGATCATCGAGGACGGCGCGATCCCCGACGACGTGACCATCCAGGTGCTGACCCAGTGCCGTCCCGAGCTGATCGAGCGCACGTTCGAAGCCTGCGCCGGCGCGCAGAACGTCATCGTGCACTTCTACAACTCCACCTCCATCCTGCAGCGCAAGGTGGTCTTCCGTGCCGACCGCGAAGCGGTGAAGAAGATCGCCACCGACGCCGCCGCGCTGTGCCTGGAGATCGAGAAGCGCTACCCGGACACCAACTGGCGTTACGAGTACAGCCCGGAGTCCTACACCGGCACGGAGCTGGAGTACGCCAAGGAGGTGTGCGACGCGGTGTCGGCGATCATCGCCCCGACGCCGGAGAAGCCGCTGATCATCAACCTGCCCGCCACCGTGGAGATGGCGACGCCGAACGTCTACGCCGACTCCATCGAGTGGATGAGCCGCAACCTGGCCCGCCGCGACGCGATCGTGTTGTCGCTGCACCCGCACAACGACCGCGGCACCGCCGTGGCCGCCGCCGAGCTCGGCTACCAGGCCGGCGCCGACCGGATCGAGGGCTGCCTGTTCGGCAACGGCGAGCGCACCGGCAACGTGTGCCTGGTCACGCTGGGGATGAACCTGTTCTCCCGCGGCGTCGATCCGCAGATCAACTTCTCCGACATCGATGAGGTCCGCCGCACCGTCGAGTACTGCAACCAGCTGCCGGTGCACGAGCGGCACCCGTACGGCGGCGACCTGGTCTACACCGCGTTCTCCGGCAGCCATCAGGACGCCATCAACAAGGGCCTGGACGCGATGAAGACCGCGGCCGACGCCGCCGGGGCGGACGTCGACGACATCGTCTGGGAGGTGCCCTACCTGCCGATCGACCCGAAGGACGTGGGCCGCACCTACGAGGCGGTCATCCGGGTCAACTCGCAGTCCGGCAAGGGCGGCGTCGCCTACATCATGAAGACCGACCACGGGCTGGCGCTGCCGCGGCGGCTGCAGATCGAGTTCTCGCAGGCGATCCAGAAGATCACCGACGGCGAGGGCGGCGAGGTGACGCCCAAGGAGATGTGGGACGTCTTCCACGAGGAGTACCTGAGCCCGATCCGGCCGTTGGAGCGGATGCGCCAGAAGGTCACCGCGTCGGAGACCGACGGCGGGGTCGACTCGATCGTGGCCGTGGTGAAGGTCGACGGCGTCGAGCAGGAGATCACCGGCAAGGGCAACGGGCCGCTCGCCGCGTTCGTCGACGCGATCGCCACAGTCGGCTTCGACGTCGAGGTCCTGGACTACTCCGAGCACGCCATGTCGGCGGGCGACGACGCGCAGGCCGCCGCCTACGTGGAGTGCGCGATCGGCGACAAGGTGGTGTGGGGCGTCGGCATCGCCACCTCGATCACGACCGCGTCGCTGCGCGCGGTGGTGTCGGCGGTGAACCGGGCGCACTGACAGCGCGTCTCGGCACGCATCCGGACGGGCGCCGCGCGGGTTCACCGCGCGGCGCCCGATCTCGCTGGGGCAGACCGCTTGTCACGGGCGTCTCGCTCCCCATGCCCGGCACGCCTACCGCGACACGGGGTAGCGAACCCCGTGCTAGCGTTGGATTCGCACTCCAAGCGCCGAGCTCTCTGCTCGAACTCCCGAGCAGATGGGGGAACCGTGACAACAAACGACCACAATCCGACCTCTCCACCCTGGCTGCAGAGCCATTCCGTGGATACGGCCGAAGCCAGCGACGTGGAGTCATCGGCCAACGACCCGGCGGCCGAGCCGACCGGCGGCGCGGAAGCGAAGGAAACCGACGTGCCTGCCGGGGCGCCGCAGCCGGACGCCCAACTCGAACAGCTGGAGCCGCAAGGCTCGACGGAGCAGACCACGGCCTACCCGCAAGCCGCCGCACCGGTGCAGGCCTGGGCTCCCCCGCAGGACGGACCGGCCGAACCCTACGGTTCGTACGCCCCGCCTCCTCCCGGCGCGTATCCCCCTCCGTCGCCCTTTCCTGGAGAGGCGTTCGCTACCGGCGCATTTCAGCCGCAGCCGGGCCACAGCGGTAGCCATCCGGTAGCCACCCCGCCGGAGCCCAACCAGGGTTACGGGGACTACCGCCATGACATCGGCGGCGACGGCCTGGCCAGGCACGCGCCCATGGATTCCGCGCAGCCGGAACCTCCTGCGCCGCAACTTGATCAGCCCAGCGGCCCGATCTACAGCTGGGCGCCGCCGCCTCCGCCGGTGACACATCAACCTCCGCCGCCCGCCTATCAACCGCCTCCGCCGCCGCTGGGGCAGCCGCAGGGGCCGAGCTGGCAGGGCGGCCCCGGGCCGCACCAGTCCGCGCTGCCGTTCCAACCGCAGCATGTGCCGCAGCCCGGCCAGCCCGGACATTCCGTGAACGACCTGAATCTGCTCCGGCGTGCCCGCAGGGCGCCGCGCAGCGGTTGGCGCCGCGCGGTGCACAAGGTGTCCGGCGGCATGATCAATCCGGGCGAGTCGGCGGCCGACATCGTCTACCAGGACTTGGTCGACCGGGTGAACCAGCCCGTGCGCGGTGATTACCGAATCGCGATCCTGTCGCTCAAGGGCGGCGTCGGGAAGACCACCACTACGGTTGGTCTCGGCTCCACCTTCGCCTCGCAGCGCGGCGACCGTGTCATCGCGATCGACGCCAACCCCGACCTGGGCACGCTCGCGCACCGGGTGCCGCGGCAGACCCGCTCCACCGTGCGCAACCTGCTCGAAGATCAGCACATCACCAGGTACTCCGACGTGCGGGCGCACACCTCGCAGGCGCCGAGCCGCTTGGAAGTGCTGGCCAGCGAACAGGATCCGGCGGTCTCCGAGGCGTTCAGCGAAGCGGACTACCGCAAGGCGATCGGCATCCTGCAGTCGTTCTACAACATCATCCTGACCGACTGCGGCACCGGCTTGATGCACTCCGCGATGGCGGGCGTGCTGGATATGGCGAGTTCGCTGGTGCTGGTCACCTCGCCCGCCATCGACGGCGCGCGCAGCGCGTCGGCCACGCTGGACTGGCTCGACCACCACGGCTACGGCAAGCTGGTGGAGCGAACCGTGGTGGTGGTGAACGCTTCCCGGCGCGGCGCGTCCACCGTCGACCTCGACCAGCTGCGCAAGCTGTTCCTCGATCGCACCCGCGCGGTGCAGGTCGTGCCGTTCGACGACCACCTCGCCGAAGGCGCGGAAATCGATCTGGAACTGGTGAGCAAGCCGACCCGGCGGGCGCTGCTGGAACTGGCGGCGATGGTCGCCGACGACTTCGGTTACGTCAGTTCGCAGGCCCAGCACCCCTATCGGCACCAGCCGCCGCCGGGATACTGATCGTCGTCGGCGCCGCCGCGCGGAGTCATATCCGCGCGGCGGAGCCGTTTCCGTGCGCGGAGTCGGCGGTCGCCAGTGCGGCGGCCGATTCGAACGCCGTGAGCACGGCCGCGATCGCGGGCCGGGCATCGGCCCTGGGCCGGGTCGCCAGTTCGTATATCCGGGCGGCTCGCACGCCGGACAGCCGCAGCACCGTCAAGTCGGGATGGCCCACCGCGTAGCGGGGCATGAGCGCGACGCCGTATCCGGTGGCCACCAGCGTTTCGATGACGCGAAAATCGTTGAGGCGCTGGGCGATGCGCGGCTGCACGCCGGTCACCGTGGCGATCGAGCGCAACACGTCGTCCACCGGGAAGCCGCCCCGCACGCTGAGCCAGGTCTCCTCGGCCAGTTCCTCCGGTGCGACGGCCGAACGGCCCGCGAGCCGATGCGTCGGCGCCGCGACCACATCGATCGGCTCGCGCATGAGCGCCCGGGTGGTGACCCGCGGGTCGGCGATGGGCGCGGCGTGTTCGTCACGATGGGTCAGCACCACGTCGTAGTCGGCGAGCAGGCGCGCCACTTCCGACGGCGGCACGTCCTCGTCCCGCGCGATCACCTCGACTCCGCTGTCCACCATGCCGGGCAGCACATGCGGCAGCAGCAACGCACCGCCCGAGGGGAACACCGCGACGCGGACCCGTCCGCGCGGCGAGCCGCGGTAGTGCGCCATCTCGGCGACCGCCCGGTCCATGGCGGCGAGCACTTCGTCGGCGCGCACCACCAGGGCGCGACCGGCGTCGGTGAGCCGCACGCGTCTGCCGTCCGGTTCGAGCAGGGCCACGCCCGCCTCCCGGGCGAGCACCTTGAGCTGCTGGGAAACGGCGGAGGGCGTCATGGACACGGCGGCCGCCACGGCGGCCACAGTGCCGCGATCGGCTAGTTCGCGCAGGATACGCAGACGCTCCAATGCCATGGGCGGGCCGGACGCGACAGGTTCGGAGCCGAAATCCATTAAGCTAAACTACATCATTGATACAGAATTATTCGATTGTCCTGATCTTTAGCGGACCGCACGATGAAGGCGTGACCAACCGTGACCGTCTGCTCGGCCTGACCGTCGTCCTGCTGTGGGGAATGAACTTCCTCGCCATCCGGGTCGGGCTCGACCACTTCCCCCCGTTCTTCTTCGCTGCGCTGCGCTTCGCGGTGCTCGCGGTGCCCGCGCTGCTGTTCGTTCCGCGTCCCGCGGTGCGGATGCGTTGGATCCTGCTGTACGGGATCGGATTCGGCATCCTGCAGTTCGCGTTCCTGTTCACCGCGATGCGGGTGGGGATGCCGACCGGGCTCGCCTCGCTGGTGCTGCAATCCTCGGCGCCGTTCACCGTGCTGCTCGGCACGCTGCTGCTGGGCGAGCGGATGCGCCCGGTGCAGGTCGCGGGCATCGCCGTCGCGGTGGCGGGCATGGCGGTGATCGGCTGGGACCGGCTCGCCCACGCCACCCTGCTCCCGGTGCTGCTGACCCTCGCCGGCGGGCTGGGCTGGGCCTTCGGCAACATCGGCGCGCGTCTGGCCGGCACCGAGTCCCCCGGCGTCAATCCGCTGCACCTCATGCTCTGGACCACGGCCATCCCACCGGTGCCGCTGTTCGCGCTGTCGGCGGTCGTCGAGGGGCCGACCACGGGAGCGCGCGCTCTGGGTGCGGCGTTCACGCCGACGGGTCTGCCCGCGCTCCTGGCGCTCGCCTATATCGCCGTCCTCGCCACCGTGGTGGGCACGGGGTTGTGGACCTACCTGCTCGGTCGCTATCCGGCCGGGCTGGTCGCGCCGTTCTCCCTGCTGGTCCCCATCGTCGGCATCGCGGCGGCTTGGACTTTCCTGGGCGAGACTCCGGCCCCGTTGTCGCTGATCGGCGGGGTTGTGGTGCTGGCCGGCGCGTTCGCCGCCACGTCGAGCAGGCCACGGGCGAACGCCCACGTCGAGGCATCGGGAACTGCCGCGATGGTGGGCGCCGGTCGCCCGGCCTGAGCGATGGCAGCGGTGTTCACTCCGACACGAGAATCGCACTCCGCGCCGGTCGCCGCACGGGGTCGGTGCGAATTGATCGGATTGTCGCTCTACAGTAGTGCGCGGCGTGGAAGTTGGTCCCGAGGCTAGGCAGCAGAGCGGCGCATGGCAGACAATCAGTGGACCGTATCGCGAAGAGCACTGCTTCGTAACACGGTCGCGGCGGGGGTGGCTACGGCGGGGGCGCTGACGGCGGGTGCGCTGAGACCCACGCCGGCGAGGGCGAATCCCGGTGGCAGAAGAGTCGCGGTACTCGGCGGCGGTGTCGCGGGCCTGACCGCGGCACACGAACTGGCGGAACGCGGGTTCCAGGTCACCGTCTACGAGAAGCGGGCGTGGGGCGGCAAGGCCCGCAGCGTCGGCGTGCCCGGCACCGGAACGGAAGGACGGCCGGACCTGCCCGGCGAACACGGCTTCCGCTTCTTCCCCGGCTTCTACCAGCACATCCCCGAAACCATGCGCCGAATCCCCTTCCCGGGCAACGCGAATGGCGTATGGGACAACCTCGTCGCGGTGCCGGAAGCACGATTCGCCCGGCACGGCGGCGACGACTTCCGCGTCCCGCTCGGGCCGCGCTCCCGCGCCGAATTCTCTCCCGACAGTTTCCGCGAAACGCTCGGCGCGGCGCTGTCGACCGCACTGAAGATGCCGCCGCACGAGGGCGTCTACTTCGCCGAACGCCTGCTGGTCTTCAACACCAGCTGCGATGCCCGCCGCCTCGGCCAGTGGGAGCGCACCTCCTGGCACGATTTCGTCGGCGGCCACGCGCGCTCGCACGAGTTCCGCGCGCTGCTGTCGCGCACGCTGACCAGCATCATGGTGGCCGCGAAAGAGAACATCGCCAGCGTGCGCACCATCGGCACCATGGGCGAGCAGTTCCTCGGCAACCCCATGGGGATCGGCAACGACGGCAGCTTGGACCGGGTGCTCAACGGCCCGACCAACGCGGTGTGGATCGAGCCGTGGACGCAGCGGATCCGGGAACTGGGAGCGCAGTTCGTGCTCGGCGCCGAAGCGCGCGAGCTCGAGGTGCGTGACCGCAGGATCGTCGCGGCCCGCGTCGTGGACGAGACCGGCGCGCAGCGCACGATCGAGGCCGACTACTTCGTCGTCGCGTTGCCCGCCGAACGGGCACGCACGCTGTGGTCGCCGCAAGTGCTCGCCGTCCAGCCCGAATTGGCCGGGATGGACAACCTGTTCACCGACTGGATGAACGGCATCCAGTTCTATCTGCGCCGATCGGCCGACATCTCCCGCGGCCACACCGCCTACATCGACGCGCCGTGGTCGCTCACCTCGATCAGCCAGAACCAGCTGTGGCGCCGCAAGCTGACCGAATTCGGCGACGGCGGTGCGCAGGACTGTCTTTCGGTGGACATCTCCGACTGGAACACCCCCGGCATCCTGTTCGGCAAACCCGCGAAGGAGTGCACCCACGAGGAGATCGCTCGCGAGGCGTGGGCGCAGATCAGAGCCCACCTGGACGATCGCGGCGAAGTGCTGGGCGACGCCGACCTGCACTCCTGGTTCCTCGATCCGGGCATCACCTGGCAGGAGGGCCAGCGGCGCAACGCCAACGCCGACCCGCTGCTGATCAACACCGCCGGGTCGTGGGAGCACCGTCCGCAACCGCACGGCGCGCTGGAAAACCTCTTCCTGGCAGGTGATTACGTGCGCACGAACATCGACTTGGCGACCATGGAGGGCGCCAACGAGTCCGCCCGCGCGGCGGTGAACGCACTGCTGGACGTGGCCGGCTCGAACGCGGAGCGCTGCCGGATGTACACCCTCTACCGCGCCCCCGAACTGGAACCCCTGCGCCGGATCGACGCCGACCGCTTCGCAGCCGGGCTACCGAACATGTTCGACGTCCCGGTCTGAACGGATGTGATCGATCTCCTCTCGCCCGAACCCAATTCGATCGTCATTCCCCAGGCCGTGGTGCTTGAATCGAACTATGCGCGAGAGCACCGCCAACGACATCACCGACCCGGCGGATCTGCGGGCACTGCTCGGCGAGGTGGCGCCGCGCGTCGCGACCAAGGAGCGTCCCGTCCTGCACGCCAGGGACCGCGAGTGGATCGCGCTGTCCCCGTTCCTGGTGATGAGCACCTGCGACGCGAACGGGAACTGCGACGCCTCGCCGAAAGGCGATCCGGCGGGCTTCGTGCGGGTGCTCGACGACACCACCATCGCCATCCCGGAGCGCCCCGGTAACCGGCGCGCCGACGGCTACCTGAATATCCTGTCCAACCCGCACGTCGGCCTGCTGTTCGTGATCCCTGGCCGCCGCGAGACGCTGCGGATCAACGGCCGCGCGCGGCTGGTGCGCGACGCGCCGTACTTCGACGACATGGTGGTGCGCGGCCACCGCCCGATCCTCGCCGTCGAGGTGGAGATCGACCAGATCTTCTTCCACTGCGCCAAGGCGTTCATGCGCAGCCACCTCTGGGAGCCGGATCAGTGGCCGCAGGACACCTTGCCGAGCGCTGCGCGCCTGGTCAAAGAGGTGCAGACGAACGTGACCGAGACGGTGGAGGAACTGGAGCGCTACTACGCGCCGGAGAACTACGCGGCCAAGCTCTACCAGGCGTGAGCCGCGTGGCCCACGCCACCCGACCGCGGCGCGCCCGGATCGCGCGTCGAACATAGACTCGCGGCGTGGCAGAACTATCGGTGCGCGGACGGCTCGCGCTGGCGGCGGCGGCCGCGGCGTCCTGGGCCTCGCAGAAGGCGGGTCGCGGCAAGGGCTCGATGATCGGCGGCCTGATCGCGTTGAAGATCGATCCGACCGTCATGGATCAGCTCGGGCAGCGACGGCGCACCGTGCTGGTGACCGGCACGAACGGCAAGTCGACCACCACGCGGATGACCACCGCCGCGCTCAGCACCCTCGGCGCGGTCGCGACCCAGGCCGACGGCGCGAACATGGACGCGGGCATCGTCGCCGCGCTGAACGCGCACCGGCGCGCGCCGCTGGCCGCGATCGAGGTGGACGAACTGCATCTGCCGCACGTCACCGATTCGCTGAACCCCTCGGCGGTGGTGCTGCTGAACCTCAGCCGCGACCAGCTCGACCGGGTCGGCGAGATCAACATGATCGAGCGCAAGCTGCGCGCGGGCCTGGCCGAGCACCCGGCCACCGTGGTGGTCGCCAACTGCGACGACGTGCTGGTCACCTCCATCGCCTACGACCATCCCAACGTGGTGTGGGTCGCCGCGGGCAGCGGCTGGGCGATGGACGCGACCAGCTGCCCGCGCAGCGGCGAGCCGATCGTCTGGGAGGGCGCGCACTGGCGCAGCACCGGAGCGGATTTCCAGCGTCCCGAGCCCGATTGGTGGCTCGACGGGGACGATCTGGTCGGACCGGAGGGCAAGCGTTTCCCGCTGCGCCTGGCGCTGCCGGGCCGGGCCAACCGCGGCAACGCCGCACAGGCGGTGGCCGCCGCTGTCGCGCTCGGCGCCGACCCGGAGCAGGCCGTCGCGGCCGCGGGCACGGTGCGCGAGATCGCGGGCCGCTACCGCACCGTGCAGGTCGGCGAGCACGACGCGCGGCTGCTGCTGGCCAAGAACCCGGCCGGCTGGCAGGAGGCGCTGTCGATGATCGAGCCGACCTCGGCGGGCTTGGTGATCGCGGTGAACGGCCAGGTGCCCGACGGCGAGGACCTGTCCTGGCTGTGGGACGTGCGCTTCGAGCACTTCGAAGGGGTGCAGGTGGTGGCGGCGGGCGAACGCGCCACCGACCTGGCGGTGCGGCTGACCTACGCGGGCGTCGAGCACACCCTGGTGCCCGATCCGGTGCGCGCCATCGCGTCGTGTCCAGCGGGCCACGTGGAAGTGCTGGCCAACTACACCGCGTTCCGTGATCTCAACCGTGACCTCGAGGAGCGGGCATCATGAGTGAATCGACCTTCCGCATCGGCTTGGTGCTGCCCGACGTGATGGGCACCTACGGCGACGGCGGCAACGCCCTCGTGCTGCGCCAGCGGCTGCGCATGCGCGGCTACGACGCCGAGATCGTCGAGATCAATCTGTCGGAGCCGGTGCCGGATTCCCTGGACGTCTACACCCTGGGCGGCGCGGAGGACTCCGCACAGCGCCTGGCCACCCGGCACCTACAGCGCTACCCCGGTTTGCAGCGCGCCGCCGGGAGGGGCGCTCCGGTGCTGGCGATCTGCGCGGCCATCCAGGTGCTCGGCCAGTGGTACGAGACCTCGGCGGGCGAGCGGGTCGACGGCGTCGGCCTGCTCGACGTCACCACCTCGCCACAGCACAAACGCGCCATCGGCGAGGTGACAACCACACCGCTGCTCGACGGGCTCACCGCCGCGCTCACCGGCTTCGAAAACCACCGGGGCGGAACCAAACTCGGCGGCGACGCGCACGGCCTCGCCCGCGTCACCCGCGGCGTCGGCAACGGCGTCGGCGACGGGCTGGAAGGCGTCGTGCAGGGCTCGGTGATCGGCACCTACATGCACGGCCCTGCGCTGGCCCGCAACCCCGAACTCGCCGACTTGCTGCTGATGCGCGCCCTCGGCGTCACCGAACTGGCCCCCCTCGATTTGCCCGAGGTCGACCAGCTCCGCCGGGAACGCCTGCGCGCCTGAACCGGCGCATCACATGTCGACGGGGTCACCTGAGCCGCAACCGGCGCTCCTCGCAGGGCAGGCGGCGGCACGAGGCTGGGTAAGCGCCGGTCGCGTCTTGTGCACGGTGGATTCTCCGGCCGTCCTAGCACCATGAGCCGGACTACCTTCGTGTGCCGATGACGCGATAGGAGAGGTGGGAAGGAACCGGACCTCGAGGTCACCGATGGCTTCATCGCCCTGGTCGACGGTGAGTTCGAACCCGATCCGCCGGGGCTGGTGGCTTCTGAGCCCGGCGAAGCGCGCCACCGGTGGATAGCAGGTCGTAGTGCTCAGGCGTCCACCGAGGTGACGTCGACGGAGACGGTGATCGCGCTGTCCTTGGCGTCGGTGTAGATGATGCCGCGCAAAGGAGGGACGTCGGCGTAGTCGCGGCCCCAAGCCACGGTGATGTACCGCTCGTCGCCGAGCTGGTCGTTGGTGGGGTCGAGGTCGATCCACCGGCCCGAGCGGTCGGGTCCCGCGCCGGGCGTCCACACCGCCGCCCAGGCATGCGTGGCGTCGGCGCCGACCATCCGCTCCTTGCCCGGCGGCGGATCGGTGGCCAGGTAGCCGGACACGTACCTGGCGGCGAGGCCGTGCGACCGCAGGCAGGCGACCGCGAGGCGCGCGAAGTCCTGACAGACGCCTGCGCGGGCCGCGAACACGTCGGCCACCCGGGTGGACACCGTCGTGGCGCCGGAACGGTAGGCGAAGTCGGTGTAGATCCGCGTGTTCAGCTCGGTCACCGCGTCCAGCAGCGGCCTGCCCGGCCACAAGGATTCGGCCGCGTACGCGACGAGCTCGGAAGTGATCTCCTCAGGGTGCAGATCGAGGGCGAACTCCACGGCGAACGGCCCGTTCGCCCCCGTCGGGCGCGCGCGTTCCCACGGTTCCGCCGCCGGGCCCGCGTCATCGCGGAAGGGAACGTCCACATCGACGAGTGATTCACCGACGACCGTCAAAGCGCGATGCTCCGTGGTGACGTGGAAATAGGACGTGATGTTGCCGTACACGTCCGCCCCGACCGACCGGTCCGATGGAGCGGGGTCGATCCGGATCTCATGGGCGAGCAAGCGCTGGCCGGGCAGATCGCGCGGCGTCAAGTACGCGCGCCCGTAGGAGTTGATGACCTCGCCGGAGTACGAGTACTTGGTGCGATGCTCCACCCGGTAGCGCCGGCCGGTCATCCGACGACCTGCGCGCTGCCCCACAGCGGCTGGATGTCCACCGGCAGCGACAGCGTCGTGGTCTCGAAGGATTCCGATACCTTGCGCAGGCGCGAGTGCACACCCTCCAGCAGCTCCGCCAGTTCGGTGCGCCGGTCGTCCGCGTCGGTGACCTCGAGGTCGTCGGGGTCGAGGCGGCGCAGCATGCGGCGCGCGTCCGCCAGCAGCCGCTGTGGACGCGACGAGCCGGACGCACCGGGCAGCGCCTGGAAATCGGCGTGCAGGCGACCCAGTTGATAGGCCAGCGAGCGCGGATTGGCGGTGTCGAACAGCAGCAGCTCGGCGACGTTCGAGATCCGCACGGAATCCTGGTGGCGCCGACGGTAACTCACCGACGACTCGGTGGCGCGCAACACCCATTCGGTGACCTCGCGCTCGATCTCCTCCGGGTAGCGCTGGGTCAGCGCGGCCGACAGCACGGCGGTCAGGGCGAGGCCACGCTCGATCCGTTTGCCGATGTCCCTGACGTGCCACCCGGTGTCGCGGATCAGCGACTCGCCGTCGATCCCGGACAGCGCGAGCAGCCCGGCCAGGGTCCGCGAATGCACGTCCGACAGCTCCGCCTCCTGATCGTCCACCGCGGCCAGGTAGCAGGCCAGCGCGCGTTCGACCGCGCCGAGGATCATCCAGGTGTCCACCGACAGCTGGTCGCGCACGGCACGCGCGGCGTTGCCGTACCGATCGATGGCGAAGGCCAGTGATCCGGGCAGCTCCCGGTCGATCGTCAGCGCGACGAGGTAGTCGTGGCCCGCGCGGGACGCGCCCGGCACTCGGTGTGCCCGCGGGGCGGTGTCCTGCGCCGCACCGGTCGTCTCGTCGTCCGGTCGTTCGGCGACGGCCTCCATACCGGCCGTAACGGGTTGTGGCACACCGGCCACGGCTTCGTCCCTGGTCACGGCGGAGCGGCGTTCGATACCGGAATCGACCGCACGCCGAGCAGGCTCGGTGGCGGGAACATCCTCGGCCGACCGGCGACCGGGAGACCGCGACGCCGGGGTGCCCTCCGCGCGCTCGCCCGTACCGGGCAGCGCCGGTAGGGCATCGGAAGACCAGGCGGGCGAGCGCTCGTCCCCGTACTGCGTGACACCTCCATCGAGGCCTGCCCCCGACGGAGCGAGCATGCCGCGATCGGCCGAACTCTGCTGCGGCGCTGGGGCTCTCACCTCGGCGCCGAAAAGTCCGTCGGTCGGCGCAGGGGTGGCGGTGGTCCGGCCGAGCGCGGCCAGGAGGATCGGCAACGCGCCCGCGCCTTCCAGCCACGGCCGGTACCGGAACTCCTGGTAGCGCTCGTGGGTGGCGATGAGAAGCCGGGCGGTGTCCTCCGCGCGCTCGCCGTAGCGGCCGATCCAGAACAGGTCGTTGAGCACGCGCGGAGAGCTGATCGCCGCGACGACCGGAGCGGTGCGCCGCGGCTCGCGCGGCGGCTCGGTGCTGATCGCGGCGGCGGCCGTCGGCGCGGCGCGCACCCAGATGTCCTTGGCGGCGACTTTGCGCGCGACACGGTCGGTCGTGCGCTGCCGCACCTGGCCGAGACCGCCGGACAGCACGGTGTAGCCGCGCCGATGGGCGAGCGAGAACAAGCGCATGCCGACCGGAGCCGCGGCGAGGCCGGCCTGCTCGCGGACGGCGGGCGCGACGGAGAACTGTGCCGGTTCCTGGCCCACCCACTGCCATCCGTGCGCACCGATGCGCGCCTTCAGCTCGTCGCGCTGCTCCCGGCTCAGCTCGGGACCGAACAGCGCGGCGCCGTGGACCGCCGAACGGAGAACCAGCTTGTCCAGATTCGCGATCAGATGCTCCCGCTCCCGCTCCCGCCCGCCCCAGTACGAGGGCGCGCTGTCCAGCAGCAGGTCCTCACCGAGCAACGCGCGCGCCAGGGCGGGCAGGAATCCGGTCAGCGCGGGATTCTCCAGCAGTCCGCTGCCGAGCGTGTTCACCACGGTCACCGCGCCCCGGCGCAGCACCTCGACCAGGCCGACCACGCCCAGTCGCGAATCCGGCCGTAGGTCCAGCGGATCGGACAATTCGGCCTCGATCCGGCGCAGCACCACGTCCACCCGCTTCAGCGTGCCGAGCGAGCGCATCCACAGCGCGCCGTCGCGCACCACCAGGTCCGCGCTCTCCACCAGCGGAAAGCCGAGGGTGGAGGCGAGATAGGCCTGATCGAACGCGGTCTCGGAATGCACGCCGGGGCTGAGCACGACGACCACCGGCTCGTCGTCGTCGGTCTGCGCGGATTCGATCAGCATCAACCGCATCGCCCTGGCGAAGGGCGTCAGCGGACGGGGATTCGCGTGCTCGAACGCCTCCGGGATCGCCGTCGCCACCACCCTGCGGTCGGCCAGCGCGTATCCGGCGCCGGAAGGCGCCTGCGCCCAGTCCGCGAGCACGCGGAAGCGGCCGTCGCTCCAGCGGCTGAGATCGCAGGCGTGCAGGAACAACTGGTGGCGCCCCGGCACGGTGATGCCGTGCGCGGCCCGCACGTAGCCGCGGTGGCCGAACACGATCTCCGGCGCGATCAACCCCGAGGCGAGCGTCCTGCGCGGCCCGTAGATGTCGGTGAGCACCTCGTCGAGCACGCGGGAACGTTGTTCCAGCCCGGCTTCCAGCCGGCTCCAGTCGTCCGCGGCGACCGGCAAGGGAATCGGATCGAGGCGCCACGGCGCCGGGGTCGCGGCTTCGGCCGACGCGCCGGCCTCGAGGTAGCTGATGCCGTCGTCATCGATCAGCCTGCGCACCCGGCTGTCCAGCCTGCCGAGACCGTCCTCGCCGAGTTCGGCGAAGTCCGCGGACAATTGCGACCACACCCGGCGCACCTTGCCGTCCACGTCGACCAGTTCGTCGTAATAGCCCGCGACGGGCGCGCCGCACTCGTCGTAGGCGGCGGTGGCGGCGGCCTCACCGCGATAGCGCGCGACCTGTTCGCGCACGGTGGTCGCGGTCACCCGCCGCTCATCGCGCAACGTCACCGCGCCGACCTCACTTTCGCCGCCGTCCGTGCCCAACGGTCGCCGAATGCTGTCCAGGCGGTCAGTACCGATCGCGCCCGGGGCACCGCAAGTGTGGGCTGTGCAGCCATTTTCGCATGTCACGGCTAGCGCACCTGGCACATCGGCGGTGCGTCCACATCCGGTTGCACGATGTTTGCCCGATACCCGACTGTGCGACACACGGGCGCGGGTCCCACCGCGCGGCCCGCGCCGGTGGTATCACCGAACGACGACAACGATCTCGTCAGGAGGTCATATGCGTAAATCCAACTGCTCTTCTTGCGAATCCGCGTTCGACCACTGCCACGGCACCCTGATCGTGCACGTGAGCCGGATCGCCGAATGCACCGACGAGCACTGCCTCGAACTCGACCACGCCAGGCACGCCTTCGTCCTCGATTGCCGCGACCTCGCCGGCGGGTGCCGGTGCGGCGAGGACGAGACGGCCCGGCGCCGCGCCTGAACGGTTCCGTACTCTGGCCCGGTGAGCTATGACCACGTGTTGCTGCCGTCCGGAGTCGCGTCGTCGATCGCGGAGGTCGACGCCTACCTGAGCACTCAGCAGGGCGTCCCCGAGTCGGAGGCGGTCGCGCGGATCGCCGCCGAACTGAACAGACGCAACGCGGAACTGCCCGAGGAGGACAACTTCCTCAGCACCGCGCCGGTCGGCGGCGCGGCCACCGGCGCGGCACTGCACGTGGCCTGCCCCTACGACGCGATCGGCTTCGTCCGGCACTTGCTGTTCGAACTCGCCACACCGTTGAACTACGCCGTCTACGACCCGCAGCTGGCCTGGCTGATCGATCCCGCCGGGCATGTCAGGGCCATCGTCACCCACGGCGGCGCGGGCGAGTTCCCGTACCTGACCGAAGCGCTGGTCCAGCAGTGGATCCCGGAGCTGAGCCCGCCCAACCCGTATCTCGTCGTCGAACGCGGCGAGCAGTTCTACATACAGACCTACCGGGAGAACTCGGGCGCTTACACCGTGGAATACCGGGACGGCTCCCCCGACAAGCATTTCGGCACCACCGTCTCCGATCCCGCCACCGTGGCCGCGCTCATCTGGGGCTGGGCCAACGACGACCGCTCCCGCTTCACCGGCCTGCCCTGGGCGCGCGTCGATCTCTGAACCCGGTCACTGGTTCTGAACGGCCAACCGGCCCGCGAGCGCGAGGAACGAGGCGCCGAAGACCCTGCGCGTCCAGGTGACCACGGCTGGGCGGGAAACGACCTGATCGCGGACGGCGGCGGCGCACGCGCCGTACACCGCGAACACCACCAAGGTGGCGAGCATGAAGATTCCGCTCAATTCGAGCATGCGGGCCAGCGCGTCCGGCGTGCCGGTGGGTACGAACTGCGGCAGGAACGCGAAGAAGAAGATGGTCAGTTTGGGGTTGAGCAGGTTCAGCAGCACCGCCGAGGCGATCACTTTCCGCACCGTGGGCGCGGTGTGCCCGGTCTGCTCCGGCACGGCGAGCGCGCCCTTGTCCCGGAACGTGGTCCAAGCCATGTACACCAGGTAAGCGACGCCCAGGTACTTCAGCGTCTGGAACGCGACCGCGCTGGCGTCGAGCAGCGCGGCCAGACCCGTGATGGCCGCGATCAAGTGCGGGACGATGCCGAGCGTGCAACCGAAGGCCGCGATCACCGCGGCCCGCGCACCGCGAGACAGCCCCGCCGCCAACGTGAACAGCACACCGGTGCCGGGGGTGGCGACGATGACGAGCGTCGTCAGCACGAATTCGATGCTCATCCCCGACACGGTAACGCACGCCCGGCGCGGCGCAATGCCCGTGCCGGGAGGCGCTTTCGGGAGCTACAGCGCGCGTCGGCCGGACAGCGCGCGCCCGAGGGTCAGCTCGTCGGCGAACTCGAGGTCGCCGCCCATCGGCAGGCCCGAAGCCAGCCTGGTCACGCTCAGACCGGGGAAGTCGCGCAGCATGCGGACCAGATAGGTGGCGGTGGCCTCGCCTTCGGTGTTCGGATCCGTCGCGATGATCACCTCGCTGACGTCGACGCCGTCCTCCTGATTACCGATGCGCGCCAGCAGTTCCCGGATCCGCAGTTGGTCGGGACCGATGCCGCTGAGCGGATCGAGTGCGCCACCGAGCACGTGGTATCGACCGCGGAATTCCCTGGTGCGCTCGATCGCCTGCACGTCCTTGGGCTCCTCGACCACGCAGATCATGGTCCGGTCCCGGCGCGGGTCGGCGCAGATGCGGCACAGCTCGCCGTCGGAGACCGTCCCGCAGCTCACGCAGAACTGCACACCGTCGCGCACCTTCTGCAGCGCGGCCTGCAGCCGGTCGATCTCCGGCGGCTCCACGTGCAGCAGGTGAAAGGCGATGCGCTGCGCGCTCTTCGGACCGACGCCGGGCAGCTTGCCCAATTCGTCGATCAGATCCTGGACCGGACCCTCGTACAACTGCTACCTCGGCTCAGAAACCGGGCAGCGAACCGCCGCCGAAGCCACCGGACAGCGGTCCGAGCCGTTCGGCGGCGATGCGCTGCGCGTTGGCCATCGCGTCGTTGACCGCGCCGATGACCAGGTCCTGCAACGTCTCGACGTCGTCGGGATCCACGGCCTTCGGGTCGATGGTCAGCGACACCACCTCACCGCTCGCCTTGAGCCTGACCTGCACCAAGCCGCCGCCTGCCGCGCCGTCCACCTCGGTCGCCGCGATCTCGGCCTGCGCCTCCATCACCGCCTGCTGCATCTGCTGCGCCTGGGCGAGCAACTGTTGCATATCGAACTGGCCACCTGGCTGCACGGGAGAGTCCTCTCTGGAGAAGGTGTCATCGGCCAGCCTAGTCCTGCCGCGGCGCGGCAACGGCGCGGCCCGACGGTCCCGGGTGCGCGGCGCATGGTGGATAACAGGTTGGGTAGTTCCGATTGGAACCGACCGATCGCGCCCTACCATCGACACCTAGTCGGAGCGCGGTGGGCAAACCTGGAGCCAAAGATGATCGCAGTTCGTGCACGTTTCCTGAGCACCCTGGTGCTCACGCTCGGTGTTCCCGGCATCTTTCTCGGCGCCGCGGCGTCCGCGGACCCGGATATCACCGATGCGACCGAGGTGATCGACACGCAAGAGGCCGTCGAGCCCGCGACCGCCCCGGCGGTCGCCGACTACGGGGGCGGCTGCGTCCTCTACCCCGACGACAAGGCGGCGACGCTCGATTCGCTGCGCTTCCGGTGCTCCCCGGAGCAGCAGGACGCCATCTTCCGCGCCGCGCCTCTCGGCGCCGTTCCGGTCGGCGTGAAATCGGGCTGGGTCACTCGTCCGCCGGTCATGCAGGCCGTCGCGCCACCGCTGTGGATCGGCAAGACCTTCTACACCGGCCCGGACGGCGGCTACCTGATGAACCGGATCACCGGCGCGGGCATCGAGGGCTGGCGCGCCGACGTCTACTCCGCGCCCGCCCTGACCGACGGGCAGCCCGCTTGGGCACTGAACTACGCACCGTCCCCGACGCCGCCGGTCTACGACGAGATCCGGGAGGTCACTCCCGGTGTGTGGTTCGGCTACTCGTGGTGGCGCGGCGCGTTCCAGACCACCCTGCTGCTGACCTTCGCGCTCGCCTGAACAACGGGTGTCGTTTGACCCTCCCGCCACTGGAGGGTGTTGGCTGATGCCATGACGGCGACCGTCCCCATCGGGGAATTCTCCAGGCTGAGCAATCTCAGCGTGAAGACGTTGCGCTACTACCACGAGATCGGCCTGCTCGCTCCGGCCGATATCGACGCGAGTTCGGGCTATCGCCGGTACGCGACGGCGCAGGTGACCCAGGCTCAGTTGATCCGGCGGCTGCGTGAGCTGGACATGCCGGTTCCGGAGATCCGCGCCGTGCTGGCCGCGCCGGACGAGAACGCGCGTGACGCCACGCTGCGCGCGCATCTGGAGCGTATGGAGGCCGAGCTGGCCCGTACCCGCGCGGTCGTGGCCTCGCTGCGCGCGCTGCTGACGCCGTCCGCTCCGATCACCGTGGAGTATCGCGCGGTCGCGGCGTTCCCGGCGGCGGCGATCGGCGCGACGGTGGCGCGCGAGCACATCGGCGAGTGGTGCGCTTCGACGTTCCAGGCGTTGTACGAGGCGCTGGCCGCCGCGAACATCGCGCCAGCGGGCGTCGGCGGCGCCACCTACGGCACCGATTTCTTCGAACAGGACGAGGGCGAGGTCGTCGCGTTCGTGCCGGTCGCCGACGCGGAGGTGGCCCTGCCCCCGCGGCTTTCGGCGATCGAGTTACCCGCGCGCCGTTTCGCCGTCGCCGTGCACGAGGGCCCGTTCGTCGATTTCGACCGCACCTACGGCGCGCTCGGCAGTCATGTCGCCGAACACGATGTGGCGCTGCCGGAGCCGATCCGCGAGATGTACCTGCTCGGACCGGACGTGTCCGACGATCCCGCCGCCTACCGGACCGAAGTGTGCTGGCCCGTGGCCCAGCCGTGAAAAGGAGATATCCATGACGATCTCGATCGCCCACGTCACCATCGATTGCGCGAATGCGGGCGCACTCGCCGAATTCTGGTCACGATTGCTGGACACGCCCGTCGATCCCGGCCCCACCCCGGAGTTCGCCACCGTCGGCCGTACCACGGGCGCCGCGACCCCGCTGATGTTCATCCGGGTGCCCGACAAGAACCCTGGCAAGAACGTCATCCACCTCGACCTGCTCGCTTCCGGCCGGGACGAGGTCGAACGCGCGATCGATCTGGGCGCGAAGCACGTCGCCGACTTCGACGAGTGGGGCATGAAGTGGACGACGCTGGCCGATCCCGAGGGAAACCTCTTCGACGTCGCGGCCGAGTAGACCGCGTGCAGACCCGCGACGACGGCCCGAACGGACCGTCGTCGCGTCCGTCCGATCAGGCCAGTTCGCGCTGCAGGTTGGCGAGCACTTCGGCCTGGATCTTCTTCAGCCCGAGCGGCGCGAAGATGCCCTCGAAGATGCCCGCGATGCCGCCAGCGCCCTTCCAGGTGGTGCGCAGCGTGACCCGCGCGCCCGTGCCCTCCGGGGTGACGGTCCAGGTGTTCACCAAGGTGGAGTTCGAGTCACGCTCGGTGACAATGGAATCGGACACCGTGACCACCGCGTGCACGTTGCGCGAGCGCTTCTCGGTGGCCTGCAACGTCCACTCCGCGACGGTGCCCGCGCCCTTGCCGCCCTCGACCACCTTGTAGTCGCGGTAGTGCGAGGAGAGGATGCGCGGACGCACCGTGTCGTAGTCGGCGATGGCCTCCAGCGCACGCTGCGGGTCCGCCGCCACGTCGATCGAACTACTGGCGCTGACCTGTCCCACAATGAGCTCCTTGTCCGGATGCGGTGTCTCGACGGATCTCCATCCTGCCCTGCCCGCGCCGGAGCGAAGCGGCGAGGGCGCAGCGTGTGGCGAACTTCTCCGGACAATTCGGTATTCCCCTTCGCAACATATGCGTGACATTTCTCCACGACCGTGGCCGAGCGGTGGCCCCGCCGAATGGTCCGTACTAGCGTCGAGGGGTGGCAGTGAGTCTGTTGGGGAAGGCCGGACACCCACCGGCCGCACGCGAATCAGGATTTGCCGCGCATCGAGCGGGCGTGGACCGCCTCCTGGCGAGTTACCGCGCCATACCCGAGCACGCCAACGTCCGTTTGGCCAAGAAGACCTCGAACCTATTCCGCGCCAGGGCCAAGAACACCGCGCCCGGCCTCGACGTCTCGGGGCTGACCAGGGTGATCGCGGTGGACCCCGCCGCGAGAACCGCCGACGTGGCCGGCATGACCACCTACGAGGAGCTGGTCGCCGCCACCCTCCCGTACGGGCTCGCGCCGCTGGTGGTCCCCCAGCTCAAAACCATCACGCTGGGCGGCGCGGTCACCGGACTCGGCATCGAGTCCACCTCCTTCCGCAGCGGCCTGCCGCACGAGTCGGTGCTGGAGATGGACGTGCTGACCGGCGCGGGCGAGATCCTCACCGCCACGCCGGACAACGAACACGCCGATCTGTTCCGCGGCTTCCCGAATTCCTACGGCACGCTGGGCTACACGGTCCGGCTCAAGATCGAGCTGGAAGAAGTCCAGCCGTACGTCGCGCTGCGGCATCTGCGCTTCCGGGACCTGCGCGAACTGGAGGCCACCCTCGCGACGATCGTCACCGACCGGGTGCACGCGGGCGAGCCCGTCGACTATCTCGACGGCGTCGTGTTCTCCGCCGAGGAGAGCTATCTGACGCTGGGCCGCAGGACCGACGAACCCGGCCCGGTCAGCGACTACACCGGAATGGACATCTACTACCGGTCCATCCAGCACGACGGCGACACGCCCAAGCGCGACCGCCTGACCCTCCACGACTACCTGTGGCGCTGGGACACCGACTGGTTCTGGTGCTCGCGCGCCTTCGGCACGCAGAATCCGAAGATCCGCCGGTTCTGGCCGAAGCGCTACCGGCGCAGCAGCTTCTACTGGAAGCTGGTGGCCCTGGACCACAAGTACGACATCGGCGACAAGCTGGAGGCCCGCAAGGGCAATCCCCCACGGGAGCGGGTCGTGCAGGACATCGAAGTGCCGGTGGAACGCACCGCCGACTTCATGGAGTGGTTCCTGCGCGAGATCCCGATCGAGCCGATCTGGCTGTGCCCGCTGCGTTTGCGCGAGACCGGCGGCGCCGAACGCCCCGGCGGACGCACTTGGCCGCTGTATCCCTTGGAGCCGGGCCGCACCTACGTCAACGTCGGATTCTGGTCGGCCGTGCCCACCGTCCCCGGGCAGCAGGAGGGCGCGGCCAATCGCGCCATCGAGCAGAAGGTGACCGAATTCGACGGTCACAAGTCGCTGTACTCGGATTCCTATTACGACAAGGATGAGTTCGCGGCGCTCTACGGCGGAAACACCTACACCGAACTGAAGAAACGCTACGACCCGGACCAGCGCCTGCTGGATTTGTATTCGAAGGCGGTGCAACGCAAATGACGACATTCAAGGACCGTTCCGATGTCTTTGCCGATCTCGGGACCAAACTCAGCATTGCCGAGATCTTCGAGACCCTCGTCGAGGGCGAAGTCCCGATCTGGTTGACGGCCTACGACGGCAGCGCGACCGGCCCCGAGGACTCGCGGTTCGCCCTGGACATCCGGACCCCGCGCGGCATCAACTATCTGGCCACGGCCCCCGGTGACCTCGGCATGGCCCGCGCCTACATCTCGGGCGACATGACCGCCAGCGGCGTGCACCCGGGTGATCCGTACGAGCTCCTGAAGGCGATGGACGGGTTGAAGTTCCGCCGTCCGTCCGCGCTGGCCCTGGTGACCATCGCGCGCTCGCTGGGCTGGGAGCGGCTCAAGCCGGTCGCCCCGCCGCCGCAGGAGACGCTGCCGCGCTGGCGGCGGATCGCTTTCGAGGGGCTGCGCCACTCCAAGACGCGCGACGCCGAAGCCATCCACCACCACTACGACGTGTCGAACGCCTTCTACGAGTACGTACTCGGCCCGTCGATGACCTACACCTGCGCGGCCTACGGCGACGAGAGCTGGACGCTCGAGCAGGCACAGGAGAACAAGTACCGCCTGGTCTTCGAGAAGCTGCGGTTGAAGGAGGGCGACCGGCTGCTCGACATCGGCTGCGGCTGGGGCGGCATGGTGCGCTACGCCGCCAAGCGCGGCGTCAAGGTGATCGGCGCGACGCTCTCGGCCGAGCAGGCGGACTGGGCGCAGAAGAAGATCGCCGAGGAGGGCCTGGCCGATCTGGCCGAGGTGCGGCACTCCGACTACCGCGACGTGCCGGAGGGCGAGTTCGACGCGGTGTCCTCGATCGGGCTCACCGAGCACATCGGGGTGCACAACTACCCGTACTACTTCGAGTACATCAAGAACAAGCTGCGCGACGGCGGCCTGTTCCTGAACCACTGCATCACCCGCCCGGACAACACCCGCACCACCAAGGCGGGTGATTTCATCGACCGCTACGTGTTCCCCGACGGCGAGCTGATCGGCTCCGGCCGGATCATCTCCGAGATCCAAAACATCGGGCTCGAGGTGCTGCACGAGGAGAACCTGCGCGAGCACTACGCCCTGACCCTGCACGAATGGTGCAAGAACCTGGTCGCCAACTGGGACGCCTGCGTCGCGGAGGTCGGCGAGGGCACCGCGAAGGTGTGGGGACTGTACATGGCCGGCTGCCGGCTCGGCTTCCAGCGCAACGTGGTGCAACTGCACCAGGTGCTCGGCGTCAAGGTGCCGTCCGACGGCGACTGGACCGTGCCGCTGCGCCCGTGGTGGCAGCCGTGATCCGGTTCGTTCAGTAGATCTTGCTGCCCGCCTCGTTCAACAGTTCGTCCAGGAACGAGGCGGGCAGTTCGATGTCACCGACCTGCGCCGAGGCGGGCAGGTCGGTGCGCAGCACGCGCAGGATGCCGACCACGCCGGGGCCCGCGTCCAGCAGCGGCCTCGTCCAGCCGAGGTCGGCGCAGGTCGCGACGGCGGGCAGCAGCAGGTTGGTGGCCTCGCCCACCCAGCCCGCGGCGGCCAGGCATTCCGCGAGCAGCAGCGCGGCGTCCAATTGCGCTCGGGGGCGGTGCTTCTGGCGCGTGTGGTCGTAGAGCGCGCGAGCGCGGCGCACGGCGCGATCGTCGGAGCCGAGCCGGTGGTCGGCGAGCAGCGCGCGGATGACGGCGAGTTCCTCGGCCTCCGCGGTGAGCAGGGCGGCGCCGGTCAGCCGGTGCGCCGCCTGCAACGGCGTCGACTCGCTGAGATCGGTGTACCGGCGGTCCGCGGCCTCCAGCGGCAGCCCCAGGCGCAGCCGTTCGGCCCTGATGTGCGCGGACAGCCGGGGCAGGCGGTTGTCGGCGGCGATGCGCGCGCCCTCGTCCAGCCGGGTGGCGGCGGTGAACAGGTCCCCGCGAACCGCCTTGACCCGGGCGCCGACGACGAAGGTGGAGATCAGGAAATCCACCGGTCCGACGCGGGTGACCAGCTGGTGGCTCTCGTCGAGCCGCAGGTCGGCGGTGTCCAGATCGCCTGCGCGGTAGCTCATCTCACCGAGCAACGCGGCGGCCACGCGCATCGCGTGCGAGCGCGGGCCAGAGCGCTCTCGCGCGGAATCCCACGCCTGCTGGAAACAGCGGGTCGCGGTGGCGACGTCTAGTTGTTCGTAGGCGGCCGCGCCTTGGCCGCAGCGGCCGAACACCAGGCCGAGCGAATCCTTCGAGCGTTCGTGATACTCCTCGGCCCATTCCTGGATCTCGCGCGCGCCCTCGAAGTCGAATCCGCACAGGCGAACGAAGGAGGTGAGGTTCGCCGC
Organism: Nocardia sp. NPDC003726; assembly: GCF_053586955.1. Taxonomy (NCBI): domain Bacteria; kingdom Bacillati; phylum Actinomycetota; class Actinomycetes; order Mycobacteriales; family Nocardiaceae; genus Nocardia; species Nocardia sp. NPDC003726. The sequence goes on along the minus strand of NZ_JBSFNF010000006.1, from coordinate 236,600 downwards.
CGTCGAGACCGTCCACGCGGGTAGATCGTCCGGCTCCCGCAGACAGTCGGCGACCCGGTCCAGCACGCCCTCGGTATGGTCGCGCGCGATCTGATCGGCGGCGGCGAGCACGGCCGCCTGGCAACGCTGCACGCGCACGTCGGCATCGCCGGTGGCGCCGCGGGCCAGGATGTTCGACAGCCTGCCCAGCGCGTTGCGCGCCGCGCCGGACTGCTGGAGGTTGACGTTCGCCCTCGCCACCGCCATCAGCAACTTCGAGCGCGAGGCCACCTGCTGCATCGGCAATTTCGACACGCTGCCGAGCAGGGTGGCTAGGCGGGAACCGTCGATCAGATCCATCCCGCCGCCCTCGAGCAGGTCCAGCGCCATCTTCAGGTCGGTCGCCGCCAGCGCGTGGTCGACCGACTTGCGCAGCAACTGGTGTTCGGCGTACCAGCGCGAGGCCTTGCGGTGCAGCGACTTCAGCTTTCCGGGGTGGACGCGCTCGAGCCGGGTCCGCAGATGCTCGGCGAACAGCGGCTGCATCCGGAACCACTCGGGGTCGTGCTCGATGCGCCGCAGGAACAGCTCGCGCTGCTCGGCCTGCTCGAGCAGCTGTTCGGCGTCCGGCTCCCCGGACAGAGCGGCGGCGAGCGAGCCGCACACCCGTTCGGTCACCGCGATCGACATCAGGAACTCGAGCATTTTCGGTTCCAGGGTGTCCAGAACGTTCTCCGCCAGGTATTCGCGGATGCCGTGGTTGCCCTCGGAGAGGGTGGCGATCAACTGGGCCGGGTCGGCGTTGCCGCGCAAGGACAGGCCGACCAGCTGGATGGCCGCAGGCCAGCCGTCGGTGGCGGTGTGGATCTCGGTGACCTGCTCGGGCGTCAGGTCGAACCCGTTGCGATCCACGAGAATCTGACGGGTTTCGGCTTCGGTGAGGCGCAGCGCGGCCGAGCCGATCTCGACCAGTTCGTCGTGCACCCGCATGCGGCTGGTCGGCAGGCCGGACTGCTCGCGGCTGGTCACCACGAAACGCAGGTGGTGGCAGCCGTTGTCCAGCAGGGCCTCCATCGCGCGATGCGCCCCCGCGTCGGTGATCCGCTGCCAGTCCTCGACGATCACCACCACCGTCTTGCCCGCCGCGTGGATCTCGTCGATGAGGGTGGGGATCACGAAGGCGGCGGCGTCGGCGGGCCGCTCCTCCAGCACCTGTTCCAGACCGGCGCCGACCTCGGGATGCACCCGCCGGATCGCCTGGATCAGATGGGCCAGCAGCCAGATCTCGTTGTCGTCGTCGCGGTCGATACCGATCCACGCGACCGCGACATCGCCTTCGGTGAGCTCGGCGCGCCACTGTGCGGCCAGCGTGCTCTTGCCGAAGCCCGCGGGCGCGTGGATCACCGCCAGCCTGCGCCGCCCGCCCGCCCGCAGGATGTCCAGCAGCCGCGGGCGCGCTATCGGCTCGCGCGTCGGCGTCGGCGGCCGGAACTTGGTCACGGCCGTCGGCGGCGCCGTCGGCACGGCCGTCGGATGCTGGGAGACGGCGGGCCGCAGCGTCAGCGGCCAACTGCGCCGCGCGGTGACCGCTGGACGCGAGCCCGTCCACGCCATGGTCGGATCGCCGACGGCGGCCGGGGTGGCCGGCTCCGGCTCCGGCGTGGTCTCCAGCAGGGCCATCTCGTCCGGCAACTGATCGTGTCCGCGCTGCACGGTGCGCAGCATTTCGCCGAACTCGTAGGCGCTGGCCGGACGATCCCGCGGATTCGGCGCCATGGCCTGTTCGATGACGGTGGCGACATCCGGTGGAATGTCCTGTTCCCGCAGATCGGGCACCGGCTGGGTGGTGATCCGCAGGAACTGCGCGACCACCCGTTCACCCGCCTGCCGCTCGAAGGCCGCGTGCCCGGTGAGCAAGGCGAACAGCGTCGAACCGAGGCCGTAGACGTCGGAGCGGACGGTCGGCTCGTCGCCTTTGAGGACCTCCGGCGCGGTGAACGCGGGCGAACCGGTGATCATGCTGCTCGACGTCCGGAAGCCGCCCGGGATGCGGGCGATGCCGAAATCCGTCAGCTGCGGTTCGCCGTAGCCGCTGAGCAGCACATTGGCCGGTTTCACGTCACGGTGCAGAATCCGGGCGCGGTGGGCGCTCTCGATGGCGCCCGCCAGCTTGACCCCGGCACGTAGCGAATCCGCCCACGTCAAGGGGCCTTGCTCGCGGATCAGCTTCTCCAGCGACCCATGGGTGCAGTACGGCATGACGATGAGCGGCATGCCGGTCGGCGTCACGTCCACCTGGAGTATGTCCACGATGTTCGGGTGGCCCGACAGCCTGCCCATGGCCTGTTCCTCGCGCAGGAACCGCTCCCGGCTCTCCTGGTCGATCTCCGATGGCAGCACCTTCACCGCGACCACACGGTCCAGCGCGGTCTGGACGCAGCGGTAGACCACCCCGAATCCGCCGCGCCCGATCTCCACCGCACCGGACAGGCCCATCGCCTCGAGTTCGTCGGCGATGTCGACGGGCGTCTGCCGCTGCGTCTTCGCCTCGGCCGCAGAAGATTCCGGGCGCACCCGGCCCGAACGCGTCTGTGGATTCATGTGATCACCTCGAACACTCACATCGAATCGGCGACATCGGCGACCAATTCCGCGCCGGCTTCCGGACGCCGGGTCCGATATGCCTGCGCATACTCCAACGTAGCGCGGCCCGGTATCACGCGGGTGACGTTTCCGAACAGGTCGGGTGTGTTCCGCGTCCGCGTGTTCCGCGCCGCCGATCGTTCCGATCGGAACTCGTTGACCAGCGCGAAAAGGACGCTCCGGCGCACCTTTGCGAGTGTCGTCTCGAGTGTGACCATCGCCACGTCGGGTCTACCCGTGCGGATATCCGGAGCAGCTGGGGCCAAGCACGCCGCCCATGATAGGTTACTTCTTAGGAGAGCTTTCTTCTTTACAGAACTCTCTTTACGAAAGAAGACATTAGGTGCGGAGGAAACCGTGTCGACATCTGAACCCAGCCAGGAGTCCGCGGCGCGCGGCGTCCGCTCGGACGCCAGCGAGGTCTACCGGCGCTATCTGAGCGCGGTGATGCTGCACGGACAAGCGGGGGCGCGGGCGGTCGATCTCGGCGCCACCGATCTCTACGCGCTCAACATCCTCGAACTGGCCGGCCCGATGACGCCGGGCGAACTCGGTGCGCGCAGCGGACTGACCACCGGCCCGACCACGCGGCTGATCGACCGCTTGGAGGACGCGGGCTATGTCCGCCGCGCACCCGTCCCGGGCGACCGTCGCAAGGTGATCGTCGAATTGATCGGCAAGCCCGCCGATCTCGACGAGGTGCTCGCCCCCGCGCGGCAGCGCATCGGCGAGATCATCGGCGGCTACACACCCGAACAGCGCGAGGTGCTGTTCGACTACTTCACCAGGGCGGCCGCCGCGTATCAGGCCGCCGCCGAGCAGCTGCGGCCGACGGATTAGGCCACCGCGAGGGCGATGACCTGGGTGATCTGGCGGCTGTCGAAATTGTCGTCGCTGACCAGCACCAACGTCCGCTCGCCGGACGGCAGGCGCGGACCCCAGGTCATGCCCTCGACATTGTCGACGGCGGGGAGTCCGACGTCGTCGAGATCCACCAGCAACCGCTTGGCCGCCGGGCGAGCCGCGCCGATCGGGGCATCGATGATGTTGGTCGCGGCGCTCAGGTCGGCCTCGTAGAGGCGGATCTTGTTGGGCGTCCCCGGCGAGAAGGATCGTTCCAGCACAAGCACTTTCGCGGGGTCGAGCGGATCGGCGGCGAGGATGGAGGCGATCCCGTTCGATCCGCGACCTGGCTCCGGCCGCGACTCGGCGAAGACCGGGTCCAGCGGATACGCGTACTGGGCCAGCACCGGCCCGGATCGAGCCTGGACGGTGATCCGAGTGAGAGACCCGCTCGTCGTAGTCGCCGCAGGACCGTCCGGCAGCAGCGACTCTTCCGTCGCGGTGGCGAACAGTGTGCCGCCCGCGAGGAAGGTCGCGCCCTCCAGCGCCTGATTCTGGCGCGGCCCTGAGCCGGGGAGCATCCGCTCGTTCTCCGGAATAGGGAGCTCACCGGCGTAGGAGCCGTCCGGGTGCGCGATCCGCACCGACGGGTCCTGCAGCACGGCGCCGTCCCGCTCACCCTCTTGCGTCCAGTAGTAATCGCCGGTCCACGGGTCCACTCGGATCTCCTCGGGGTCCACCGACATCGGCGCGTAGGGCACGCCCGCCGCGGTGAGCAGCGGCCGGGTGCCGGTGAACGTCACCGGCCCGACTCCGCCCTCGCCCACCTCGAAGCGCGCGGTGTAGTACCGCGCGGGGTTCTTGTTCGATCGGTCGTCGCTGATCAGCACGAATTCGCCGGTACGCGGCGAGTAATCGATGCCGGAGAGGCCGCCGACGGCGGTGCCTGCGAAATTCACGCCCGATGCGACGACCTGCTCGCCCAGCAAGCGCACCGATGGCGCCGCCCCCGGATCGGCAACCGCCACCGGGGCCGAGGCGAGCGCGAGGGCGCAACTGGCGATCAGAGCATGGCGACTACGTCTCGGCACGTCTGCCAACTTATCGCGCCGAACGGACGCGAAGATTCACGGGCGGGAACACAGCGGAAGCCCGCCACCGCGAAAAGCGATGGCGGGCTTCGCCGCTGCGTTTGCGTCGCGCGACTACTTGCGCAGCGAGGCCGGAACCTCGAAGCGCTCGCCGTAGGTCTTGGCGAGGTAGTCGGCGCGCTCCACGAAGGCCTCCTGGCCACCGGGGTAACCGACGATGAACTGGTGCACACCACCGGTCCAGGCCGGGAAGCCGATGCCGAAGATCGAGCCGATGTTGGCGTCGGCGGTGGAGGTGAGCACGCCCTCGTCGAAGCACTTCTGGGTCTCGATCGCCTCCGCGAACAGCATGCGGTCGATCAGATCCTGCAGCGGGACACCGAAGTCCGCCGTGGTCTTGAAGTGCTCACGCAGGCCGGGCCACAGACCGGTGCGCTTGCCGTTCTCGTCGTACTCGTAGAAGCCCGCCTTCTCCAGGCGGCCCGGACGGCCCTCGGCCACCATGTAGTCGATGACGTCCTGCGCCGGGTGCCGCTTGCTGCCGAGGGTGGTGTCGCCGGACTGGGCGGCCTCCTCGGTCTCCTTGGCGATCTTCTGCATGAGCTTCATGTTCAGCTCGTCCGACAGCTGCAGCGGCGCGGCCGGGTAGCCCGCCTGCAGACCGGCCTGCTCGATGGTGGCGGGCTCGATGCCCTCCTTGAGCATGGCGATCGCCTCGTTGACGAAGGTGCCGATCACGCGAGAGGTGAAGAAGCCGCGGCTGTCGTTGACGACGATCGGGGTCTTCTTGATGGCGAGGGTGTAGTCGAACACCCTGGCCAGCGCCTCGTCCGAGGTCTTCTCACCCTTGATGATCTCCACCAGCGGCATCTTGTCGACCGGCGAGAAGAAGTGGATGCCGATGAAGTCCTCCTGGCGCTTCACGCCGGTCGCGAGACCGGTGATCGGCAGGGTGGAGGTGTTCGAGCCGAGCAGCGCGTCGGGGGTGACGATGTCCTCGATCTCCTGGAACACCTTGTGCTTGAGTTCGGTGTTCTCGAAGACGGCCTCGATGACGAAGTCGACGCCGGCGAAGTCGGCCGCGTCCGCGGTCGGCTTGATCCGGTCCAACAGCGCCTTGGACTTCTCCTCGGTGGTCTTGCCCCGGGAGAGGGCCTTGGCCTCGATCTTCTCGGAGTAGTTCTTGCCGCGCTCGGCCGCCTCGATCGAGACGTCCTTCAGCACGACCTCGTAGCCCGCCTTCGCGGAGACGTACGCGATGCCCGCGCCCATCATGCCCGCGCCGAGCACGCCGACCTTCTTGATCTCCTTCTTCGGCACGTCCTTCGGACGCGAGCCGCCGTTGTTGATCGTCTGCAGGTCGAAGAAGAACGCCTGGATCATGTTCTTCGCGACCGGGCCGGTGAGCAGGTGCACGAAGTAGCGGGACTCGATCAGCGACGCGTTGTCGATGTCGACCTGCGAGCCCTCGACCGCGGCGGACATGATCGCGCGCGGCGCGGGCATGTTCGCACCCTTGATCTGCTTGCGCAGGTTCGCGGGGAACGCGGGCAGGTTGGCCGCGAAGGCCGGGGAGGACGGGGTGCCGCCGGGGATCTTGAAGCCCTTCTTGTCCCAGGGCTGCACGCCGGCCTCGGGGTTGGCCTTGATCCACGCCTTGGCGGCGGGAACCAGCTCCTCGATCGAGCCGACCAGCTCGTCGATCAGGCCGATCTCCTTGGCCTTGGCCGGCTTGTTGCGCTGGCCCTGCAGCAGCACCTGCATCAGGGCGTTCTGCAGGCCGAGCATGCGCACGGTGCGGATGATGCCGCCGCCCGCGGGCAGCAGGCCGAGGGTGGCCTCGGGCAGACCGATCTGCGAACCGGGCACGTCCGCCGCGATGCGGTGATGGGTGGCCAGCGCGATCTCCAGGCCACCGCCGAGCGCCGCGCCGTTGATCGCGGCGACGACCGGCTTGCCCAGCTGCTCCAGGCGACGCAGGGCGCTCTTGATCTCGGTGAGCTCCTCCATCAGCGCCTGGGCGTCGTCCGGGCCGACCTTCATCATGTTCTTCAGGTCGCCGCCGGCGAAGAAGGTCTTCTTCGCGGAGGTCAGGACGACACCGGTGATGTTGTCCTTCTCCGCCTCCAGCCGGTCGACGGTGGCCGTCATCGACTTCTTGTACAGCTCGTTCATCGTGTTGGCGCCCTGGTTCGGGTCGTCCATCGTCAGCACGACGATGCCGTCCGAATCCTGCTCCCAACCGATCATGTTGGTTTCGCTCACAGCTCTGTGTCTCCTAAGTGAATTGGCGGCGTTCGCGGCCCTACGTGGTTACGCAGGCTGCCGCCTCCGGGCCTGACGCTCACGCCGCGTGAATTCTCAGCTGTCGGTTGGGGCTCAGACCCGCTCGATGATGGTGGCCACGCCCATGCCGCCACCGATGCACAGGGTGATCAGCGCGTAGCGGCCGTTGCGGCGCTCCAGCTCGTCGACCATGGTGCCGGTGATCATCGCGCCGGTCGCGCCGAGCGGGTGGCCCATCGCGATGGCGCCGCCGTTGACGTTCAGCTTCTCGTCCGGGATGTTCAGGTCCTTCTGGAACTTCAGCACCACGGAGGCGAACGCCTCGTTGATCTCGACCAGGTCGATGTCGTCGAGGGTCAGGCCCGCCTTGGCCAGCACCTTCTTCGAGGCCGGGGTCGGGCCGGTCAGCATGATGGTGGAGTCCGCGCCGCTGGTGGCGGTCGCGACGACGCGCGCACGCGGGGTCAGGCCGGAGGCCTTGCCCGCCTCTTCCGAACCGATCAGCACGAGCGCGGCGCCGTCGACGATGCCGGAGCTGTTGCCGCCGTGGTGCACGTGGTTGATCTTCTCGACGAAGTGGTACTTCTGCAGCGCCACCGCGTCGAAGCCGCCCATCTCACCGATCACGGCGAAGGAGGGCTGCAGCTTGGCCAGATCCTCGGCGGTGGTGCCGGGGCGCATGTGCTCGTCCTTGTCCAGCACCACGATGCCGTTCTGGTCCTTGACCGGAACGATCGACTTGGCGAAGTAGCCGCCGGTGGTGGCCTTGGCGGCCAGCTCCTGCGAGCGCACCGCGTAGGCGTCGACGTCGTCGCGGCTGAAGCCCTCGATGGTGGCGATCAGGTCCGCGGAGACGCCCTGCGGGACGAAGTAGGTGTCGTAGTTGGTGGCCGGGTCCAGCGCCCACGCGCCGCCGTCGGAGCCCATCGGCACGCGCGACATCGACTCGACGCCACCGGCGATGACCAGGTCGTCGAAGCCGGAGCGCACCTTCTGGGCGGCGAGGTTGACCGCCTCGAGGCCGGAGGCGCAGAAGCGGTTGAGCTGGAAGCCGCCGACGGTGTCGGGCAGGCCGGCCACGGTGACCGCGGTACGGGCGATGTCCGCGCCCTGGTCGCCGACCGGCGCCACCACGCCGAGGATCAGGTCGGAGATCCGGTCCTCGTCGAGGTTGGGGAAGCGGCCGCGCAGTTCCTGGATCAGACCAACAGTCAGGTCGATCGGCTTGACCGAGTGCAGCGAGCCGTTCTTCTTGCCACGGCCGCGCGGAGTGCGGATGGCCTCGTAAATGTAGGCCTCTGTGGTCATGGAGTGTTCCTTCCTCAATTGCGGCGGCCGGACGTTCGTCCGTCCGAGCGCTCCTGTGCGGTCGGCCGGTACGTTCGTCCGTCCGAGCGCTCCTATGCGGCGACACCGCGGGTGCGGTATGGCTGCGGCTGACCTCGCCGACCGGCCTTGCGGCCGACCGTTCCTAACGCTGTACAAAACCAGGCAGGCAAGGACGAACGCACGGCCAGGTCGCCCGTACGCCTGGGCATACCATAGAACGTCGGCGTACCGAAGCTCCCGGCTACCCGTCCATACTACCGTGGAGTGCGAACTCCGGTTAACTTAACGTCGTGAGAGCGGTGGTTGTCAACCATCCAGCCGTGTGGCACCAAGCTCACTCTTCAGCAATTCGAGGGCGACCTCGTCCGGGTCGCGCCGGTCGCCGGGAGCCACCGGATCGGCCGCGGCGGCCATCATCTCCTGCTCCTCTTCCGGGGTCGAGGCGGGAATGACCCGGGCCCGGTCCCAGTCCAGGTCGGCGGCCGCGACGTCCGCACTCGGCGCGGCGTCGTAGCGCGGATAGTCCGCGGGGCCCGGGTCGTCGGGTAGGTCGGGGTAGTCGGGCGGCGGGATGTCGTCGTCCGCCGGATACGGGCGCTGATCGGCGCCGCCGGGCCGGGAACGCCCCGCGCCGCCCGCCTTGTCGGCGTTCTTCGCCTGGCTCGGGCGGGAGAAGCGAGGCGCGGGCGCGGCAGTTCCGCGGCCTGCCGCGTTGCCGGATTCACGTCCCGGCGGATTGGCCGCCTGCCCGCGGGTCCGGTTCGCGGCGGCGCCCGATCGGGGAGCCGGGGCCGGCCGTTGCGGCGCGCCGCCCGCTTCCCAGCGCACCTCGTGGTCGCGGCCGAGCACGGCACGCACCGCCGACCGGACCGCCTCGAGATTGCGCGGATCGGACAGGCGCTGGGCCAACGGCGCGTGCTGGTGCGCGAAGACGATCACCTCGCCCTCCACCCGGGCGACCGACGCACCGGCGAGCATCGCCTGCACGGCCGCGCCGAACTCACGCACCTTGGCGCGAATGTCCGCCCACGCGGATTCCACCTCGCGCAACAGATCACCGCTCGGCACGGGAGCGGGCCCGTCGGCAGGCTCCGGCGCGGACGTGTTGGCAGCCGGTGCGCCGGATCGATCCCGGTCGGCCTGCCCGGTGACAGGAGCCCGGGCGGCAGAAGACTCGACGGCCTGATCGCCCCGGGTCGCGGCATCCCGCGCCGCACCGGAGTCGGCGTCGCCGTGATCACGCCGGGCCCCGATAG